>CAZAHL010000090.1:0-22007 GCA_964484845.1 uncultured Chryseolinea sp. | reverse complement strand
AAAACAACTGGAAGTAAGCAGCCGGTATAAGTCTGAATTTCTTGCAAACATGTCGCATGAGTTAAGAACACCACTTAATAGTTTACTTATTCTGTCAAAAGATTTAGCAGAAAACAAAAAGAAAAATTTGGATAGTATTCAGGTTGAAAGTGCAGAAATAGTTTACAAAAGTGGTCTTGATCTGCTTGAGTTAATTCATGATGTTCTTGACCTTTCAAAAATTGAAGCAGGAAAGCTTTCGATAAATATTGAAAGCATCTCACTGAAAAGTTTTTCTAATGAACTGATTCGAAATTTTAAACATCAAGCTGAACTAAAGGGGTTGAAGTTAACTTGTAAACTGGATAAAGACTTACCAGAATCCATCCTCACTGATTACCAACGTTTAAATCAGATATTGAAAAACCTTATATCGAATGCCCTAAAATTTACTGAAAAAGGAAGCGTAAGAATAAATATTAGCCGATATAGAGAAAACCTGGTGATCATCTCTATTAACGACACAGGTATTGGGATACAGGAAGATAAACAAGTGGCCATCTTTGAAGCTTTTCAACAAGCTGAAGGTGGTACTTCAAGAAAGTATGGTGGTACTGGTTTAGGGCTTTCCATTTCACGGGAGCTCGCAAAATTGTTAGATGCTGAAATTACGTTGACCAGTAAATTAAAAGAAGGATCCACTTTCTCTCTCATTATTCCGCTGGAATTACATCCGGAACTATCAGCCGCTGGCGCACAGGATTCTATTTTGTATAAACCACATCTCGATAGCAATCGCGATATAGCCGATACTAAATATCTTAATTATCCATCTATAAAAGATAACAGAGATACAATCACAAAAGATGATAAAATAGTACTCATTATTGAAGACGATCTAAAATTTGCTTCGATACTTTTAAAGCAAGCCAACCAAAATGGATTCAAGTGTTTATCGGCAGCCACCGGAGAAGATGGTTTATTGCTTGCCACAAAGTATAAACCACAGGCGATTATTCTTGACATGGAACTGCCTGGGATCAACGGACATAACGTATTACTTGAATTAAAATCAAATCCCTCGGTAAGACATATACCCGTGCATATTATTTCTGCAATTGAACGTTCGCTTGAACCGGTAAAAGAGGGAGCAATTGAGTATCTGATGAAACCGGTGGATAAAAAAGATCTCGAAGAAGCATTTAAAAGAATTGAAAATTTCGTCAGCAGAAAAATAAAAAACCTGCTCATCATAGAAGACAGCGAGAACTCAAGAAAAGCAATGCGCATACTCATTGGTACTGGTGATGTAAAATGTTTTGAAGCAGGCACGGGCAAAGATGCCCTGGCTTTGTATAAGCAGAATCATATCGATTGTATTATTCTGGATATTGGTTTACCAGACATGAGTGGGCATGACCTTATCCATGAACTGGCAAGCATAAAAGACCATAGCATTCCGCCTATTATTGTTTACACCGGCAAGGAGCTTACAAAAGAAGAAAACAATGAGCTTCAGAAATATGCGGAGACTATAATTGTAAAAGGTGTAAAATCGGAAGAACGATTGCTGGACGAGACGGCACTTTTCCTTCACAGAACGATCGTTAATTTACCGAAATCAAAACAATCGATTATAAATAAATTGTACGATAAAGAATCCGTATTTCATGAGAAAAAAATATTGTTGGTAGATGATGACATGAGAAATGTATTTGCATTATCCAAAATATTAAAGGAACGTGGAATAGAAATACTAAAAGCAGAAAACGGAAACATTGCGTTAGAAATGTTGGATACTCATCCAGACATTGATCTGGTACTGATGGATATTATGATGCCGGAAATGGACGGTTATGAAGCAATGAGAAGAATACGATCTCAGGTGGAATTCAAGAACTTACCTGTAATTGCGCTCACAGCAAAAGCCATGAAAGATGATAAACAAAAATGTATTGATGTAGGCGCCAACGATTATATCACGAAGCCTATTGATGTAGAACGCTTATTGTCATTGATGCGTGTATGGTTAAGTAAATGATGATCTACCTCCAGAGGCAATCGGGGGTTATCTCAATATACAGTTTAATCAACGATATGGAATATGTAAAAAGTTATGATAGAAGGCCAATTTGAGATTTTTTAAATAATCAAAATGAAAGCAAATAATCTTGTTAAAATTTTATTGGTAGACGATAGACCAGAAAATTTGTTTGCCTTAGAAGTTATGCTTTCCGATGAGAATTATACTTGTGTGAAAGCAAAATCAGGAAAGGAAGCATTAAAAATTCTTAATCGCGAACAAGACTTTGTCATCATATTAATGGATGTGCAAATGCCAAGGATGGATGGCTTTGAAACAGTAGAATTAATTCGCCAAATCACAAACCTTAAGCATCTACCAATTATTTTTTTAACAGCTAGTATGGATAATGCTGTTCATATATTTAAAGGCTATCAGTCTGGTGCAGTTGATTATATGATTAAACCCCTTAGCCCCGAAATATTAAAAGCAAAAGTGGCAGTTTTGGTGGAGCTCTATAAAAAAAACCATCAATTATTAGTTCAAAACGAAGAGAAGGTAAAAAGGGAAGCGGAGTTACTTATTGCTAACAAAGAACTTATCTTTCAAAACGAGGAGAAAGAAAAAAGGGCAGCAGAGTTACTTATTGCAAACAAAGAGCTTAATCAATCGGAAGAACTACTTCGAAATAGTTTAAAAGAGATATCCGATTATAAATATGCCTTGGATGTATCAACTATAATAGCCATTACCGACCAACAGGGAATTATCAAAAAGGTAAACAATAATTTCTGTAAAATATCGAAGTACAGCGAGGCAGAATTAATCGGACAAAGTCACAGCATTATTAATTCTGGTTATCATCCTAAAGAATTTATTCAAAATTTATGGACAACTATTGCCAATGGAGAAATATGGAAAGGTGAAATTAAAAACAAAGCCAAGGATGGAACCTTCTATTGGGTAGATACTACCATCATCCCTTTTTTGAATGAACATGGTAAACCTTATCAGTATCTCTCCATCAGGTCAGATATTACAAATCGTAAAGAAGCTGAAGAAGATCTGATACAACGCACTTTCCAATTAAAAACTGTAAATAAAGAACTTGCTTTTCAAAATGATGAAAAAGAAAAACGTGCAGCAGAGTTAATCATTGCTAACAAAGAACTTCTGGCATTTAATTATGTATCAAGTCACGATTTGCAGGAACCCCTTCGTAAAATACAAATCTTTACCACGACCATACTTGAAACTGAAAATCTATCTGACAAAGGCAAAAATAATTTCCAACGAATACTATTATCAGCAGGAAGAATGCGGCAACTCATCGAAGATTTACTTGCCTTCTCTCATATCAACACCGCTGAACGCAAGTTTGAAAAAATAGACCTTAATATAATTATAGACGAAGTAAAAACTGAACTAAAAAATATTATTGATGAAAAACACGCAACCATCGTAGTTACCGAAATTTGCCCCGCCAACATCATCGCATTTCAGTTTCGCCAGCTCATGCTTAACCTTCTAAGCAATGCTCTAAAATTTTCACAACCTGACATACCACCACACATATCAATAAAGAGCAAAACTGTAAGCGGTAGTAAATTAAATATCGAAAGGCTTTCACCCGAAAAAGATTATTGCCATATCACTGTAAAAGATAAAGGCATTGGTTTCGAACCACGTTTTAACGAACGCATTTTTGAAGTATTCCAAAAACTTCATCGTCAGGAAGTATATACAGGAACAGGCATCGGCCTTGCCATTGTAAAAAAAATAGTAGAAAATCACAACGGCATTATCATAGCAACAGGCGAATTAAAGAAAGGAGCAACTTTTGATATTTATATTCCCGCAGACTTATAAACTAATAAGTTTTAGAAGAATTCAAGATGATTTATATAGTGAATCAGTCATCACAGTATTTAATGCAATCTATATTGCATACTTCAATAATTAAATTACATCTTTCACTAATTAATGTCCCAATATTTGTTTGTTAATATGAATCTGATCCTCTCGTGCATTGCGACATTGCAAGCACCTATCATTATGATGAGCTAAAACAGGCAGGAAGAGAAAGGCAGGATGAGAAGTGAAAACGACTACTTAATAAATCTTAAAACTGAAATGCGGATTCGTAGCATGAATCAAAAAATAGAATTGATAATGGAAGAACAAATCAAAACCCTTTTTGATACACAGGAAAAACAATTCATGCTACTCAGGGAAATAAATATAAAAATTGACAGCTAAAATCTACTTAGCTACATTTACTACGAACTATTCTTTAATTTAACCAAACCAGGTTACATGGAATTTATTGACTACTACCATATCTTAAACGTTGACAAGAAGGCTTCTGATGAGGACATAAAAAAGGCGTATCGAAAGTTGGCCCGAAAACTTCATCCAGACCTAAATCCTAACGATAAAGACGCGCATAAAAAGTTTCAGCAGATCAATGAAGCAAACCAGGTTTTAAGCGATGCGGATAAAAGAAAGAAATATGATCAGTATGGAAAAGACTGGCAGCACGCTGATCACTTTGAGCAACAGCGCCAATCTCAGCGACAATCTAAAAATTCACACGGGCCTCATTTTTCCGAAGGTAGTGATGGTGACTTTTCAAGTTTTTTTGAATCTATGTTTGGAGGTTCAGGCCGAAGTAGCGAGACAAAATTCAGGGGACAGGACTATGATGCACAACTCACACTTAACTTAAATGATGCATTGGAAACACATCAAAAAACTATTACGGTCAATGGAAAAAATATTCGCATTACCATCCCCGCTGGTATTGAGAACGGACAAAAGATAAAATTGAAGGGAAGGGTTACGGATCGCCTGGTGTAAATGGCGGCCCGGCAGGTGATTTGTTCATTACTTTTTCTATAACTGGCCATCCCGATTTTAAACGGCTAGGTAACGACTTGTTTACAACAGCCAAGATTGATTTATATACGGCTATGCTTGGTGGAGAAATCATTGTTGATACACTACAGACAAAAGTAAAACTACAAGTAAACCCTGAAACACAACACGGAACAAAAGTCCGGCTGAAAGGAAAGGGATTTCCTGTCTATAAAAAAGAAGGTGAATCCGGTGATTATGTTGCTTGAGTGATTGGGTTTTTCAATTCATCCAAATGATATCCGATAGCAAGTTTTGCTGCTATTTTGGCTATTGGGTATCCGGTAGCTTTACTGGCGAGGTTCCTTGTAGTACTCGTTGAGTTTCTCCTTTGAAATTGATTGCCAACCATTGCTTTTTTTATAGGCATCCTTTGAATATTCTAGATCATGGTTGATGTAAACTTTTCCGTTTCTGTCAACACCGACGTAGAAAGCTTCGAACTCGCCTTCTATCATTCCTTTCATCTTCCTAATTGGAATTAATTGATCATCGGAAAGAGTTTCGCTTTGGTCGTTTTTATTTTATCGACTGTAATTGAATTAATCCCTTGCCCCTGCAAGGCTTGAATGACCAGCAATAAGCTGAGTCCACCTGTTGCTGCTCCGAACAGAAGTATACCTGATTTTTTAGCATATAATGGCAAGGCATTAAACCGATCGTTCAGAAATTCGATCATCCTTTTATACTCAGCATGGATCTTGCCGACTGCTCGAGTCCAACGATCAGATAAAGCGTTGTTCCTTTTTTGATTTGGTGTCATGCATTATCTGTTTTCGATTTTGATATCCTTATTTTCCAGAATACTCCACCGTTCTATGAGGAATCCATGTGGATTGTTATCTGATCGCTGAACATTCCTCAGATACCCTGTCGTTGATAGGCTGCGCGTTACAATGGTTGTGGCACGGATTATTTTTTGTTTTGCTGAGCAGCTAAAAAATATAGGGTATTGATCGATATCGATTCTTATGCTGCCGCAGATTACATCTTTTTACCAGCATGGAAGCACATGAAGCATCTGCCAGGACCCATTTGACTCTATTTATTGGGCATAATCAACTAATTCAGTACAATTTACTTCAAATTTAGTAAGCAGCTCTTTACGATATGACTCCACTGTATTTTTACTAAGAGATAGTCCCCTCACTATTTCTTCACTACTTTTTCCCATTGCAAGCAAGGTTAGTAACCTAGATTCCTTTTGAGTTAGGAGGTAGGTCTGGCGTTACCAAGAATTTGCTGCCTTTAGAACAATTGGTTCAAGTTGCTTTCTAAAATAAAAATGTCCTTCCATAATACTTTGCAAAGCACTTTCCACCATGCTAAAAGAAGAATTTTAACACAACTATCTGGGTTCATTTTATTGTAGACATATTACTCGCAAAAGGAGTTCGAGGCGAACAAAAAAAAATGCACCCCGTTAATTTACAAAGGCTCCATCAAGCAACCATTTCCCCATTTAAAAAATATCTCCACCCTTCGACATTCTACTTCGTTTCATTTGCTCCGGGTAGTATATTTTTTAACGTGGGCCCGTGGTTGTTTGGCTCCGCCTTTGTAATCCAAATACCGGGTGCATCTTGTTTTTACTTTAATGATTTATTATTGAATTATTTTTATCCTTGGTATTTGTGTTTGCTTTAACGCAAGTTCTTCGGAAATCTATTCCGGTTTAATATCTTCATACTCGTTTGGCAATCATTTATCAATGTCAAATCGATTCCGACATTTATGATTGCTCTAATCGCTCCATGTGGTGAGAATGAATTCCTGTTATGCCCATGCATCTGTCAGCCAAAGGAAAATCTTGAGGTTTCAGCTTAGGCATTCATAGGGTTCTAAGAGTTATTAGAAAAATAAATTCTAATGAGAACGTAGGGTAAACCGGTGTTTTTTTAGTGTATATGTTGGAGGAATCAGTTTATGAAGCAATCCAACTTTGATCGAATGATTGAACAATATGTATCTCAAAAACTTCGGAAAGTGAAACCAGCAAAATTGAAGCGATGTTGGATGCCATTAAAGAGCGAAACATTCATTTTCATTTCAGATGAGACTGAAGAACTCCTGGTCCAGAAAATCAAAGACAGTAAAATTCAACCTGAGGAAATAGGCTTATTTGTTAAGGACCTAAAACTCATCCTGCTCTTTTGTGGTGTTACCATGCTGGTGTAGTTGGATCTTCATTCCTCATGTGTCGTATAGTTTTTTCCGTATCACACAAATATATACTGAGTCCATTACCATAATTTCAATTCGTGCTCTTCACCTTTCTGCATGAGAAGGCCGTCCATATTGATAGGCAATTGTAAAACACTATCAACACCATATTTTTTCAACATTTCAGCTTCAAGTTTTTTCATCTCCTTATTCCACGCCTCGGAAACATTCATTCCTCCGCTCTTTTCGGCTGCAACACGTTGTTCGAACTCAAGCTCCGTTGGATAAGGGAAAACTTGCTGCGCAATGTTGGTGGCGAGCTTTGGCATACCCAAGCAGGCGATTATCCAGATAGTGAGCAAGCTGATGAAAGCCAGGTTAGACCTTTTTGACAGCGCTGACACGATCAGCGTAAGGTTGGTGAAGACTGCATAGTAAATGAGATAAACAGCGAAAAGAAGTGTCAGCGCTCCAAGACTGAATTCTCCATAGTCTACCTGAGAGAAACAGAACAGAGAGAATGTAGACTGGAAGAATAATCAGTACAACGGGAATAAAGACCCCAAGCCATTTTCCAAGTGCCAGCTTTGATCCGCTGATCCCCTGACTTTGAAGGAGGCGCAACGTTCCGCTTTCCTTTTCCTTGCTGAAGGAATTGAACCCAATGAGTATGATAAAGAGCGGTATAAAAAATAACAAAATAAAATCTGGCGTGAGGTCACCGAATCGTGCCAGGGCAGTCTGATCTTGAGCGGTTACATACTGGCTCTCATTTCTTTTGTGTGCCTCTAAATAAATACTGACACCAGAGTATTTGTCAACTCCATTGTCAATAAGGGAGAGCGGGTATTTCGGTTTGAATGCGTAGGTTCCGTAATGGGCTGCTGAATGCGGATTTTTGTCTTCCTGATTCAACCAAAGGTTTCGCGTGTTCGTTCGGGCAGCGGTGTGCTGTGCGTTTACAGATTCATAATAACTTTTGCTCACAAGAATCGCGCTGATTAAAAGGGCCACAGCAGTGGTTGCTAAAATTCTGACTCTTCCTTCACGAAGGATCTCCTTTAATTCTTTACTGGCTATTTTAAATATCATAGTAGTATGGTTCTAATTCATATGGTTCAGATACAACTTCTCAAGGTCAGTATGATTGATCTGTTCGGTAGTAATGTGCTCGACAAGACTTCCCTCTTTCATAATTCCGATATGCGTTCCGGATTCTTTTGCTCGGAACAGGTCGTGTGTTGCCATAAGAATAGCTATGCCTTTCCTGCTTAGCTTTTCAAGCAAGTCTGCAAAATCGTTGCTGGCTTTTGGATCGAGGCCGGAGGTCGGTTCATCAAGCAACAGGACTTTAGCGTCTTTTGCAATCGCTATGGCCACACCAACTTTCTGCCGCATACCTTTGGAGTATGTGCTTAGTCTTCGCGCATGTACATTTTTATCGAGACCAGCTTCCGAGAGAAATTTGGCATATTGATCTTGTGAATAGTTTTTTCCTGCTAGTCCGGAAAAATAATCCAGGTTTTCAATCCCCGTGAGGTTGGGATAAAGCATCAGGTTCTCCGGGATGTAGGCGAGAAGTTTTTTTGTTTCCCTCGACTCTTGTGTAACATCCTTGTCTCCGATGAAAGCGTGACCACTTGTAGGCTTGATGAAATTCAAAAACAAGTTGATCGTTGTTGTCTTGCCGGCCCCGTTGGCTCCAAGCAGACAAAATACTTCTCCTGCATTTACCCCAAATGATACATTATTGAGTGCAGCCTTTCCGTCATAGATTTTGGTAAGATTCTTGGCTTTTAGCATAATAGTTTAAGGTTTAGTTTCATTCTTCGTTACAACATCATCATGTTTGCCAAATGCAATAAAAAACTCATGGTCTTTGCACCGCACACATAAACCCTCAATTATGAATGAATAGCAGGCTGCATGAAAACCTTTGGGCAACGACATCTCATTCATTGGTGAAATATCTATAGGGAGGCAGATCAGCAAATTGCAGGAAGTACACTTGAAGTGTGCATGATATTTTGGCAAACCAGGACTATTGAAAAGATATTTCGCTGCACCTGAGTGAGGATCAAAGATTGAGTGTATCAAGCCATTCTTCTTAAATGATAATAAAGTCCGGTATGTTGTTATTCGATCAATGTGAGTTGGAAGCTTCTTCTCCAATTCACCATGGGATAGCGCGACATTGGCATTTTGCAAAACTTCCAGAACTTCTTTCCTGCTATCGGTGAGCCGGATTTTATTTTGCTTCAATAAAGCTGCTGCATTTAAAGGGGCCAGTTTCATTTAAATTAAATTTTGTTATGCCACTTCTTGCAAAGCGTAGTTTAAAAAATGGGCTGAGGCAACCGAAGCTGTACCTGTTGAGACAAGCACTGATTCATTAACATTAACCATAAACCGGCTCAGCCCAATGAGAAAGAATCCGAACAAGAGAATCAGAATTGAAAATATCTTCCGGTGATGCTTAAAGTATGAGGGAAAGAGTGAGCTTGTGCCTAACAGTATACTAACTGTTATGATGCCAATTTCTACACGTGGATCATCAAGAAACACAAGGCCGCTAAAAGCAGAAATTGTTACAAGCATGGGAAACGCAATACAATGAATTGCACAAAGAGCAGAAGCCCACATTCCAGCCCTATCGAGCAAGTAGGTCGCAACAAATGTTCTTTTGTTGGAATTCAACATTGATTTTATTGAATGTTAATGGTAAATTCTATATCAAGATCCGTTTCTCCAGTGGACGAGGATGAGGTCGCGTTTTTTAGTTCAGGCTGATGCTTAAGAACAACGCGAAAGCTACCCGAAGAAGAAGCAGCCGTCGTCCAGAAAGTCTCAAGACCTAATGGCAGTCCGTTGTCATCTTCATCCTCGTAGTTTACATCATCGCTGCGGTTGTCAATGTTACCGTTGCCAGTCGGATCATTGAAATCGTCCAAGAGAAGAAAAACATATGCTCGTCGCCTTCTTCCTCGACCTCCTCTGTTATGTTGTATGCAGGATCAGTGGACTGCGCGAGCTCATTGATCAATTGAATGGTGAGTGTGTAGCTTAAAGCAGCGCTAAGGTTGATGGGACCATCCACTTCAATATCCTGAACCCCTTCCCCGTCAGGATCAGTCGCATTTGCTACTACCGATGGTCCGCCACCTGATGGCGTAAATGTCAAAGTTGCTTTCGTGATGAGTTCCGGCACGTCTTCTTTCTGGGGATCGTCACTATCACAGCCTGACATGACACTCATGGAAACAATAGCAAGCACCGAACTCATCAATTTTAAAAAGCTGGATTCCCTAAGTCGATTGGTTTTCATTGGTTTTATGTTTAGTTAAAAGATGCATTTGAATGGAAAGATGATGTTACGTTCCAGGTATCTGTGTAATACCTGAAGCGATTCGTGTATTCACTAAACTGATAGCCATGATTGACTATAAGAAATTAGCTGGCTATTAACGCCATGAATAACCGGTATAAATTCTTCCTGCGAGTGGCCACCCATGCAGACATGCAAGACCGACAATAGCAGTATTGTCTTTTAAATACATCAGGCAATGAGTAAATGAAACTTCAGCCAGGAACGGCCAAAAAGCTGCAAGACCCCTTCAGGTCAGCATCATTAAAATTTAAACTGCTGGCGGTGCTCTTGAGGAGTTGATAGAATGGCCGGTGCCAACTGTGTCGGATGAGTTGAAAACAAAATCAACTACTAGAAAGTGTATGGATGGGCTATCAACACTTGAAAGTAAAATCTGATCGGTGTAAAAAATCAAATCACACAGCTCACATTTATCAGTAACAACAATATGGGAATGGTGATCACATGTCTTTTCAGTATCATGGTGGTAAACATCACGATGACAAGGATCTTTTTCCTCTTCCGGTGAGTGTGAAATTAGATTGTTATGTGAATGAATAAGCTCGTGGAGTACCTCAACCTGAGAAGTACCCGCAACATAAAAGGCAAACAAAAAGATATAGAGCGCTGCCTTTACGCTATGAGCTGTTCCATTCCTTATTGCTGTGAGCAAATGCATAGTTTTATAGCAGGAACGCCAATGTAAAAAGGAAAATGTCCATTTGCAACGATATTGCATGTAAATAAACCTTCTTTCTTATAAGTGGCAAATTGCTGAGGTGAAAAAATATTAGAGGGCCACTGAAACTCATAAAACAACATCGGCGAACGACAAATATGCCTCGCTGGTAATAATAACCTGACCTAAAAGTTCCTCTTTCCGGTAAAATCATTCCATCGCGTCATAAATATTCTATTCTACTTTTTGATAAATAACTAAAAGCTCTGTCGCAACCCATGCTTGCTCGGTAAAATCAAAAACCTGTTTTGTTAATTCTAGTTTTAACTGGCTATTGGCAAGCAATTCAAGAGAATGCAGAGTACCGTTCTCCATATATTCCGCATCAACTTTCGCGACCTCAATTGCCCCAGTTTCGCTATCCAATTCATACTTATAGGCAATGAAAGCCTTCGAATACCACATCAAAAAGAATTCCCCATTTGATACCCCTATGGTTTCATCTTGAAAGTTGATCGCGATAAGTTTTGCATCATTCAATGAAGACTTCAAAGGACGGATCTCCATGTAATCATCATGATGTTTCCTCCGTTAGCAAAAGTACGATATGAACATTTGGGGAAGGTCTTTAAGAATGTAAAGGTTATCACATTGTCGCTAGTTCTAAATTGGGTCATCGGCCCCATTCTCATGTTCGGCCTTGCCTTGCTCTTTTTACACGATAAGCCAGAATACATGGTCGGGCTGATTCTGATAGGAATCGCGCGATGCATTGCCATGGTTTTAGTATGGAACGATCGCGCAAAAGGTGATAAAGAATATGCCGCAGGTCTGGTTGCCTTGAACAGCATATTTCAAGTATTATTCTACAGCGTATTTGCATGGCTTTTCATTACAGTGTTACCACCCTACTTTGGAATTGAGGGTTCAGTTGTAAACGTAAGTATGGGTGATGTTGCCAAAAGTGTTTTCTTATCCTGGGCGTACCTTTCATCGCAGGGTTCTTAACGCGCTATTTCTTTAAGAAAGCTAAGGGGGAAGAATGGTACGTCAAGAATGTAATACCCAAGATCAGCCCGATAACGTTGATTGCACTCCTATTTACAATTGTCATTATGTTCAGCTTTAAAGGTAAAATGATATTAGATATACCAATGGACGTTGTGAGAATTGCTATACCGTTTGTTATCTATTTCGTTCTCATTTTTATCCTAAGTTTTATTATATCCAAAAAACTTGGAGCCAATTACGAAGAGAACGCATCTGTTTCCTTTACTGCAACAGGAAACAACTTCGAATTGGCAATCAGTCACCTGAAGGTTTCGAAGGAAAAAGAGTCGCTATTATTGGGGAAGGAAATTCTGCCGCATATGAAGTTTGGGTTTGGCTTATATGGGTAGTCTCCGAATTGATAATCTAAGATGACAAGTTGAGACTCACGCTATGAGTGCAGGGGTTAATGATTAAAGTTCACAAATTATCGAATGAGCCGCCAGTAGCCCTCATAAGTGATGAAGAGCCCTGATTTTTTATAAATCAGGGATTTCCCCGAGGCACCAATCCAAATAAAAGGACAATTTTACTCACACAATTGGTCTGACTCCGCCAAGCTTTCTGATTCGTGAAATGAAGCCATGCAGAAGCATTACCGCTCGTTGCTTTACTTAAACAAAATCATAGGCAACTTAAATTCTCATCAAACCCAGTTCATGTTTCCATATCTCACTCCCCCACATAAAACATTTATATTAACGCTATTGATTTTTTCGGTTTCAATCGCACTTGCCCAGGAAGCAAAAAAGTCCAATACATTCAAGAGTGATACAGTAGAATTATTGGACATGGCGTTCGAAGACCTTATGAAAATTCGAGTAATCACACCGACGCAAAGCTTGCAAAATTCAGGACAGGCGCCTGCTTCTGTTTTAATTGTAACGCGCGACCAAATCAAACTCAGAGGGTACCGAAATTTAGCCGAGATCCTGAATGATTTGCCAGATTTTACAGTGCAGCACAAAGCAGACCCCCAGTTTTATTCACTGATAAACATCCGTGGGATTTCAAGACCGGATTACTTTGTAATTCTGCTCGATGGAGTTCGAATTTCCTCTCCCACCAACGAGCCGCTACCCCTCCTAGAAAACTTTCCGATCTACCTGGCTAAGCAAATAGAAGTCGTTTATGGACCAGGCTCAGCCCTATACGGAGCGGACGCCATGGCGGGCGTTATCAACATCATCACTGGGGAGCACACAGGCAACGAAAAGGTTAGCGTAGCTACCACTGGTGGAACGCAGGGATATCACAATATCTTCGGGTTATTCAAAAAGAAGTTTAAAGATGACACCCGTATTTCTTTCGGCGGCCAGTATTCATACGATATACAACCCAATTTTTCAAAGGTTTATAAAAACGAATATTCGATGTCTTCACAAGAGACGAAATCGTTCAATACCTCGTATGGCCTGGTAGCACCGAAACAACCAATCGATCCGAGTTATGACGCTCCGATTAAAGCCTATAATGCATATGTTTCCCTGGATAAGGGTGGTTTCTCGCTCAAGATACTGCACCATCATGTCCAGGTCCCATCGTCAACAACGCTCACGCCGAACAATGCGGTTTATAATAAGGATGTCTTTTATGGTCAAGGTATCACGATGGCAAGTGGAAGCTATTCGATAACGGCGGGAAAATTTAAGTCGGCGAGCACACTGACGGCAAGCTTTTACAAGGTCAATCCGAGATCAAATTTCCGAAATGTTTTTGGGGGAATGGAGCATGGATATAAGTACAGTTCCGGATCGACGATGAAAGTCGAAGAGCAGCTTACCTATTCATTATCCGACAAGCTGAATTTTATAGGCGGTATAACATATGAGATTTTTCAATCTATTCCCAAATCACCTGAATTGCAGTCGCCGATCGAAAAAAATAGCGAGGTAAGAGGTGTGTTGTTGAATTCCACCTCGAAGAACAATCCCAATGGCATTGAAGCTGAGTTCTTTCCGCTGCTCTACACAAATTTTGGATCTTATTTGCAGGGGCAATACTACCCTAGTACAAATTTTTCCCTTACCGCCGGCGTTCGTTACGACCACAACTCACGTTTCGGGTCAACGATAAATCCCCGCATCGGGGCCGTTGCTACGCCGTTTAAGAAGACAACCTTAAAACTCTTGTATGGCACGGCCTTCTGGGCGCCTTCTCCGCATATTTCTTACCAATCCTATGGCGCGTTTTATTCTTTGGATGATGGCATTACATATCAATCCGATTTCTGGCATTTGCCCAATCCGGATCTCAAACCTATGACTTCCAAGACAGTTGAATTCAGCATTCATCAGCGGATCAGAAAAACCCTTAGCCTCACCGTGACAGCCTATAGAACAAGGATAGAGAATTTAATCACAAACGTTCCGGATAACGGATACACTAACCTCTATCAAAACAAATTTCAGGGTTGGGATGTCGGATTTATTGAAGTCCCTTTTAACCTGGGCGCCCAGGAAAATTACGGCGGCAATGTGATGCTCAACAATACATTCAGCATCAGGAGGGGCAGATTCAACATTTATTCGTCCATAAGTTATTTAGAGGGTGAAATGACCGAAGTAGCTGCCTCGGGAACGCGCCAGGTTGGACAATCCCTGATCGCTCCGTGGCAGTTCAGAGCTGGACTTGATGGAAAATTAAATGCCTTTCACTTTTCAGTCCGTTTGCTTCAGTCGGGACAACAAAGAACCTCCGAATTCAAAGACAGTTTCGAAAATAAAAGAACATCCATTCCGGGTTATTCGCTCGTGAATCTTTCCGCTGGATTTTTGTTGAGCGATAAGGTAACTTTTTTCACGAATGTTCAAAATGCGCTTAATCAGCGATACAGCCACCCGTTGATTTCTGATGCATCTTCCACTAACCCAATTAGTTTTCCGACAAGCCGGCAGGATCCGAGTCGGGTAATGATGGGAATAAGACTTGCTCTTTGAGCGATAGCTCGCTACCCTCTTTTAATCCAGCATATTCTTATCGGTTTCTTCGATACGAGCCTGTTGTCTGTCACACTGAACTGTCCAATAGGCCATTAGTCGAATGGGATAGAATGTGTCGATAACGTTACTCTAGCACTTCTTGATCATTTCATTATGCTTCCTAATAGTGCATATCATTCCTTCGCTGACGAAGGTCATCTTTAATAAATTTCAAACACAATCGCCCTGTATAAAAATCCTATGCGGAGTTATAATGGTTCTAATTGCATTAAGAATGAGATCCTGGGTCGCAAAAAATATGGAAAATTCATGTAGGTCATTTCCAAATCCATGAGTTCAGTGGCTTTGCGGGTATAGCGTGTTCCACGAGGGCCGAAAGTCCTTGCCTTACTAAAGAAGACGGCTACGATCACATTTTTTTATTGTTAGCAAATTGTCGGCATCCTCTTTATTACATTCCGTAGCGAACGAATTAAAAAAGGACTTATCTCAATCGTCTATTGGGATGCTCCTTTTTAATTAAGCAACCTTGCTCGAAGGTCATGTTGTTATTCAAGTCGAAAGATAGCGGGGAGCAAGTGGGCCAGGCATCGTCCAACCGACTTGACAGTTGGTGTTGAAGCGACAACTCAGGAGCAAATAGCAGGACGAAATAAGAGACTCAATTACGTAATCGTACAATTTTGTTTACAGAGTCCATTAATCCTACATTAGACTTCCTGTTGGACGATGGCGGACCTATTTCTCATGTAATCAACTGCAAGCCTATCTCCGGTCCATTTAGGAACTATCTGGAAATAAAGTATCAGGGACAACCCCGATAACCCTCCGTAAACCCTTATAAAATGAAATCCACAATTACTTCTTTGAACGCTCCCTCTATTCAATGAAAGGCTAAATAGCACTTACGCCAGGTATGTAACTCTTTCAGAAGGATCAGCCACCACGTTAACGTAATTTTGTTTCTGTTGATATACGCTGAAATTGTCCATGACAGACCAGAAAAAGTTTTTCCTCTCCAATGAGGCAACAGACAAAATCTTCCACTCTATGCAGGAGGGTCTGATTGTCTGTGATTCTGAAAATTTTATCCAACTGATGAACGAGGCAGCTTTAATGATTTTTGGGTTGCCGGATCAGACCATTGTCATCAGAAGACCCCTGGCCGATCTCTTTACCAGCTCAGAAACGGGTAACCACTTTTTAAGGCAGCTCGATACGGACCTTCAAATAACGCAGCAAGAGATCGGTTTCCACAAAGGTGATCTGCAAATCACTTGTTCATTGTCTGCCTCCATTATTCCGGATTCCATTTCAGGAGACATGTTAAAGGTCATTACGTTGCGCGACGTTACGGAAAAGCAAAAAACCGAGGTAAAACTTCAAGACTATGCGGCGCGCCTGGAACGAAGCAATAGAGAGCTCGATCAATTTGCATACATCGTTTCTCACGATTTAAAAGCTCCGTTGCGCGCAATCATCAACTTATCTCAGTGGCTTCACGAGGATCTGGAGTCATCGCTTTCAGACGAAAATAAAAAGAATCTGAACATGCTAAAAGGACGAGCGTTCAGAATGGAAGCCTTAATTACTGGGATCCTGGAATACTCGAAAGTTGGAAGGGCAAAACTTCAATCAGAATCGATTGACGTAGGTGAATTGATCTCCGAGGTCTTGGACTCATTAGCTCCACCGAAAAACTTCATCATAACAACAGCGGAAATGCCGACCGTTATCGCCCCTAAGATCCCATTCTTTCAGGTTTTTTCCAATCTAATTGGAAATGCCGTCAAGTATAACGACAAAGAGGCCGGGGACATTAAAATCACGGCTGCAGATAGGGTTGGCTGTTACGAGTTTACTATAGAAGACAATGGGCCTGGGATATCTAAAGAATTCCATGAAAAGGTATTTGTCATTTTCCAAACCCTACAATCTCGCGATCGGTCTGAAAGCACCGGCATTGGATTAACAATCGTGAAAAGGATAGTGGATGAACACGGGGGTAAAATCTGGATTGAGTCCGAAGAAGGGTGCGGGACTAAGTTCATTTTCCAATGGCCCAAAACATTCTCTAACAAAGTATGAACTCCAAAATAACAGTTCTGATTATCGATGATGATCAAGTAGACAGACTGCAATTAAAACGTGCGTTAAAAAATTCCAGCCACGAATGTGAAGTCGTTGAATGTGAAGATATGAAATGTGTGACCGATGAAATTTTCACCACGCCCTTCGACTGCATTTTTCTCGATTACCTTCTTCCCGGTGAAAACGGTTTGTCGCTCTTAAAAAGATTCAGAGATAAAGGTATCGCGACGCCTATCGTCATCATCACTTCGCAAGGTAGCGAGAGCATTGCCGTAGAGTTAATGAAAGCAGGTGCCTCGGATTATCTCGTTAAAGATCAGATCAATGGCAATGCTATCGGAAAGATCATCACCAGTATCCTCCGGACCAGTTTAGTTCAGCGGGAGAAAGAAGAAGCTGTCCGCGCACTTCAAATTAGCGAAAAACGGTTAGCAGAGGCGCAAAAGATCGCAAAGATTGGGAATTGGGAGATCGATCTTCCTTCCAAAACAATGCACTGGTCAGAACAAGTCTTCTATAATTTTGAATTAGATCCGGCGGAGTTTCAGCCAACCTTAGAAAACTACTTAAATTCAGTTCATCCGTCAGACCACGCGTTGTGTAATTCGACGTTCTCAGAGACGGTAAGTGGAAAATCGTTCAATATTGATATTAAACTGATTGTACCCTCCGGCGAAAAGTTCTTAAACGTTCAGGGATACCCCGTCTTTAACGACGACAATGTTTGCCAAAAGATCTTCGGCACCTCTCAGGACATTACCGATAGGAAGCGAACAGAGCAAGAGTTATTAAAAGCAACAAAAGTGGCGGAGGATTCCCTCAGTGTTAGGGAAGTATTTCTAGCCAACATGAGCCATGAGATAAGAACGCCGATGAATGCGGTGATCGGATTTACGCAGCTCCTTTATGATACTAAGCTTTCCGAAGAACAGAAGGGTTTTGTAGACGCCATTCATTTTTCAGGGGATAATTTGCTCGTGATCATTAATGACATCCTTGACTTATCTAAGATGCAGTCCGGGAAAATGAGGCTTGAGAAAATCGATTTCAGTTTAAGCGATCTGCTAAAAAGTATCATTACCAGCCTGCGGGGCAAGGCGGAAAGCAAAGGTCTACAGCTTTCACTGGAGATTGGAGCTCTGGTCCCTCCTATTGTGAACGGCGATCCGGTAAGACTAAATCAAGTGCTCACTAATCTGATTAACAACGCCGTAAAATTTACGGAACGAGGGTATGTCCATTTAAACGTAAAACATACCTCTTCGAAAAATGGCAAACAAATTCTTGAATTTTCTGTAAAAGACTCAGGCATTGGAATTCCCCACGATAAGCACTCACAAATCTTTGAAAGCTTTGTCCAGGCGTCAAGCGAAACTTCCAGAAAATACGGAGGTACCGGGCTTGGCCTAACCATTGTGAAAAATATTATTGAACTTCATGGTGGAGCTATTTCTTTTGATAGCACACCTGGATATGGATCAACTTTTTACGTCTTCCTTCCATTCGAGAAAGCGGACCATGAAATTTTGCAAATACGCAGTCAGGAGATTACGGAGCTTGAGCCGATACACTTTTTAAAAACTGCCTCCATCCTCGTCGCCGAGGATAATCACGTGAACCGTCTTTTAATCAAACGTGTACTGGATAAAACCGGCTGCAAGACTGACTTGGTGTTCGATGGGAAGCAGTGCGTTGAAAGCGTAAAAACTGGAAAATACGACCTGGTTCTAATGGACATTCAGATGCCGGAAATGGACGGCTATGCAGCGACTAAGCACATTCGTACCATCCTCTTCCCACCGGTATGCGACATCCCTATTATCGCCATGACGGCTCACGCGCTGACATCTGAAGTCGATAAATGCATATCGATTGGCATGAATGACTATGTTTCAAAACCATTCAAACAGGAGGTGCTTTTCAGCAAAATGGAAAAGCTCCTTAAAAAGGCGAATGGCAACAGAGTCACCCGGCAGGAACAATCAGTGGTTCCTAAGACTGTCATAGACCTTGACCCATTGTATCGATTAAGCAACGGGAGCAAAAATTTTGTGGAGGATCTCCAAAAAGCGTATGAAAAGCAAACGCCTGAATTCGTTGAAAGGTTGAGAGATGCTTTAGAAAAAAATGACACCGACAAATTACAGGTTATCTGCATACAAATAAAAACATCGTATGGTATTGTACAAATACCAGAATTGAACAAAGTTGTTTTGGAAATAATGACCCTTCTAGAGCGCCGTAAGCTTGAAGAGTTTGGGCGGCTGACAACGCTTATAAATACGATGATCTCCTTAATGTTGGTGATTACGGATGAAGTCGCCAAAAGCAGTCTGAGAAGTCATAGCGCTTAATAAAAAATGAGCTTATCGATACGTACAAAAATTGTAATTGCCCAAACCATACTGATTATTATGGTTTCAGCTTTTATTTATTCGTACTACCCTGATCAGCAAAAACAACTGGCATTGCGTGCCATCGATGGAAAAATAAAAAGCATTTCAAACATGTTTTCTATCGGAGTAGGGATTGGAATGGGAGAGACCGATTTTGTCGCTGTTGCTGAGGCTGTGAACTGGGCTAAGAATGACAGTGCTGTGGTCTACATTTCGGTGACCAGCAATTCTAATCAATCCATCGCTTTGATAAACCCACATCGAATCTCTGTTCCAAACGAGGTAGCCAAAGCGGGGTTTATGGAACAGAATCGAATCGTATTCTACAGGACAGACATCGTGTATCAAAATATCCCACTTGGTACGCTGACCATTGGATATTCCCTGAAACCTCTCTACACGAATTTAAAAAGCCTGAAAAGAACCACCTTATACTTTTGCCTTTCATTACTGGCCTGCGGACTTGGAGTCTCCATAATCATTGCTAAAAGAATTACCCGAAATATTACGATACTCGACAATGCTGTCAAGGCCATAGCAAAGGGATCGGAGGATGTGCGCGTGTATGTAACAAGCAACGATGAAATTGGAGAATTGGGAAAGGCCTTCAACCAAATGGTTGACAACCTCCACATCTCTAAAACGGAACTAGTCAATTATTCAAATCAGCTTAAAAAGCAAAATGAAGAGTTGAACCAGTTTTCCTATTTAGTATCACACGATCTGAAAGCTCCTCTTAGGGCGATATTCAAATTGTCGGAATGGCTGGAGGAAGATCTGGGCGTGAATCTTCCGGTTGAATCTAAAAAGCACCTGGAAACTTTGAAGGGACGAGTCTTTCGTATGGAAGCCCTCATCAACGGACTGTTGGAATATTCAAAAATCGGAAGACTGAACTTTCAATCTGAGAAGACCGATACGCAACATATGCTAAAGGAAATTATAGAAATCCTCGACCCTTCTTCCACGTCTACCATCATCGTTGGTTCCAATATGCCTCACTTTAAAACAAAAAAGATCCTGCTGTATCAGGTCTTTAGCAGCCTGATTTCGAACGCTTTAAAATACAACGACAATACGCCTGTTATTCACATAGATGTTGAGGAAATTGATCATTTCTTTCACTTTACAGTTGCTGATAACGGCATGGGTATCGACGAAAGATATCATGAAAAGATATTTGCCATGTTTCAAAGTTTGATAGCGCGCGATAAGGTTGAAGGCACCGGGGTGGGATTGTCCATTGCGAAAAAAAGTGTCGAAGATGTCGGCGGTACGATTCGCGTCCAATCCGAACCAGGCAAAGGATCGAAATTCGTTTTCACCTGGCCAAAAAGAATGGCAGTCCCACCCAAATTACAACTCGCATAAAATTATGATTATGACTAATATGGTTAACATCCTACTTGTTGAAGATGACGAAGTCGACATCATGAACGTCCAACGAGCATTCAAAAAAAATAAAATCAGCAATCCACTGTTTGTCGTCAACAATGGACTCGAAGCATTGGATGTTTTGCTCGGCCGGGACCCGAAAGCGGAAATCCCTTTTCCCGGAATTATTTTATTAGATATTAACATGCCAAAAATGGGAGGTATTGAATTTCTTGTAGAATTGCGCAAGCACCCCAACATAAAAAGTATCAGTGTGTTTGTCATGACAACGTCCAATGAAGAATGCGATAAGGTGGCCGCCTACAACCTCAATGTCGCGGGATATATTCTGAAGCCCCTATCATTTGAAGGGTTTGCTAACGCTGTAGCTATATTAAACAATTATTGGCATCTCTGCGAAATGCCGGTCAGTGCACAAGTGAAACAGTAAACCTCCAGTATATCGTGCCTTTCCGCTTTAGCCCTTTATTGGTATTGATCGCCCTTTCCATTATGTCGAAAACTGCTAAGGCACAAACATCGTCTTATCCGGAACTTCAGGCGGCGTATATGTACAATTTTGCCAAATACATCAGCTGGCCCGAAGAAAGGGCCGAGTTCGTCATCGGAATATTTGGCGATGCTGAGATCATGCAAGGACTCGTGACTACGCTGAAAGGCAAAAAAGTAAGAAGCAAACCAATTGTTTTGAAGAAAGTAACCACACTGGAAGAAGTCCTCGGATGCAATATTATCTACTTATCAGAATCCCATTCAAAGAGCCTCAGCAATCTAACCGATGCCATAGACAATAAGAGTATCCTAATCGTAACGGAGGAAGATCTTGTACGCAAAGGTGCAACCATCAGTTTTCTTGTAGAAGAGGACAGACTCAAATTTAAAGTAAATGTAAAAATATTGAAGCAGGTTGGACTCGTCGCAAATGAGGGACTGCTCAATCTGGCTATTCTATATTAATTAATTAATTAATTAATCCATATCTAATATCTAAATGAAAAACCCCACG
>CAZAHL010000089.1:0-22150 GCA_964484845.1 uncultured Chryseolinea sp. | reverse complement strand
ATGATTTATGATTGAGGAGACCTGCAAAACTACCGAAGGTTTTGTTCAACAACCCCAATATAAGCATTGCCATTATATTTTCAGAAATAACGGCATGCTGTTATTTTAATGGAGATAACACTATTAAACATATTCCCCTTTTAGGTGTGCCATTTGAATTAGCATTTCAAAACTCAATTGTTGGTTCAAAAGAATCAATATGAAATATTCAACGTCACACCCGGCCAGGGAAGAAGAGCTTTAGACTTGTAAGAATTCACACAAGGCAAATTGAAGAATTTAACGACATCGGTTCCGCGAACTGTTTTGGGTTTCTTAGTATACTTTCTAAAAAAATCTTCCCAATGAATCCACACGACTTCCTTTGGTCTAAGTGCCTGTAGTAAAGAACATGGATAATCGGGTGAGAACTGATACGAAGCTACTCCCAAAAATGCCATGTCAACATCTCGCTTTTGCAAGAGCTGCAGCGGAGGAATCCCAGCAGGAGGAATACAAGAAGAAGATTGGATAAACATTCTGAACTCAATATCTCCGTCAGAATTTATGTAATCCACTAAAAACGAAAAAGTACGTCCCTCCAGCCAGTCGTTGGCTCGCGTTTTTTGATATGGGTTTCGGAAATCATCAACCGGGGTCGTGATGCTGCCGCTAAAAAACTTAATATTTTTAAAATGCGGATTATGGTCAGCCAGTATGGGATAAATATGAATTTTTCCAGTTGAAAGTTCCAATTCAATAGGAGGACGCTCCACCTCCTGGGTCGTCATATGATTTTCGAGCACCACCATCTTATTAACATCGATCACATTCCGGCAGGTGTTAAAACCGGATTGGTTAACATATACGGTGTGTGTTTTTCCCAGCTTTTCAAAAACTGCAGGCACATCCATCAGATGATCGTAGTGGCTATGCGCAGACAAGATAGCTTTGAGTTTCGGTCGGATGTCACCAGAGGATTTTTCGATGGCATCAATTCCCTTCACAATCATTTTACGATCCGAGGCCAGTTTTTGCCTTCCTTTTTCACCCCCGCCCAATAGCGACGCACCCAGGCGCATTACTTTTGGGTTCGAGAAAAAAGGATCGATCATTATGGCATTTCCGTCCTTTACTATATAAAGTCCGCCACATCCCAGATATCGAATTGAGATCTTTTTCCCAGTTGCTTGAGATAGCGCTAAAGATGAGTCCTGTTGCTGATACGGTATACCCCGTTTTGTTAGCTTTTGCAACCGGCCGGGCCGTACGCCCTGGCAGCCAAATATCAGTATGAAGAGCAATGGTACAGTGTATTTCATACAGCGTGGTCGGCTCGCCAAGGATCAATATTATAACATTGTTACATGATAGACATCCAGCATATTTCGGGATATATCCGCGATATGAAAACCACCTGGCTGAGAAATTTCTTCGATCAAATCAAACTGCGTACAATTTTTTGGTAACGCAGAAAAGATAAGAATAAAATTATGCGTTTTATTGTCGGAAATAATAGTCCATAACGGAGCAATCGAAATATTTTCAGCATGTATTAACTGTGACTTAGCGCCTGAAGCATGGTCTACTAAAAAAGTTGTTTTCCAAATCCGGATAAGGGCATCTTCCCACGCATTGTCAAATGAACAGTGCACATAGACGTAAGAGTCATCCAAAACAGATGGCTCGATAGATGCGAGAACCCTATCATCCACCTCTGGCTTGACCTTAACGGGAGGATTATCAAAACTTTCTTTCATAGTCTAAATTACGAGTTTTTGGTGTAAAGTTTAGAGTACCGTCACTCCAACACTTCGAACTCCAACACTTCAACACTCAATGTCCCCCCGAAGTTTTAAGCCTGTCAACACAATTTGCCAGGGAGCGGTATTGATGATATGAAGCTTTCCAAATATGGCCTTTTAAGGCGGTTTTTTGTTGTGGCTCTTTGTCTAGCCCTCCTTGAAACCACTCTCCGTGTTCGTGATCAATAAGGTTGGTATTGATATACTTCCACATCATTATAAATTTCTCAAAATACTGATGTTCATCTTCAGGAAACTGATCCGCCATAATCAATAGGGTGTTTAATCCTTCCGCCTGCGCCCACCAGTTTTTTGTGTCCTTAATAATGGTTATACCGGGTTTGTCTTTAAAATAGTATCCTTCATCATAAAATCCTCCAACCTCATCATCCCAACCATTTTCGAGTGAATGGTCGACCATTTTTTTTCCAATTTCAACGGTGCGGGTATTGTCTTTTATTCCAACAACGTGAGAGGCTTCCAACATCAGGTAAGCAGTTTCTACATCATGTCCAAAAGAAACATGATCCAGGTTGCGATGTTTCAGGATGATATTCTCGCTTGAATCACGGAAAGAAACCGGGGTCCAATCAGGCTGAAGAAATAAAGTCAGAGAACCTTTATCATCGACGATGGTATCCCGGATCAACACCAGCATTTCTTTCACGCGATCGCCGACCAAACTATCAGGCCACGCTTGATAAAGTTCTGTAAAAGCTTCCAGCAAATGGATTGAACTGTTTTGGTCTTTATATCCAACATCTTGCGTTGACAAAATGGTGTTATCACGCTTTATCACGGTCCCATCCCTTTTCATGTGTTGAAAGTATCCTTTGTGTATTGGATCATGGCTATGTTTTTCCAGCCACATAAATCCGTTTTGAGCAAGTTTTAACGCACTGGTATCACCATGGGCATGGGCGTAGGCTGACAGTGCATAGATTGCAAACGCATTTCCATACGCCGTCTTTTCCTCGGCAGGACTACTTTTGACATTTCCCTGGCGATCAACCAGTGTATAAAATCCACCGTACTCCTTATCCCACATGACATCTCGTAAAAAACGAAAACCATGTTCTGCACATCGTTTGTAATCTGGATTTTCAGGATAGCGCAGTGAGGCTTTTGTACTGGTCCAAACATGCCGGGCTTGTGAAACAATCATTTTGTCCTGTTCTCCCGTCGGTTTAAAATCAAACGTAAAGGCACTTAGAAAGCCCCCAAACTCTTTATCCATGGCGGCGGGATACCATTTGTTGAGGAGTTCTGTTGCAATGGATTTTTCTATTTCGGCCGCTATGGTGGCCCTTTCGTTTTTCTCTTTCTCAGAAGAGCAAGCAACGAGACATAAAAATCCTATTAAACAATAGAACACATTTTTGATTTGTAAAGTAAACATAGGTTGGTTGGTCGTTGGTAATAGTTTGGTCAGACTATCAAGGAATTTATTATTTCTGTTTTTCACAAACCATTTGAGATCAAGTAGACTATACTAATTTTTTGACGGTATTAAATCGTGGGCGTATTGTATTTACGCTAAGCATTATCGTCGTAACATATTTATTACAACCATACGCCTTTGCATATCAGCCTGAAGTTCTGATAAAGTGCTGGGATTCACAAACTACTTGATACATATCCTTCGTTGCATGGTCAAAGCAGGTAGGTCATGTGATGGGCAAGTGTGAAATTTATATAAGCGGCAACGCAGAAAAGGTTTCCGTAGCAATCCTTCATTACTCCTTCTGCGTCGTTACGGCAGTATCAGCAATCAACTTAGAATTCATTATTTTTCAAGGCCGCGCTATCGCTGATTGAACCTAGAGAGCCCATTGAAAGTGGAGATTCGCTGTCATACCCTTTTTTACTCTGATGTCCTTGCGCCACATTTTCAGGCAAGAAGTTATTTGCAAAACTTAGCAACACATTTACCCATGTTGGCGCAAAGCCCTGAAGCACGGTTGCCACTTTGGCGGTCGCTGAAAGAATTGCCTCTGACTCACCCTGTTCTATGGCTTGAATAATTTTTTGTGCAGCTTCCTCAGCGGATTGCGAAAATAGAGATGTTGAATCGGCATTTTTAAACCAGGCATACTCTGCTTCGTGATTACCTTTAACGGTTATATTCCGTGGGCTGCCGGTTCGCATCAGATTAGGCACTACGGTTGTTACAATAATGTTATCTTTCTTTAACTCAGCATGCATTCCTTCTGATAATCCAACCAATGCAAATTTACTCGCCGTATAAGGTAACAAATGAGGGACTGCAATCTTTCCACCGATTGAGGTGACATTGACAATTCGACCTTCGCCTTGTTTTTTAAAGTAAGGTATCGCGGCTAACATCGTATACAAAGCTGACCAGAAATTTGATTTCATGGCCTGCTCATACTCGTTTACGCCCATCGTTTCCTGGGGACCTACTTGTACTATACCCGCATTGTTAATCAACACATCCAACCTTCCATAATGTTCAATAATATCCAGCATCATCGCCTGCACCTGACGCTCATCGGTAACGTCTACTGTCATGGAAATTACCTCGGCTCCATTGCTTTCCAATTCAATGTGTGCCTGACCAAGCTGCTCTGGCGTCCTTGCACAAATCGCCAACCTGGCACCTTTGGCCGCCAACTGGCGGGCTAGAACTAAGCCGAGACCACGGGAACCTCCTGTAATAAGAACTACTTTGCCTTGCAGATCATATCGGGTTAAAACCTTATAGATTGAATTCACGATTAAAAAAGTACCGGCGCCAATAGCGGCCCACTTGGCTATCTGCTGAAAATTTGATCTTTCATTTTCGTCTGCCATGATGTTGGAATTTTAAGAGGTACGTGCTAACCACGTCAAAAATGAGGCTGAAAAATTTACTGGCCTCACAGGTGTAATACAGAGTTACCAAGGCGCTTGCGTCCTCATAGCCTCGTCGAGATGTGGACATTTTTACACAGTTACGGAGTGACTACGGATCCCCTGGGAGAGCTAAAGGAGATGACAGAAAAACATCATCCTTCAGAATAAAAATCCTCGAGTGCGGCGAAGTAAACGTTATTCCATCCGTCTACTATATCTTCAAAATCCTGGTCGGGGATGTTTGTATGCTTAAGCTCAACTGAAGTTCCGTGGTTGTGAGGATGTAATTTTATGGTAACCATCGATTCCTCCTCCTGATCACCGAAGTACCATTTCTGAACGATTTTCTTGCCCGTTTCAAATTCAATATTTTTACCGGTTATGCTGCCATCCCATAGTGAAAATTCCGAATCAGGTTCCGTCGACATGTCAGCAGGCTCGCCAGACCATAAATAAATGGTTGACGGATTTGTCAAGGCCAGATAAAGTTCTTCTGGCGCAGCATTAATAATATAATATTTTTTAAAGTCTTTCATATCTAAAAATCAAGCGAATAATTTCTAACCTTGTTACCGTTTTAAAAATTACTTGCACGTGGTTATCACTTATACAATTATTGGCATTACTGTTCTTGTAAGCATGATGGCATTTAACAAGCCTGAAATGCTTCATGAATTTATGATGAATCCTTACAAGACAGGAAACCAAAGGCAATATTATCGATTTATTACGTCTGGTTTTATCCATAAAGATCATTTGCACTTATTTCTGAATATGTTCTCTTTCTATTTTTTTGGATCCACCATAGAAACCGTGTTTGGAATGATCTGGGGAAATTGGGGAAATGTGTATTTTATAATTTTGTACCTGATGGCTATTGTTGTATCCGATGTGCCTAGTTACCTTAAAAATAGAAATAATCCCAGCTACAACTCGCTGGGCGCTTCCGGCGGAATGGCGGCGGTAATTTTTGCATCTGTTGTTTTGAATCCCTTACAATACATATGCCTTTTCATTGCGCTATGCATGCCTGGATTTATATTAGGAACCGCATATCTGGTCTATTCATATTATCAGGGAAAGAAAGCAAACGATAATATTAATCACGATGCACATTTATATGGTGCCCTGTTTGGTTTTGCTTTCTGTGTTGTTCTTTATCCTCCCTCGCTGGGAAACTTCTTCGAAAAAATTATGAGTTGGAGGATTTTTGAATAACGCTTACGCGGTTTCAAGTTTGAGGTTTGAAGTTTGAGGTTGTGCGTGGCTCCAGTTTAGAGTTTAGAGTTTAGTGTTTCGAGTTAAGGGTACGTGCTTGAACGGGCGAAGTCCTAATTTAATGATTCTATTTCGCGTTGATAGTCAAATTGGAGATCGTCCGGAAGTTTTGAAAGAACGGCATTGATTTTTTTAAGTTGCTGTTCGTTCAGATTGTAAAGTACAGTGCTTGAACGCAGTGGTACGCCCGCTTCCTTTATCTTCATGCAAAAGTAAAGACGCACTTCCAATTCCGATTGTTTGTTACCGGAATACTTAATCTGTTTATTAACGATACGCAAAATTTTGCGCAGCCCTTTTTTTATATAATATACATTTCCCGAGGGAAGTGTATGAAATAACTCATCAATTTCTGCTTTGATACTTTGAACGTAACCCGCCTCGTCTTGGGCGTCAAATAATAAATAAGTCAATAGCTCTTTATTTTCTTTTTTATATTTCGCCAACCGCATGCAAAGGTCTTGTACGGTTTTTGAATCAAGCTCTATCAATTCTTTTTTAATCTCATTTAGCGACGCTGCTTTCATCTTTAGCCTTTTTATATTCCTTAACCAATGTCCTCACAATTTCCCCTAAAGGAAGAATACTTTGCACGTGTTCAATCGCAGGCCCCGCACACCAGACCGTTTTATACGTAGCACCAAAAGCAGCCTTCTCCACTTGCTTCATACCTTGCAAAGCGATTAGCATCTTCGCGTATTTTTTTAGTGTTTTGTTATGAAGTAGTATCCACTCCAGCCAACTGGCTTTTGTTCCAAGTTGCTGCACATAGGGTGTATTGATCACCGTTAAATGAGAACCGGATAATTTCGTGGTAAGTACAATATCTTTTTCTCCATAGTCGATCATCGCCTGTTTATACTCCGGCGAGATGTCTGACTCTGCACATGCAATAAAAATGGTTCCAACAGAAGCACCCGCAGCTCCCCAATCCATAACTTGTTTGAGGTCTTCGCCAGTTCCTATTCCGCCGGCTGAAATAATGGGTATCGTACAATTTTCTTTTAATAACGTGATCAGGTTCTTCGGTTGAATATTCCCGCAATGGCCTCCAGCTCGTGCGTTAACGGCGATCACGGCATCGGCGCCGAGCGCTTCCACTTTCTTCGCGTATTGTAAGTCGACAACATCGCAAAAAACTTTGATACCCAATGGATGACATTTATCAATAACCTCCTTAGGACTACCAAGGGAGGTAATAATATAATCCACTTTTAACTCAAGCAATGTTTTAAGATGATTCTTATACTTAGGATTGGATTTATTCACGATTAAATTAACACCAAACGGTTTCGAAGAGAATGCTCGTATTTCCTCAATAGCCAGCCGTAATTCCTGATCGGTGCGATAGTTCATCGCAGGAAACGCAGCGGTAACACCTTCCTTCAATGCCGCTTTGATCATCTTTGTATTCGAGATTAAAAACATAGGCGCTACGATGATCGGATAATCGATTCCTAGCATTTGATCAAGTGTGGCCATAGCAATGAGTAATGAGCAATAAGCAATAAGCAATAGGCAATGAGTGTTGTTTAATAGTGATTGGTCATCTCTAGTTTACCCTATAAATGGTGTATTGATTTAGTAAAATCTAACTTTCCAGGTGCGCGACCAAAGTTCTTTAGTAGGAAGGCTGACGATTCCTTCTTTTGATGGAAGTTGCTGGTCATGCGTTACAGTGTCGGCGATACCGTACCAAGGTTCAATACATACAAAGTCGGCATTTTTTGCAGCCCAGATGCCGAGGTATGGAAATCCTTCAAAGTAAAAATCAAGGCCATGCGAATGCAGTCCTGATTTAATCGAAATTATATCAGATTTTAGATTCTTAAATACCAATGCATCTTCCTGAAATAGCGCCCTGGTTAGTCTTAAAGTTGAAGAATTTTCGATAAGCGACACGGGTTTATCTTTAATAAGTCCTTCGGCTGTGATTGGCCATCGTCCTGCATTCTCCATACTATCAAAATGAAGATAATAATCTTCATAGGTAGAATTTCCGGTTAAGGGTACTTTAAAAGCCGGATGACCGCCGACGGAAAAATACATTTTATTGTCCCCTTCGTTTTTAACGTAGTAGGTTACTTCGAGTAAATTTTCCACTAGTTTATATTCCAGCTGAAACTCAAACTCAAATGGATATTTTTCCATTGTTGAATCGGTACTTGCTAACGTAAAGGTGACGCCATCTTGTTTTTTATCTGTGACACCAAATATAGCGTCACGTGCAAAACCATGTCTTGTTAATGAATAAGATTCTCCATCGTAAAAGTAGGTATCATCCTTTAAGGTTCCCACAATCGGAAATAGCACGGGAGAAGTTTTCGCCCAAAACGCAGGATCTCCATTCCACATATACTCGAGTTCCGTTTCTTTACTGATAACACTGTAAAGTTCGGCGCCCTTTCTCCTGATTTTTACCTGTATGTGCTCGTTCTCTAATGTAACGTCCATGATGATTTTCTCGTTAGTTTTCTAGTGATACCGTGTTGTAACCTTATTCTCTTTGTGAAAATTCAGGCAGTTGTAATATCAACATAAAGATCAATGTAGAAAAGTCTTAGAGGAATCATTTGCCATTCAAATACAAAAGGTTGTAAACACTTGCGAAAAGAGTGATCTTGAAGTAATATCATCACTATGAACAGAAGAACTTTTCTTGCTACCACTAGCCTCGCGGCAACAACTTTATCCTTAACGAGTGCAGAGTCAATAGCCGCTTCTAAAAAAAACAGCCTCCCGCAATGGAAGGGCTTTAACCTGTTGGATTTTTTCTCACCCGATCCCACAAAATCAAGAAATGGAACAACAGAAGATCATTTCAAATGGATGCAAGGTTGGGGTTTTAACTTTGTCCGGATTCCCATGGCATATCCTGCCTATCTTGATATTGATCGATCTAAGAATATTACACCTGAAGATGTATATAAGATCAGCGAACAGGCCGTTGCCAAAATAGATTCACTCGTTAGCATGGCTCAAAAATACGATATGCATGTAAGCCTTAATCTACATCGTGCACCCGGATATTGCATCAACGCTGGTTTTCATGAACCGTATAACTTGTGGACCGATCAAGCAGCCCTGGATGCTTTTTGTTTTCACTGGAACATGTGGGCCAAGCGTTATAAAGATGTGTCGCATAAGAAAATTAGTTTCGATTTGGTAAATGAGCCCAGCATGCGGGAAGATATGAACGATCAACATTCAAAAAGAAGTACCGTGCCCGGCGATTTGTATCGCAAGCTTGCAAGGTCGGCTGCCGAAGCAATACGAAAGGAAAATAAAGATCATATTGTCATTGCTGACGGAAACGATGTGGGCAATTCTGTTATCCCCGAAATCATCGACTTAAACATCGCACAGAGTTGCCGCGGTTATAATCCAGGAATTATTTCACACTACAAAGCTCCATGGGCGCATAAAGATCCTGAAGGTTTACCTATGCCCAAGTGGCCTGGTCAGGTTGGTAATAGGTATTTGAGTCGCGCGTTATTGGAAGAATATTATAAACCCTGGATCGCTCTGACAGAACAAGGTGTCGGGGTTCACTGTGGGGAATGTGGATGTTGGAATAAAACTCCGCATGATGTATTTCTCGCCTGGTTCGAAGACGTTCTAAGCATCCTTCATGAAAATAAAATAGGATTTGCACTTTGGGAATTTATCGGTGACTTTGGTGTAGTTAATTCCGGACGTGCCGATGTTGTTTATGAGGATTGGCATGGACAAAAGCTTGACCGGAAACTACTTGAGTTACTGAGGAAGTATTGATTTAGAAACGATTGATGGTAGGAGCTATTAAACTTGGCTCCAAGAATTTATCAGCTCACTCCTTCTACAACAATCATTTTAGTTTTGGACGTAGCTTGACGAAGCGCCTTTGCTGGCGCATATCCGGCAGAGTTCCACCATTCATTTGCTTTTTGTTTTGAAGGAAATTCGATCACTACAATTCGCCCAGGTTGCCATTCGCCTTCAAGGGTTTCAGCTACTCCTCCGCGCACAATAAATTTTCCCTCAAAGGGTACTAACGATGCGGGTGTTAATTTTTTGTAATCCTCATACAAGGTGGGATTGGTGATGGTGACATCGACAATGATATAAGCTTTCATTTGGAATGTTTAATGTTTGGTTTGAAGGAGGGTAATATTACGACTAAAACAACTTTTCTCCTCCGCTTCCTCGCTTGAAAATTAACGAAGTTCAGTTAGTTAGAGGCAGTGCTCAGCGCAGTTGCCGCAGTAAACTTTTCTACTTTATTAGGGATCGGCCTTACAGTATGCAAATAAGTATAAATCGCAGAAAGGTCGCTTTCTTTCATTTGCGCATACATCGTCCAAGGCATTATCGTATTAAATTCTCCGGGTAGGACCGACTGTACGGAGTAAGAAGAATCAGCATACGCCTTAAAGCGAACGATGAATTCCTCCTTGGTCCAATTTCCAATTCCAGTTTCAGGGTCAGAAGTTATATTTGAGGACCGTACGATTGAACCATTTGGAAATTTGAACTCACGACCGCCACTAAAGCCAAGGTCGGTTATTATTTGTCCCTTTACAACTTGGGTATGGCACTCTATACATCCGGATGCATTAACAAGATAACCTCCATACGCAAGTTGATCGGTTGTGTCAGGCCGTGTTTGAAAGCTAGCCTTTTGCGGAATAGTGTTTATAATGAAATTCATAGGAAAGTCAGGAATGGATTCAGGGATTGTGCTTTCAATAGGACTTATACTTCGGATGTAAGCAATGATATCATATATGTCTTCCCTATCCATCCTTCCATAGTATGGGTAAGGCATCAATGGGAACATGGCCCTACCTTCTTTGGTTACGCCTGTTGTAATAACACGAAAAAGTTCTCCATCGGTATAACGTTGTATTCCCGCCGGCGTAATATTTTTTGCATAGAAAACTCCAGGGAGCCCCATCGCTTGATCAAAGCGGTCACCGCCTTTTCCCAAAGTACCGTCTGTAAGTGGTCCTGAAAATTTAGACCAATTACGAACCGAATGACAATCCATACAAACGGTTATCGTGTTAGCAAGGTACTTTCCACGCGCTATCCGTTCAGCCGGGTTATTAATAGTAATCACTTCTGCTTCGCCAACATCTGGAAGAGCAGTTTTTACATAGATTAATGCAAAACCTATTAATAAAACAATTGACAATACGAAGTATAAAGCAATCTTCAGAAGCTTTTTCATTGGTCGAAGGAGGTTTGGTTTGGTTTGGTTTGGTAGATGCAAAGTACTTCAAAAAAACCACCATAAAAAGGAGAGCTTAAAAAAATGATTTGCGTCGCGTACTCGCTTTCATCTTTCTAAAATCGATTCCATTTCAAAGACTCTGAGATTTCAAAAAAAAACTTATGCAACTTTAGCTTTATAATTCGGTTTAAAGTTCGGGCCAACCACTGGAACGACGACGGCAGTCTCTTCGGACGTGATTCTCTTTAAAATTACGGACAGGATCAAACTAAATAATACAAAAGCCAGGAACAAAATGAAGCCTGGTTGCAGTGAAGTTTCATTGGTGGATATACTTGCGAGGGAATCCGTTTTCATATTCAATGTGGCTAGCTGACTATCGAGGATTCCTTTAAATCCTATGTACGCCATAAAGATCGCGACTACATTTACGTCTGCCATACTCCACTTTCCGGATTTGAAGGCGAAAAAGCGAATCAATTTATTATTTCTCCATTTCTCATTGCCTAACAGGTAAAGCTTTGTAGCCAATAATTTACCAATAGGAAAAACTATACTAAAGATAAGAATCAGTGCGCCAACAATTACCGAATCATATTTTCCAGTCTCCATTAAAATTCTTACAACATCCACAATGCTTTTGCTTTGGAAAAATATAACCTGATCATGAAACGAAATGTTTTCACCAATCAGAAGGAAACTCATCTCCTTGATACGTGCATCTATTTCAATCATCGGAGACGTTAAACCAACAAAAAGCACTATGAAGGTTAATAGCACCGAGAGAACAAATAGCAATGTATGTAGTGACCTTTCATTTCTCAATATCCACCACATTCCTAAAAATACGATCATAATTCCCAACATGACGTAGGCAAAAAAGTAGGCACGTTGTTGAAGGCCATCCAACAGTAAAGCGCTGTTGCGATTAAACGCCGGCACGTCGGCTACATCGTATTTCGCCAAAATGGCTTCGGTCCGGTTGATATCGTTCGCACTATCATAGGTAATGGTTCCAAATTCCTCCAGCTTGCTTTGAGCTAGAAATTTTATCTTTTCTTTATTCTTAGGTTTTTTTAGTTCGTCGACAATGGTCTGAGCAAATTCGGGAACTTTCGCGTGGATCTTATCTTCGTTTACTAATGTTTTGACAGCAAATTTTTTGAGCTTACCTCCTAAGGTTTTTTGTTTTTTCTCTACGAGGCTATCGGCTTTATTAATAACCGCATGCAGCACTTGGGAAACTTCAAACTTCAATGCTTTTTCCTGTTCAGGAGTAAACTCGAAATCGTCTATCCGATTGGTTACAACCCTTACCATATGGTCGCGCCAGGCATTGACGGACAACAATCCATTTGCTATGTTATTAAGAACGCTGTAGTCATTCTTAATTTCCGCTCGGTCCTCGGAAAAATTATAGACCTGCATCCCACTCCAACTTGCAATTGCCAATAAAACTCCACCGAAGAGGACTAAGAGGGAGCGTTTTAAAATAACCATAAGGGGTGAAGGGTTGAACTATTATTAATATAGGTGTTACAATTGATATGCCCCCTTAAAAGATTCTTATTTGGCAACTACAGATGTTTTCTTACCCGCGAAACTGGGGAATTATTTACTCACCCTGAGAAAAGGTCTTCAAATCGTTGCTATATTTTTAAGGGCTTTTTCCATGTTTATACTTTTGCTTAACACGCCTTTAAAAAGATCACCCTGTTCTACCAACCTGGATATAGCGTTGTGAATATTAAAATCCCGGATCTTCAATCCTTTCTTTACCTCTTCCCAATTTAGCGGCATAGACACCGAGGCCCCCGGCTTAGGTCGCAAAGAATAGGCGGCGGCGACGGTAGCTTGCGGACGATTTTGAAGAAAATCCAGATACATTTTTCCGTTACGATCCGATATTTTACGTTCTAGCGTTGTGAATTTGGGAAGTTGGCCTTGAACTATTTTCACCACGGCACGTGCAAATTCTTTTGACTCTTCGTAAGTATATTTTGCTCCCAGCGGAATGTAAATATGCAGACCTGTTGATCCAGACGTCTTGCAATACGAAGAAACCTTGATCGTATTCAATACTTGTTTCGTTACCTGAGCCGCCTCGACAACCTGATCAAATGTATTTCTCTTGTCGGGATCCAAATCAATAATGCACCAATCAGGATGATCGGGACTTTGCGTACGACTACTCCATGGGTTCATCTCGATGCAACCTAATGAAGCGATGTATAATAAGCTGGCTTCATCCGTACATACCAGGAAATTTTTTTCACGTTCATCCCCCTGGCTGAAATATTGATATGTTTCAATCCAGGACGGCACTTTATCGGTCACATCCTTTTGATAAAAACTCTTACCATGAATACCATTGGGAAAACGATTCAACGTTTGCGGTCTGTCCTTCATATAAGGCAGCATGTAAGGCGCAATCTGGTAATAGTAATTAAGCATATCCCGTTTGCTTACACGATCTTCAGGCCAGAAAACTTTGCTAAGATTGGTGAACTTTAAATCGTGACCTTCAACACTTCTTACCTAGGTTTCATCTGTTGGATTTAACAGTGTTTTTCTTTCGCCTTTTTTTGGAGGCTTGATGATCGGATTATTGCTGTTGTTGGATTCGTTTTCTAGAATATCCGTTGTAGGTATTGGATTTTCGCGCACGACTTGTTTCGCGTCCTTGTCCTCGCGTAGGCCTTTAAAGGAAGGGTGTCGCATCGAACCATTATTTGTGGAAGCCCGGTAAGTCACCTCGGCAACTAACTTTGGTTTGACCCAAGTAACTTTCGCCTTAGGGGGATTAGGTCGGAACCGAGACGGTTTATTGTATTCAGGCACCTCTTTGAAAGGACACTTGGATGTTTTAAGAGGTTTCATCTTTGCCAATAATTCTGTCTGCATTTTCGCGGTGAAACCCGTGCCCACAGGTCCTATAAAAATCAATTCATCATTTTTATAAATACCTAAGAGCAATGCACTAAACTTTTTTGAAGTGCTTTTATTTTGAGTGTAACCAGCGATGACGGCTTCCTGGTGCTTCTCCGTTTTTATTTTTAACCATTCTTTAGACCGCACATTGGGAGAATAACTACTTTCATTTTTCTTGGCTATGATACCTTCTAAACCCATCTTATCAGCCAATTTAAAAAACTCAGTACCGGTCAATTCAAAGTTCTCACTAAGGCGGATCGTATCGTTTGAAGGAATGATCTTTGTTAAAACTTCTCTTCGCTCAACCAAAGAAAGGCTTGTGAGATCATATCCCTCCAGCCAAAGAATATCGAACAAGTAATAAACTAACTGACCGTCTGCTTCGCTACGCCATTCTTGTAAGGCATTGAAATCAGGCTCACCTTTTTCATTTACGACTGTAATTTCACCGTCTATCACAGCATTGACGGTCCACTCTTCTAAGACTTTATGAATGGGATAGAATTTCTTGTTGAACTCTTTGTTATTTCTGGATCGGATATCCACATCTCCCTTGTTGAGGTAACTGATGCTTCGGAAACCATCCCATTTTACTTCATACGACCAACCTTCATCATCAAAGGGTTTATCTACCAACGTAGCCAACATAGGTTTTAAATCACTTGGAATTTTTGATCGTACTTTTTTAGTAACTGATTGAAGAATATTTTCCACATCGCTCTGGTTGACCGAAGCTTCATTGGATTTTAGTGTACGGCTAATAGCCTTTCTTTTTGTGGATATCTTTGTGGAATTGTTGATAGCTGTCCGATTGCTTCGCCATTCCTTCGCCTTTTTATCTTTTCCCATTTGCTCGATGGTTTTACGCGACACGACGGATTTATCTTTTTCACGGATGTCAGATTCGGTAGCGTTTTTGTCGCGATGTTTAATTAACAGCCATGAATTGTCACCTCTTCCACGGGTTCTTACGAGGGCAAATTCACCTTTTAATTTCTTGCCTGACATTCGGATTTTAATGGAGCCGTTGTGAAAAGCTTTAAGCAAGAATTTCTCTTGGGCAATTTTATCCCCAACTTCTTCAACAGGTTCATACGTGCCTTCGTCCCAAATGATGACCGTGCCTGCGCCATAGTTACCTTCCGGAATGATGCCTTCAAAATTTTTATAATCGAATGGATGATCCTCTACGAGCATAGCTAAACGCTTCTCTGCAGGATTTAATGACGGCCCCTTGGGCACGGCCCAGCTTTTAAGAACCCCTTTTAACTCTAGACGGAAATCGTAATGAAGCCGAGAGGCATCATGTTTCTGAATAACAAATTGTAGTTTCTCACCGGATGCGCTACCACCGGTTGGTTCAGGCGTCTTTTTAAAAGACCGCTTCTTCTTATATTCAATTAGTCCCATGCTGTAGGCCTATAAAAATTTATGCCAACGATTTTTCAGCTTCCGTTTGCTATATCCAGAGAATTCTCGACATAGCATATGCATGTAAGTTCGTGTTTAAAATACGTGGATTTATTGATGGGGGTTTCCCAAAATTTGTGAATAAGAAGCCCTCAACATTTCCCTCCAATGAAAAAAAATTTAACAGTCTTTGGTTTTACCCTTATTGCTATTGTTGCTACCCTTTATGTCGGAGCGAACGGATTATCGGCAAACTATTCCTGGGGACCCTTTTTCACTTTTATCGGTGCTTGTGCTACTGTGGGTTTTACCATAGATGTCTTTAACCATTTCAGGCCGAAAGGCAGTCGTTAGCTATCAAAAAGACGGTACGCGAAATCGAATGAAAAGTGTATCAAACCGGTTACAAACAAGTATACAATCTGTATAAATCATCATGTACAAAATACCAATCTACAAGCCGTCCCTAACCGGCAAAGAGAAGGAATATGTTAATGATTGTTTAGAATCAACATGGATTTCCTCAAAAGGAAAATATATCTCTTTGTTCGAGCAAAATTTCGCCAATTTTATTAATATCAAACATGCCGATAGTGTGGCAAATGGCACTGTTGCGATCCACCTGGCTCTTCTGGCCCTAGGTATTGGACCAGGCGATGAAGTCATCGTTCCGACTTTCACCTATGTAGCTTCCGTTAACTCAATTAAGCATATTGGCGCTACCCCTGTTTTTTGTGATTCTTTAGAAGAAACCTGGCAAATGGATCCAGCGGATGTACAACGCAAAATCACCGCAAAAACAAAGGCGGTTATGGCGGTGCATTTGTATGGCCATCCTTGCGATATGGATGCCTTGACAGCAATATGTCACAAACATGACTTATTCTTAATAGAGGATTGCGCAGAAGCGATTGGCACTTTATATAAGGGGCAACATGTTGGAACCTTTGGTGATATTGCAACCTTTAGTTTCTTTGGGAACAAAACCATTACAACGGGTGAAGGAGGAATGGTTGTAACAAATGATGAAACTCTATTTGAAAGGTCAAAGCATTTCAAAGGCCAAGGGCTTGCAAAGAATCGCGAATACTGGCATGATATAATCGGTTACAATTACAGGATGACAAATATCCAGGCCGCCATAGGAGTTGCGCAGCTAGAACAAGTACATAAATTTTTGAAGCAAAAGAAAGAAATTGCAAATTGGTATATAAAGTATCTCGCTACCGACAAGGTCCGCTACCATCAAGAGCCGAAAGATACTTACCATTCTTATTGGATGTTTTCTATCTTGGTCGATAAACCCTTTTTAAGGGCACCTTTGCGGGAGCACCTCAAGGAAAATGGTATTGAGACTCGTCCTTTGTTTTATCCGGTTCACACAATGCCAATGTATGCCACCCGCTATCAAAAATTCCCGGTAGCCGAAAACTTAGGGGCGCGAGGCCTTAATTTACCAAGTCATCCCCTGTTAACAGAGTCGGAAGTGAAGGAAATTTCAAATGCTATTAATAGTTTCCTCCCCGAAGTCTACAATCATCTTAGAAAAGCAGTTTAAAAAACTCATTAATACATTTCCATACCTAACCCTCTTAGAGGAAATTAGGTATGGAAATTTTCGTTTTCCTTAAACACTCCAGATTCACAATCCCTTATCGTGAAAAAGATGCAGCGATATGCATTCAGCGTTCCACCTTGTTTTAAAAAGCTGAACGTGATCGCTCGCCTGGTATTCGGATTCATCCCCACCGTAAATTACGTTCAGTTAATGGCACAATTTTTAGCGCATCCCTACCATGGAAGAAAATTTGTTTACTGAAGTCGTTGGAATAACAGCTGGAATTTGTACGTCTGTTTCACTTTTGCCGCAAATCATCAAGGTATTTAGGAAAAAAAAGGCGAAAGACATTTCACTTTTTTACCTGATCGTTTTACTCTGCGGCTTAGCATTGTGGACTTATTATGGTTTTCTACGGAAAGATATTCCTATTATCGCCACCAATGTTTTTTCGATGGTGCTTAACACAATACTAATTGTGTTGGGGGTGATGTATAAAAGGAAAGAGAGATAGTTAATAGTTAACTGTTAATAGTAATCGTTCATTTAATCAGTTCCCTTCCGGTTCCTATGGGGTTCGTTTTCCGAATAAGTCTTTGCGGACTTCTACATTCTTTCATCCATGGCTTCCCAATTAAATTGGAAATGTGATAGTCCGGAAGTTGGCTAATCGGTCACGTTTTCTACCTCCTGGGTAGACTGCACACGACTACTCCGAGTAAAAAAGAAAATTATAATGGGAAAAATATTCTTCATTCCGTGGGGATAGGTACTCAGTAATAATAAGGATAAGACTTACTGTTATCACTCATTATCATGAATTGATAACGTTCAGGATATTCTTTATCATACAATCGCTCCTGAATTCTTCGGATTAGCAATTGTATACTCAAATCATGGAAGGCCCGTCCCTGGTGATCCTGAAAGAATCGCTTAAATCATTTAAAGGAAAAAAATTGTTGCCGCTTCCGGTACAACGACCCGCATAGATCCCGGCGAGTTGATCGGCCAGAAAATTATGGATTTTAAAACCTATGGAAAGCATTTTCTAATCATATTCGAACAATTTACTATCCGCATTCATTTTTTAATGTTTGGAAGTTACCGCGTAAACGAGCAGAAAGATGCGAAGCCAAGATTACAGTTGCTGTTTAAAGACCAGCAGTTAAATTTTTATACTTGCTCGGTAGTTAAGATAGATGGAAGTCTAAACGCGGTGTACGATTGGTCGACGGACGTGATGAGCGATGAGTGGAATACACCAAAAGCCCGCAGAAAAATTAAAAACCTTCTTACCATGACAGTAAGCGATGTCTTGCTGGACCAGGGTATTTTTGCAGGTGTGGGGAACATTATTAAGAATGAAGTACTATATCGTATCAATGTACATCCAGAGACGATTATTAAAGCATCACCTCCACGAAAACTAACCGCGCTGATCGAGGAAGCAAGGAACTACAGTTTTGATTTTTATCGGTGGAAGAAAAAGTTTGAGCTTAAGAAAAATTGGTTGATCTATACAAAAAAGAAATGCCCAAAGTGTAAAAGCATCGTAGTAAAAAAATATACCGGGACAACTAAAAGAAGGAGCTTTTTTTGCGAATGCTGCCAGGTGCTTTATATAAAAGAATAGAGTTTCAATCGGTTACTCTTATTAATAATTTTTCAACGCATTCTTTGATATACTCTCCATTTCCCGGGCCATACCAATTCATGAGCTGCGTTTCATGGTGATCTACATCGTAATACTTTGTCGGCGTTACGTATCCAATATACCCCCCGTTAAAACTTGTTACAATGGGGAATACGTGTGTTTTGTTAGCTACTGAATCCAATGACTCATTAAATTCACCGGAAAAATCACATGGTGTACTTAACATGATCACGTTGCCGATCTTTAAAGCTGAGATAAACGTCGGATACTCGCCAAAAGCTGTGCGAAACACCCATGGCCTGAAGCGCCAGTCATGCAAAAATTTTGGCTGAGGTTTATTGAGGGCCAATGAAATACGATGCATTTCCAACGAGGTGTCAAATACCTTGGTCAATTGTTTGTTATTGTTTGCTATTTTTTTTACGATCAGTTCTGCCATCCAATCAACGCAAGGCCATCCACCTTCCGGAACTTTTGTTCCATGACTTCCTACGGAACCCGCCAAAAACATGGAAAAAATATAACCGCTTTGTTCCATCCTATTCAACAATTTGCCCGGGTAATCGCCGGAGAGCTGCAAATCTCGCGAGAATAAACACGTAGCATGTGCGTTATAGCTCATCATCAATAATTTACTACTATCGCTTCGATGCACTTCAATCATCCTTAAGAATGGATCAACGGGACCATCATCCGTGACCCTGTTGTAAACACCTTCGGGAATTGAAATTGATCCAGCGCGCAGGGTGGAAGGAAGCATATTTTTTGAAGCTTCCGTAATTGAGCGTTTAATTTTGTCGGTAATAAAATGAACAACTGAATCATCGTACGAACCATACAATAACGAGGTCACTCCTTTTCCCCAATTGCCAATACTATTGTGGGTATGTGTCGCTCCCAGGTAAGTATTGTCTAATGTAAATCCAATATCCGCAAGCTCTTTTTCAAGTAAAGCAGTCACAGTAGGCGGTATGATGAGAAGGTCGGCGCTGACGATGGCTACACGTTGTATCCCGTTATCGATAACCATACTGCGCACAAAAATAGAATCATGCACTGATTCATAAACCTTCCCTATTCGCTTTGCATACCCAGCAGGGGCAACGGGAAACGGCGGTGTTAGATTTACCTTTGAAAAACCAATTGAGAAACCATTCGACACAGTAGCTGTATCCTCGACTATTGCATCAATTCGGCGCGTCATACTATCCAGCAAGGGACTGTAATCAATTGTTCTATCCACCGGCACAACACTAACTGCCACAAAAATGATCAACACGCCAATCACTACAGCGAATGAAATTAAAAAAGCGCGCAGAATCTTTCTAATGAGCATAGATCTTGCAAGATAGACGTTTTAACAATCTGTTAATGCGATGCTGTGTTAACGGTCAACCATTAAGGATAACTATTTGGCGATAACCGATAACAAATACCGATTTATCGTATTTTTGAAATACACTATCCGTGCATGCGTATTTCCATGAGTCATACAGCTACTACTCCTACTACTGAAATAAAACAAAACTTGACGGGTCATCAAGCACCGGACCCGTATAAAACAAAAAACAAAGTTCGCATAGTTACGGCGGCAAGCCTTTTTGACGGCCATGATGCTGCCATTAATATCATGCGCAGAATAATTCAATCAACTGGGGTTGAAGTAATTCACCTTGGGCATGATCGAAGTGTGGAGGAAGTCGTAAACACAGCCATTCAGGAGGATGCACAGGCAATTGCCATGACCAGCTACCAGGGAGGTCATCTTGAGTACTTTAAATACATGTATGATCTGCTGAAAGAAAAAGGAGCCGGTCATATAAAAATTTTTGGTGGTGGTGGTGGTGTCATTTTGCCGGACGAGATTAAAACGTTAACTGAATATGGCATTACTCGAATTTATACTCCGGATGATGGCCGGTCATTAGGTTTACAAGGCATGATCAATGACCTGGTTGAAAAAAGTGATTTTGCTTTAGGTGGTGAACTGACCGATGAGTTTGAACAACTGGGTACCCAAAATCCACTGGCCATTGCTCGTCTTATTTCAGCTGCTGAAAATTTTCGGGACATACATCAAAACGTTTTTGAGAAAATCGAAACGGTGGCTGGTAGCAAAACAACGCCGGTCCTCGGTATTACAGGCACAGGAGGTTCAGGTAAATCTTCGATGGTCGATGAAATTGTAAGGAGATTCCTCGTTGATTTTAAAGACAAAACTGTTGGACTCATTTCGGTAGATCCCTCAAAACGAAAAACCGGAGGTGCGCTTCTTGGAGATCGTATACGTATGAACGCTATCAACAATCCACGTGTATTCATGCGTTCATTGGCAACCCGTCAAAGTAATCTTGCGCTGTCAGCCTATGTGCAGGAAGCGGTTCAAATCTTAAAGGCAGCAGGTTATGATTTAATTATTTTAGAAACTTCAGGCATTGGCCAAAGTGATACCGAAATTATCGAGCATAGCACTGTGTCTCTTTATGTGATGACTCCGGAATATGGGGCTGCTACACAATTAGAAAAAATTGACATGCTCGATTTTGCTGACATCGTTGCTTTAAACAAGTTTGATAAACGTGGTTCGTTGGATGCGTTGCGGGACGTTAAGAAACAAGTGCAACGCAGTCATCAGCAATGGAGCAAGAAAGCGGAGGACATGCCAGTGTTCGGAACCATTGCTTCTCAATTCAACGACCCTGGAACGAATCAGCTATACCTTCATCTGATTAATGTTCTGAAAACAAAAACAGGGATAGCGTGGGATTCCTCTTTCCAGATCACACACGAGATGTCTGAGAAAATTTTTGTTATTCCGCCAGGACGTACGCGATACCTCAGCGAAATTTCCGAATCTAATCGGCAATATGATCTGTGGGTCAATGAACAATCGGAAATAGCCGAGCGTCTTTACGCTCTTCGAAAAACTATAGAGCACCTGGAGCCCGTTATCGAAAATTCATCTCTTCTAAAACAATTGGAGAACCAGGTCGATAATTTAAAACTCAGTTTTGATCCACAAAATTGGAACCTAATTGAAAGCTGGCCCGCTAAAGTAAAACAATATAAAGGGCCACTCTTTAAATTTAACGTCCGCAAGAAAGAGATTTCCATTCAAACGCATACTGAGTCACTCTCGCATACACAAGTTCCCAAGGTTGCGCTACCCCGTTACAGGAGTTGGGGTGATTTACTGCACTGGATATTACAAGAAAATATTCCGGGAGAATTTCCCTACGCAGCGGGGATTTATCCTTTTAAACGCGAGGGTGAAGATCCAACCCGTATGTTCGCGGGAGAAGGTGGGCCCGAACGCACCAATAGAAGATTTCATTATGTAAGTCTTGATACACAAGCAAAAAGATTATCAACGGCTTTCGATTCGGTGACCTTATATGGAAATGACCCCGATCATCGACCTGATATTTATGGAAAGATCGGAAATTCCGGCGTAAGCATTT
>CAZAHL010000088.1:0-22191 GCA_964484845.1 uncultured Chryseolinea sp. | reverse complement strand
ATACAGGCCTTCAAAAACCAACTCCGCCTTTCGGCTTAACCCGAACTCAGGTTTATACTTTGTGAAAAGCTAAAAATCATGCGAACATCATTATACATCCTATTGTTTTCAATCGTTTTTTCATCGTTATCACAGGCACAAGATTATATTCCCGAAGGTGATTCATCAGAGTTCCAAAAATTTCTTACCATGGTAAACGCCAATCGGGAACAAAGTTATGTTACCGTCGGATCAGGAATTGGTAATCTTGAGCCGTTGATCCTGGAATCTAAATTTTCGCCAAGTTATTTTTTTGCCAAGAATAAGAAGCTGTGGGCAGTTATGATCAATCCACAAGTACAGGTTAGAATTCTCAATGAAAAATCCTTGCCGATTCGTATCCCTAGCTACCGGGTTTACGGCACGGTTTACCGCGAAATAAAATTCTGGAAACAGACTTTTCTTCGCAGGCTATTTTATGAAAATGCCCTATGGCATGCCTCCTATGTACACCATTCGAACGGCCAGGACGGAACTTTTTACACGAACGACAGCACACAGGAAGTAAATTTTACCAATGGCGATTTTTCCACCGACTATACTGAGTTCGGCATTTCCACGTACCGTGTAAAAGAAATAGACAAAAAATATTTTTCGATCCGGAGCTTCAAAGCTATGTTTGAATATCATCCCCTAAAATGGTACAGTGAAGGGTTGAAGGATCGTTATGGATCCTATCGGATTTTTGCAAATGTTGGAGTTGTGGGACCGCAAAAAAATCTGAAACGGCAAAAACTCATGCAATGGCTACAGCACTCAAGTCTTGAGGCAAAGTTGGGGTGGATCTTTGGAAGCATGAATGGGATAGCCCCGGTTAATGTTTCCAGGCGCTTGATCTTCGATGTTTATTATAAATATTACCCCACATGGTTTGATGAGATCGCTTTCTTCATGCGATTTTACCGAGGGCAGGATTATTATAATATACATTTTGCCAAGCGCGAACTCATCAACCTTTCCTTTGGAATCACTTCGAACATCATGAATTTTAAACAAGCTGTAAAGCTTTTCAAGTAATCCAGTAAATTTAATTTTTTCAAGAAATGCTGATCGGATTTGACAGCAAGAATTCATCGGAGCGATAATTGATCAATGGGTTGTGCCGCAAGCCGTAAATAACGTTTTCGCTACACTCAATTTTAATTTTATTAAAAAAATCATCATACTCATAACGCAGAGTTAACCAATTCTTAATCTAAAGCCTATCCCGGTTTAAACTCATGGTCCTAATTTCGGGCTTTAATAACCCAAAAATTGATAATTATGATAAACCGTTTACTGGTATTCTTGTTACTGTTAACGTGTTATTTACCGGCAACGCAGATGGAAGCTCAAACCACACAGGCTTCTATCACCGGTATAATAACAGATGAAGAGAAAAATGCCTTACCAGGCGCTACAGTTTTGGTAAAAAATGAGTCTACCGGTTTTACTGCTGGTACGGCTACCAACATCTATGGAGAATTTACATTTAAACAACTTCCCCTGGGGAGTCCTTATTCAGTTAGTATTTCGTCCGTAGGATTTGGAAACGAAAAACGAACCGGATATGCGCTTAATCAGGGCGACATTCTTCGCGTAGACATACAATTAAAAACGGTGGCTGAAACATTAGAAGCCGTAGAGGTTAGCGCTTCTTCTCTGCAGAACCAGGTTGGCAATTTTGGAGCGGCAACTTCCGTAACCGCGCGTGACATTGCCAAACTGCCGGTAAATGGCAGAAACTTCACGACCTTGATAGACTTGTCTCCCTTAAGCCGCGGCGGCAACATTTCAGGACAGCTTGCTTCGTCTACCAACTTTACCATTGACGGTATGACCGCCAAGAACCCTACTTCAGGTGGTACAACCAACCGTAACGGCGGCCCATATGCTATTTCTATGGAAGCTGTGCGTGAGTTCAATGTAGTTACCAACCAATATGATGTAACGTATGGCCGTAGCGGAGGAGGTACGGTAAGTACAGTTACGAAAGCCGGCACTAATACGCTTACGGGTAGTGCTTTTAGCTACGCTCGTACGAACTGGCTATCCAGTCCATATGATATTCGCGGAAATAAAAGGGATGTTGAGTTCTCTACTTACCAGTATGGGTTTTCCCTTGGAGGGCCTATTGTAAAAGACAAAGCACATTTCTTTATTGTGTGGGACCATCAAGCGGACTCACGCCCGCTTCAGATTGCGGACATTCAAACTCCCGCCGATGAAATCCGTCTGAATGTATCGCAGGCTTCACTTGATCAATACCTTGAAATAGCACGCAGTGAATACGGCGTAGCGAGTTCTCCACAGTTCGGTTCATTTGATAAAAAGAGAGGTACGGATGCCGTCTTTACACGCGTAGACTGGCAGCTTGACAAAAATAACCTCCTTACTATACGCGACAACTTTGTGTACGACAGGAACAATTTGGGATTGGATGACAATAGCAGTATAAATCTGTTTGAAGTTTAAGGAGACGTTAAATCCATAGACAATAGCCTCCTGGCTACGCTTCGTACTTCGGTGAACCCGCGGATAACCAATGAGCTCAAATTTCAGTACCTGTATACGCTGGAAGAAGCGACACCCGGATCTCAGTTGCCATCACAGAATATCCCTCGTGCCATTGTAGAGCGTGTAGGCTCTGTGGTGGACAGTAAAAATGTATTTACTACCATTCAGCTAGGCGGACAGCGTTTCTCTCCTGAACACTTCTATAACAACGTGTTACAGCTGTCAAATAACATATACTACAACACCGATAAGGTCAACTTTACGTTTGGTGCTGATATTATGTACAGCCACCTAAACTCGTTGTATGGAAGTGAAATGAACGGCCGTTTCTATTTCACCGGCCTGGATAATTTTAACAACCAGACACCGTACCGGTATGCGAGAGAGATTGCCCTATCGGAAGACCATAGTGTAAAACAGAACATTTTAAATACAGCTATATATGCTCAGATGCAAACCGGTTTAGCTCCCGGTTTGGATATGTTGCTGGGAATACGTGCCGACTATTCCAACTATGTGAACAAGCCTAATTTCAACGAGATTGTAAACGAAGACCTTGGTCTTCGTACCGACAACGGACTGTCTACTTTCCAACTGCAGCCTCGTATCCAGTTTACGTGGGATGTGAATAACGACCAACGTAATTTTGTACGCCTGGGTGCCGGTATATTTGGATCCGACATCAACAACTATGCAATGATCAATAACATGTTGTTTGACGGAACTAAGGTGTTATCCGTAGATATTCAGGGTGCAAACGTACCTGTCCCTGATTTTGTTGGTTATCGTTCCAATCCTTCTACAGCTCCTGGTACTGAGTTGTTTGACCTGACGGGTGTTCCTACTCTGGCTACCATCAACATGAATGGAAAAGACGCAAAAGTGCCAGTGATTTATAAAGCCAACATGTCCTATAACCGTATTTTTAACGACCAATTTAAAATGGGAGTGAGCTTGTTTGCCAGCCTGGGGCGTAACAATTATATGTATGTAGACCGAAATATGGCAGACCAGCCATTCTTTACACTCAGCAACGAAGGAGGCCGTGGAGTCTATGTTCCAGCTAGTACGATCAACCCCGCTAACGGCGCCACGGACTGGATGCAGGGCCGCAAAACCGATCGCGTAGGCCGTGTGCTTGAGTTAAACAGCGAAGGAAAGGTAAACCACTTGGCTGCTGTAATCGATGCAACCTTCCGTTATTTTAAAGATGGTGAATTCACGTTGAGCTATACATTGAACGATATCCGTGACAACACATCATATAACGGTAACGTTGCAAATTCGGCGACGCTGTCGTTGATGGTACAAGACGACCCGCGGGATCTAAGCCTCATGACGTACTCCGATAATCAGTTCAGGAACAAAGTAGTATTCTATGGAACGCTGCCAACATTTTATGGTGTAAGCGTGGGTGTACGCTACTCGGGCATTGGCGGTACACGGTACAGCCTGGGAGTATCGGGCAATCCAAACGGTGACTTTGTTAATTCCAATGATCTCGCTTATGTGTTCGATCCGAACGACCCCGCATCCCTGGAAAAATACAGCACAGGTATCACGACGATATTGGACAACCCGAATGCCGACGAAGGACTTAAAGAATACATTCGCAATAACTTTGGCAAAATTGCTCAACGGAATGGCGGCGAAAATGGTTTCTATGGAGTTTGGGACCTGCGCATTGGTAAACGTTTCAACACATTCCGTACGCAGACACTGGAAATATCAGCAGATATATTCAACATAGGAAACCTGCTTAACAAAGAGTGGGGAACGACGAAAACGCTAGGTAAGCAGAATCTCTACACGCTGCGAAGTTTTGATGCTCCCTCACTAACATATAATTATGATATTAATCCAAACGCCGGTGTCGTGACTCCATCCGGTAATCCCTATCAGATTCAATTGGGTTTACGGTATAGCTTTTAAAGAGCTAATAATTTATAATGAGAAGACACAAAGGCTCCGCTTTTGTGTCTTCTCTATTTTTAGGGTAGCTGCATTCAAAACAGACGTTTATTTGAGCAGGTTTGAATAAGAGTTGTTGGTATATTTTTCTAACTAAAAACTAGCTTGGCGAAGGGAACTAACTCGATTGGTTATAGAAAACCGAAAGTCTTTTCTGCGCTAGCAATGCTGTTTCTTACTTCTCAACTTGAATAGGCTCTTCTCCGCTTCGCACAGGCATCAGCTTGCTAAAAATGCTACCGAAAATTATACACCCAAAAATTCCAACGCCAGGGTAAAGAAAAAAGTGTATGAGCCCATTCGATTGAATAATAAAAAGCAGGATCGCACTTAGCGTAAATCCCGCAAGAATTCCACGACTGTTAATACCGGGAAAAAAAATACCAGCAATAAACATCCCGGCAAGACAACCTCCGAAAAGTCCGATAAGCTTCAAATACTGATCCCATATCGAAGGATTTTGCATAAATATTAATCCAATGGCCAAAGCAATACCAAATAGGCCTAAGCATAGTGTAATGATGCGCGCAAAACGTAGCGATTGCAGATCCGTAGCTTGTGGTTTAAAATGTTTGTAGAAATCAGTTGTCGCTACAGTGGCAATCGAATTCATACTCGAACTCACCGTGGACATTGTTGCAGCAAACAAACCTGCGATGACCAAACCCGATAGCCCTGCTGGCAATTGTTGTGATATGTACCATGGAAAAATGTCATCGATTCTTCCATTTGGATTCAGCAACGCGGGGTTGTGTCTGAAAAATACCCACAACGCAGTTCCTACACTAAAGAAAATCAGGGTGGCAGGAACAACCAGTACCGCGTTGGTATAAATAGATTGTTTAGCCTCCCTCAAGGTGGGTGTTGTCAGGTAGCGCTGAACCACGACCTGATCGGAAGTGTACGTTGTAAGATGCGTAAGGAAATTTCCAACAATCACGACCCACAATACAGGTTCGGTGATTTCCCATCCCCAGTTAACAAACTTCAATTTCTCTTCGGCGTTGGCTTCTGCGACAATTACATCGACACCCCCTACCGAATCGGCAATAAAATAAAAACAAAGAAATGCGCCACCTAATAACACTATTACCTGCATTACTTCAGTCCATATCACCGCTTCAATTCCTCCGGCAAAGCTATAGGCGGTTGTTATCACGCTTATTAATATCACGCACACTATCAGATCAATTCCAGTGACGGTGGTTAAGACGAGGGCAGGCAAATAAATGATGATGCCGAGGCGCCCGATCTGAAATAATACAAAGGTCAAGCTTCCCAGTAATTTTACATTGTTGTTGAAACGGATCGCCAGGTATTCGTACACGCTGGTTATTTTCAATTTCCGAAAGTAGGGCAAGAAGAACCCTATGACAATAGGTGCTACTGCAACAATCATCAGGTTTGCAAAAATGTAAACCCAATTGGTAGAGAATGTTTTAGCAGGTATAGCAATAAATGTTAATGCACTGAGTTTCGAGCCAAAGATACTGATGCCTGCCGCCCACCAAGGAATTTTTTGACCACCGAGAAAAAAATCATTCGTTGATGCATTCATCGTTTTCGAGACATACACGCTAATGCCAAAGACTACGCCAAAATAAATTATCAACACTACCCAGTCCAACCCCTTGAATCCACTGGAAGGGAGCTTGAACGTAGCCGATAAAACGTTTGTAGATCTTACACCGGGTCTGACTTCTCCGCCTGGCAATACAACAAAATCTCTCCATTGTACCAGGGATGTTGTCACGGGTGACACGGAAGTTTTACCTTTCTCTCCATCGTCAATCTTGCCCACCACCGACCATGTATTCGTTATAGTGTGATAGGCCAGGATATCTTGCCGGAAACCGGGATGATTTTCTTTTAACTCCATCACACGATGCGCATGTTCTCCATCATCGCCACCAAAAATAATCAAATGGGATTGCCCCGAGGTATAAGCAGGTGATGGGGCTGCCGCCACAGGATGTGGTAATTCTTTTATTGCTTTCCACCCTCCGGATGCATCAAACGTATAGGCATCTTTAAGGTAATGACGCGTTATATTACCTGTGACTTTATCCTTGCGGAGTTCTACTCCGCTAAACACATACACACGATTGTCCTGCTGGCCAGCTACGGCAAGCATACGGCCACCGCCGGGTATGGGCTGTAATATTTCCCAAGACATTTTTCCTGGTGCTGATAAATCCAATCGCCAAAAAATATTTTGGGCTACCGTATCTGCAGGATTTTCCAATCCACCCATGACATAAATCATATCTCCAACCACAACTCCTGTGCTATTCGCCAATGGAGATGGAAGGGGAGGAAGAATTTCTGTTTGGAGTTTATTGTCATTCCATTGAAGTTTGAACACATCGGTATAATGTTGATTACCATCGGCACCTCCAATACAGATCACGCTGTTACGCCACGTTACAGAAATGCCATATCCCATCGGCCGCGGTAACTTGCCAGCAGACTTCCACTGCCCATCCGGTTTTTCCAATACAAATACATGATCATACCACGTTTTTTTTGTATTGCCCCAGGGCCCGATGCCATCTGGAAAATTTGCGCCGCCGGCAACGAGCAATGCATCATCAGAGACTCCTGCATACGATCCTGCAAAACCAACAGAGTCTGGGATAGCCGCAAATTGACTCCATGAAAAAAAATCCTGCTGCTGAGCCATGGTAAAAATTGAAATCGTCGAGATAAAAATAGTAATAAGCGCGGTGCGCAAAAGGCCGTATATCCTTCCCGTTATTCTGTCTAAAAAATGCATATTCTGAAATGAGAAATTAATAAACGTCAGGCGATTACATTTGCCGAGGTAAGCTTATCAAAAAAGTGAAGCGCATCAAGTTTGCTGTATAATGATAACTCATCCGCTTTAGAAAGTGTGGTAAGTGGTTGTCTGCAAGGTCCGAGATCAAATCCTAACCTTTTCATAATCGCTTTTTGTGCCGGAATTGGAGGAAATAGAAGAAGCACTTTGACCATCTGAACCAGGTAAAGCATTTTTGCTCTGGCTTCTTCAAGGTCTCCTTCCATGAAAGCATTATACACTTGAAGGTACAGGGGTGTAGCAAATGTATACGTGCTGCCTATTGCTCCTTTGCCTCCTACTGACAAGGCGGGCAGTAACATTTCATCTAACCCAAATAAAATGTCATACTTTCCTGCTGCAAAATTCAGGCATAATTGGTACTCCCAAAGCGTTGTTGCGGTGTATTTAATGCCCGCCAGATTTGGGATCCGGGATTCACTTTGTTTTAGAAATTCGATCATATCCATACCTACTCCGGTGAGATGAGGAATATGATAATAGTAGAACGGCATCTGCGGCACAGCTTCAGCAATTTCGCTCATGGCGTCAACGAGGTTGTTGACCGATGTTGGTTTAAAATAAAATGCCGCAACGGATGACACTGCATCCGCACCAATATGCTGTGCATGAACAGCAAGTTTTCTCGATTCGGCAATGCTTGTATGGCCCACATGAACCCATAATTTCATTCTTCCTTGTACGGCCTTTTTAAAAGTCTCGGCCACAAGCATCCGTTCCTCGATCGTCATGTTGGGTCCTTCACCATTACTGCCGCAAACAAAAATTCCTTTTAATCCGTCGCTTACTAATTTATCGACATAGGAAGGAATGATTTCAAGGTGAAGACTTCCATCGTTGTGAAAAGGTGTAAATGGTGCTGCTATTAGTCCGTTGATGTGATTCATTATTTGCTTGTTTATCATTATTAATTTATGTCATGGTGTAGCTATGGTCTGTCGGTATCCGTAAGCCATTTTAGCGTGAAAGACTTTAAAACGATTTTGTATTTCCATCCTTCCAACTCATTGGTTTCATAAAGACAGTATATTTTTCCGTCGGCACCGATGGTTAAATCGGAATAGCCTGCATTACCAGGCTCCAACACTTTTTCCGTCCTCCATGTTTTTCCTTCGTCATCACTGAGTTTTACCGTAAGATTTTTTCTCCTTTGAATAGAACTGGGTTTTCCTTCCGTCAAATGCTGGCTATCCGGATTGACAAACAAAAGCACTTCTGGATTGTGAAGACGTATCATACCCGCCATACAAATCGGTTCGTATAAAGCAGTATCAAAAACCGGCTTGGTCCAGTGGCTGATCCCATCTGCACTGTAGCTGATCATGCGCCTTCGTGCTTCGCCCTCGTTTCGGATATTCATCATGATGCGTCCATCAGAAAGTTCAGCGGCCACACTCTCACTTGGGTTTTTAAAAGGGTCGTTGTTGCAGGAAATTATTTCACCACGTTTCCAGGTTACACCTTTGTCATCGCTGTAGACCGTAGCGACACAAGATGGCCTATGACCACCGGAAATTGAAGAGTCTGGTTCACAAATCCACACAGGCACTAACAATCTGCCGGATTTTAACTGGATGGCGTGGCCCGGTCCAGGAGCAATAACCTTCCAGTTGTATTCTGGTTTGAATTCCTCAAAAGCATACGTGATATTTTTGGGAGTAGACCATGTGACTCCGTCATCAATTGATAGCATGTGATATGCTTTTGCATAATTCCGCTGAAACAATAAATGTATCCTCCCTTCTCGATCTACGATCGGTGTCGGATTTCCAAGGGGCTTATTTTTTTCACGTGGCACGATTACCACGAAAGGATCCCAGCTCTTACCTCCGTTGGTACTCCTACGCATAATGAGGTCAATCTCTGCCCAATCACTGGTAGAGTTAGCACGTGCTTCGCAAAAAGCCAGAAGAGTTCCTTTTTTTGTTGATACAATAGCGGGTATCCGTGTCGTAGTGTAAGCAGATCCAGGCTCAAAAACTGTAACAGGTTCTGATACTTTATCATGCTTCACTTGAGCACTCACACAGTTCACACAGCAGAAGAATGCGAAGGCAAAACCATAACAGATCCGTATGTTTATCATCATAAAATAAAGTTTTTTACTATTCGTAACCTGACGTTTGATCAATATTTGGATTGAGCGATCTCACACGCGCGGCGACAGGCCAGTACAAAGGTGTTGATTTACCAGAGAGGTTTGGAACCACAGCATAAATATCAATTACACCTGCATGATGTGCTCTTACAAGATCCCACCACCGCTTATTCTCATGGAATAACTCTCTGCCACGTTCATCCACTATTTCTTTCTCCAACGTGGTTTTATCAGTCGGACCCGTATAAGATCCAATGCCAGCTCTTACCCTTACCAAATTCAAATCTGTAACCGCCTCATTTGTATTGTTCAATGCTGCATTGGCTTCAGCTCTGAGCAAGAGCATGTCGGCCCATCGATAGATTACAATGTCATCATCAAAATACCGGTCGCCCTGAAACTGCGTACCTCTGAATTTATTTCCAAAGGCATAGGTCACTACACCGTTTTGAAGTCCATCGATATAGGAACCCAATTTGCGTTTATCATTGGCATAAACGCTCAATAAAGCTTTCGCTTTGGCACTGGGCTGATAGCCGGGATCAGCATTGGGACCACTGACAGCATACGCAATCGCGCTGGCATTATCAAAGCTTTGAATTCCTTGAACTGCGGTTGGATTTGTAAGTCGCGCATACATCTGTGAACCATTGGTTACTGTAGGGCTTGGTGGTTCCGTAAAGTTCATGTAAAGAGAAAAGATGACCTCTGCATTTTTCCGGTTAGCCGTTGCAAATACATTACTAAAGTCTGGAAGCAGTGAAACGCCTGAAGCTCCTACCTGATTGATCGCTTCGATTGCTGCTTTCAAATCAGTGTCTCCCCCTCCTAGCACTTTCGCAGTCCACATTTTGACATCAGCCAGCAATGCGTAAGCCGCTGCCTTCGAAGCCTGGTTTTTTCCTAGTTGCCCTTGTGAAGTCACAAAACCAGGTTCAGGGAATAGTGCAATAGCCTCATTGATATCAGCGTTGATCTGATTAAAAACCTCTTGCACCGGCGCGCGTGGTGGTAACAGTGGATCCGTTCCTTCAACAGGTTCAAGTACCAACGGAACATCGCCCCACGTTTTTGTCATAATGAAGTAAGTATAGGCACGAATAAAATAGGCCTGTGCCTGAATCCGATTTTTTTCGGCTGGATTAATAAAATCGATGGTGCCCATCCTTTGCAACAGAAGGTTGCAGTGGTAAATCGTATTATAAAAGCTCGTCCATTCAGGGGCATTACTTTCATTAAGATTTTGTGACCACGCTGTGGATATACGTCCCGTAATACTCGACGCCCAGTAATCGCTCCTGTCTTCTCCGTAAAGTGTAGTATTCAGCGTAGACCTGAATCGATTATAAGTGCCGCTCAAATACGCTTTTACATCATCCTGGTTTTTCCAATACGCTTCGCCGGTTATTTCATTCTCCGGCGTATAGTCAATGGCATCATCACACGCTGCTCCTATCATGCAAAGGGTCGCGATTAAGAATAATTTAAAAATGCTTTTCATATATCTTGAATTATGATTTAACTTTTAGAAGCTTGCTTTAACACCGATGGTGAACTGCCGTGGTCTTGGATAAATACCTTCATCATAACCCTTGTAGATTTCTGGTGAAAATCCATCGTAGGCAGTCAAATATCCAAGGTTATGCGCTCCCGCATTCACCGTGATACCAGGGATCCCGACCTTTTCAGAAATTGCCCTAGGAATCTGGTAAGTGATTGAAATTTCACGAAAGGCAAGGAAATCACCTTTCTGGTAATACTGGGAAACATCGGACCCATATCCGTCATCCAACCCCAGGGCTAAAACCCCTGCGCTGCTCAACTGCCTAAGGTGACTGCGATACCCATTATCATAGTCGGACGCATTATCCCAGCGAGGGTAAATGGCAACATCTCCTTCATTCTGCCAAGTCTCGCTGCCTAAAGCAATTGAAGGCATCGCTTCATTATTTCTGCCATTTGCCATGCCACGCGCCAATGGACCATTGTTAATTACGTGACCGATCGCATAGTCCACAACAAATCGAAGAGAAATTCCTTTGTAGGTAAATGTATTCACCCAGCCGCCAACCTTATCGGGTGTACGATAACCGATAAACACAACGTCACGCGCATCGATGATCCCATTGCCATCCAGGTCACGCCACATCGCATCACCACCTACTTTTGGTTTGCCTTGTTTGTTACCTGACACGAATTGGTCTACAGGAGCTTCTGCTGCTTCTGCACTTGTCGAGTATACGCCGTCTAGTTGAAAAGCCCATAAGCCTCCAAAGCGTTCACCTTCTGCAAGACCGCCTGCTTCTGTGTATTCTCCCGTTGAAGGATCAACAATAGTCCCACCGTTGATCCTGTTTTTGGCTCTGCCATTGTCAGGCAATTTCAGTACTGTGCCGCGATTGAAAGCAAACGAGAAATTAGATTCCCATTTGAAGCTTCCATTTTGCAAAACTGTTCCGCCCATTGCGACCTCCACTCCTCTGTTTCTAAGTTTGCCGATATTTGCCCGTACCGAACCGAAGCCCGTTTCTGCAGGAAGAGGCTGATCAAAAAGTCTGTCTCTGGTAATCTTGTTGTAATAGTCCACTGAAATATTAAATCGATTATTTAGCAAGCCTAAATCAATGGCAACATCGGTGGTTGCAGAGGTCTCCCAAACCAGATCGCGGTTTCTTAAAATAGTATAGACAATGCCTGCCTGACCACCATAATTATAACCCGATAAATAGGCGCCTTGCGTATTGGCATAATCGAGACTATTGTAACCTGCCTCTCCCCAGCTTGCTCTCAATTTAAATCCTGAAATCACAGGAATGCTTGCGTTTTTCCAGAAAGCTTCCTGATGAATATTCCATCCTGCGGATACGGAAGGGAACATGGCAAACTTTTTATCATCCGAGAATCGTGAGAAGCCGTCATAACGCGCGCTGGCATTGAATAAATACTTTCCATCAAAATTATAATTCAATTGCCCGAAGTAGCTAAGGTATTTGTCCTGAGTACGAATGTTTTCGCTCACCCGTTGATTCGCTGTTGGTGTTGCTGAAATATCCTCTATATAATTAGATGCTCTACCGGAGCTGCTGGCTATAATCGTATTATAGCGATAGTCAGTATAATTAATACCGGCCAGTACATTCAAGTTGTGTTTTGAAAAAAAAGTTTCATAGGTCAGTAAGCCATCCGTCATAAGTTGATCGTTTAGCCGATGGTAATACGATATGTCGCGTGATATTTTCTGCGGAAAAAAATCTTCTGAGAAATTTTCTTCCAGATTATCCTTATAGATGGACCCGGAAGGTTTGAAGTGTAATCCCTTAATGATCTCCCAATCCAAACCAAAACGAGTTGTAATTCTATCCGTGACCGAGCTCAATTCCTGATAATATAGCTCATGAAGGCGGTTGCGTGGTGACACATTCCCTTCTCCCAGTCCAGGCGTACCATCATCATAATATAAGCGCCAGGTTGTTGGAACTCTTACTGACCGTGTGAGGTCCGTATAATTTCTCGGATACTGACTATCGTTGCGTTGATAAGAGAGTCCGACATTTGCACTAAGATTTTCCCTTAACTGGTACGCGCCGTTGGCGAGAATACTGAAGCGTTCATAACCCGTACCGAGGTAGATCCCTTCCTGATCCAGATATCCTAAACCCACATAATAATTTCCGCTTTCGTTAGCACCTGAAAGTCCGATATTATAGTTATTGGAATGCGCTGTTTGCCATACCACATCCTGATAATGATTGTCTTTAAACAATATTTCGTTACCGGTAATCGGATCAGTTATCGTTTCATATCCTTGATTGTTGATCAGGTTATCGACATAAGGCTGACCTTCAACGGCCACTAATTGGTTTAAAAAAACGGGAGTGTATTTTTGTTGCCCATAGTCACCTGGATTTGTAATGCTCACAGTGGAATACATAAACGCACCATTAGATGCACGTCCGGCAACAGAATTAGGATCATTGACAGCGGCTAAGGCGGCAGTGCGAGCTTTGATCAGATAATCACGTCCACCTGCAAATTCATACCCTCTGTTTTCGTTCAATTTCTCAACGCTGTGTTGATACCGGAATGTGAGCGTTGGCTTCTTGCTACTGCGCCCTGTTTTGGTTGTCACCACAATTATTCCGTTCGCCCCTCTCGCGCCATATATTGACGTGGATGCCGCATCTTTCAACACCTGGATAGATTCTATATCATCTGAGTTCAAATCAGTCAGGTCATTTCTGTAAACACCGTCTACAACATACAATGCCCCGGCATCACCCTTGTTATTGACAGCGTTATCTCTTCCTCCGCCTGTACCCGTACCGTATGGATTCGTACCTGTTCCGCCACGGATTAAAACCTTAGCGTTAGCACCTGGTTGTCCTGTTAATATAGGAATTGAAACACCTGCAACTTTACCTTGCAACGACTGAACTGGGTTTGCGTTAGGTGAATTGGCAAGTTCTCTTGTATCGAGTTTCTCTACCGCGCTGCTGATCGTTGTTTTTGATTGAGCACTATAGCCAACGATAACTACTTCTTCCAGTGATTTTATATCCGGCAATAGCGTTATGCGTAAAGCCGTTTGTGCATTGAGAGGTATTTCCTGAGAAGAATATCCGATGAATGAAAAAACCAGAATAGCATCTGCCTCTGCAGCGACAGAAAAATCGCCGGAGGCATCTGTCGTTGTTCCTATCGTTGAACCTTTAATCAGGACATTGACACCTGGAAGGGGTTGACCATTTTCGTCCAGTACATTTCCTTTGATTAGCTGTGTTTGGGCCATAGCCATTCCACTAAACAGCAGGCAGACGATTACTAATGTAGACTGTATTTTCATAGGCTTTAAATTTTGAATTGTCTATTAAGTAGTTATGTACTACATAATAAAGGTAGGAACAATACCCAGCTTTGCAACCGTTTTCTGCCAATAATTTTAGGTTTGATAAAAATTCGCTGCTCAAAACAGAGATAATTATGGCATAGCAGGGATTCCATTTTTAGCGCATTTTAGGCTTTAAGTATTACATATTGTTATCTTTGATTTATGAATGTGAATGAAAATTTGTATAAACTTCAACCTATCGTGTCGCAGTCGATGACCGATCAGGTGGAGAATCAACTCTTCGATTATATTGTAAAAAGAGCTATTAAGCCCGGTGATTCCATTCCTAAAGAAACAGAACTTGCCGAAGGGCTTGGGGTAAGCAGAAATGTAGTTCGGGAAGCGCTAAGTCGATTAAGAATGCATGGACTTATTGAATCGCGGAAAAAGCGTGGGATGATTCTCACCCAGCCGGATGTTATGAAAGGGCTTGAACGGATTCTTCATCCCACCATATTGGACACGGAAGTCCGGAAGCAATTGTTTGAATTACGTCTTGTACTGGAAGTTGGTTTGGGAGACTTATTGTTTCAGCGTAAAACGGACGCGCAATTAAAAAAACTTTCTGCCATCGTAGAACGTGAGCAAAAAGCTACAACACAAATAGAACGAGTGAGATGTGAGGTGGATTTTCACGCCACACTATATGAAATGGCAGGCAACGAAACCCTTAAGAGATTTCAAACGATCTTAATGCCGGTCTTTGAATATGTTGTTGAGTATGAATCAAAGTTAGACCATACGTCTACGGGATCCGTTACACATGCCGATCTTGTGAAGATATTGCTGGGAAATAATCGTGAAGAATTCCCGAATGCTATGCGCAAGCATTTATTACCTCACTTCGAACATTTGTAATAGGTTACACGAAGTTGATATTTACCAAACCCAAGTGAGGGCTGCTTTTATGCACTCCACTTAGTATCATCTATAAGATCTATTCATGTCTCAAACTATTTACCGGATTCGTCACCGCAGCTTTAAGGATTTCCACGCTGACTGCCAGCCAGGAAAGTAAGGTCACAATTACAATAGGAATAATAAAAGTTAAGAGGCTTATGTCCGCTTTATACGCAAAGTTGTCGATCCACAGATTTAGCATGTAATGCGCTAATGGAAGACCTATCAAAAAAGATATAACGAGTAGTTTGAAATAACCTTTACTGAAAAGAAAGACTATACTTCCAATAGAAGCACCCAATACTTTCCTTACCCCTATTTCTTTGATACGCACCGATACTGTATAAGAAACCAGTCCAAACAATCCCAGGCACGCAATAAATATCGAGAACCCTGAAAAAATACTGAAAATATTGCTGAACTGGTTGTCCGCTTTGTACTGCTCATTCACATGATCTTCCAGGAAAAAATAAACAAAAGGATCATTGGGATACACCTCACTCCAACTCTTTTTAAGGTTTCCAATAATGCTCTCAAGATTTGAATTGTCATTGTCCCTTAAGAGCATGGTTACATACAGCATATTTGAAACGTTATTGCGTAGAATAACAGGCTCGAAATTATTCTTCAGCGACTTATGATGATAGTTCTCGATCACACCTACCACTTCTTTTTGCTTACCCCAGTATTGGATTTTCTTTCCAATAATATCTTGTGGGTTATTGAAACCAAAAATCTCTACAGCTTTCCTATTTAGTATCAGTTTTTCTTCATCCTTAACGTACCTCCCTGAAAAATTTTCTCCGGCAATCAATTTCATTTTAAAAACGTGTATGAAGTTCTCATCCACCCTGAAAGTATTTGCCGAGTGACTAACCTTATAGTCATCTCCTACCATTCTGAGACCTCCGTGCATATCAATATCGTTATGCGACTTTCCTGGAAGTACTGACGATGTAGTAACCGACTCAACGGCGGGATATTTCAATAAATTTTCTTTCAGTATCTGGTAATTCTGAAAAAACAATGAATCATTTTTCTGTGTACTCGAAGCACTCATCACAAGGGTCTTATCGTAAGTGTATCCAAGATCTTTATTGCGGATAAATTCCATCTGGTTCTCAATGATAAGCGTTCCGGTTATCAATGCGGCAGAAATCATAAATTGAAAAATCACAAGACCCTGCCGTAACCCTGAATTACCTTTCGCCACCAAAAAAGAAGGTCTAAAAATTTTAACGGGCTTAAAAGACGATAAAATAATAGCAGGATACATTCCCGAAGCAAGACTGCCAACAACATAAATCATTAAAGTATACACCAAAAACATTTTATCATTCAATACAGAAAATTCCAGAGGTTTTTCCAGTACCTGACTTACCGTCGGCAGCGCAGCAGATACAATACCCATTGCGAGCAACAGCCCGATAAAATTCATACAGAAAGATTCCAGTAAGAACTGTATCATCAGCTCGCTTCGTGTCGCGCCATTCACTTTTCGTACTCCAATCTCTTTTGCCCTCTGACCTGCTCTGGCTGTGGCAAGGTTGATATAGTTTACCCATGCAATGATCAGAATGATCACCGATATGATAGATAGAAAGTAAACAACTTGTGAACTTCCATTTGGGTTTAGTTCAAAGCCTACATTAGAATTAAGATGAATATCCGTTAGTGGCTGCAGGATCATTTTGTCTTTGGTATCCTTACCTTTGTACTTTGTTACGAACTCTGGAAGCTTTGCTTCGAATTTCTTATAGTCTGTTCCAGGCGTCAGTTTTATGTACGTATAGAAGTCGTTCCAGCCCCATTCTTTTGAAGGGTCATTGAATTTGATAAATGTTGTGAAGCTAATCAGAGCATTCGCTTTGAAGTGCGAGTTTACAGGAATATCCTCCATGATGCCTGTGACTTTCAGAGGCTCTCTGTTATTCATAAGGATTGTTTTATTCAGAGGACTTTCTTTCCATTCATACATTCGACCAAAATATTTTTCTGCAACGGTTTGAGTCAGTACAATAGAGCCCACATCTTTTAATGCAGTTTTAGGATCGCCATGAAGAAGTTTAAAGTCAAACAAAGTAAAGAGTGTTGAGTCTGCATAATAAATTTTAGGCTCTTCCGATATTTTTCCTTCATGGCTGAATACTACCTTACTATACTCCGGAGATATTCTTACAGATCCCGTTACTTCCGGATAATCATTCATTAAGGCATCTGCTACTGGTGCAAAATTCGCAGCATCGCGCTCAGCGATCCCACTGGAAGTAGTGTATTCAAGTATGATTCGGTAAAGGTGATCGGCTTGAGAGTGAAAGCGATCATAACTTTGCTCAAAACGAACGTATTGCAAAATAATAATGCATACTGCCAGCCCTACCGATAATCCAAGGATATTGATCAAAGAGTAGATCTTATTTCTAATGATATTCTGAAAAATGACTTTGCAATAATTCCTTATCATAATTCTTTATCACGTTCTTTTACAAATACCAAACCAATGGATAACAAGTAATTAGAAGCAAAATAGGTGATTTTCAAAGTTCATTTGTCCGATATTGTTCGATGGTGTTCGAAAAGGAACAAATTCGGCTCCTTGGGAAATTGCTTCGTCAGCGCGAGGTGCGTGGCTTTCTTCGCAAGGACGTACTCATATGCCGCCTTGCCGAGCCTGCACGTTTCCTCAAAGTCGTTGCCTTCCCGCGTGGGCATCCCCAACTGTGAGACTACACAAGGAAAGGCTTGCACATAAACTAAACCAGTCCCTTTCAGACACTGACTTCCGCAGGTGCATTCCATAGTCTGGGGATTGCTTTGTCAGCACGCGAGGTGCGTGGCTTACCGCGCTCAGATGATTTCGGGTATTTCCGTTTTCCTTTTTATTTTTGGCAAGCAGGAGGGAAATATTTATTTACTAAAACGCTGACAGGATAAAAATTATTCCAGTTAAAAGTTCTTTCCGAATGGACCGAAGGGTTTTGAAAACGGAGTTATAAACAGACTGAATGGTTATTCCCAATTCATTCGCTATTTCCTGATTGGATTGGTTTTTATAAAACTTCAGATCGAGTACGTTTTTCTGGTGCTTGGACAATTTATTAATCGCCTTAAAAATTCTTTCCTTTTGGGAGAAAAAAGGGTCATCATCAGAATTGCTTTCATCGCTGATCTCAAAATCCATTACATTCATTTCCATTTTCAGCCTTTGACTCGGCGATTCCAGAACATCAAGCAATTTGTGCTTTAATGATGTGAAGAGATAGTATTTGACAGATGTTGTATCACTCAGGTTTTCACGGTTGTTCCAAATTTTTATGAAAAGATCCTGGATAGAATCTTTTACCAATTCCTTATCGTCACTGATTTTCTTTCCATACTGAAACAAAACAAAAAAGTACTTTCTATAAATTAAAGAGTAAGCCGAAAGGTCGCCTGATTTAAAACTTTTCCACAAAGCATAATCATTCATAGAAACCAGCTTAGCGTCGGCTGCTCTATCAACAATGATGTTTTTGGTCTCCCTCAATTCATTTTTCTGCAATCCTACGGTCACATTTTAAGCGTTTATTTTGTTTGTGTTCGTAAACATTGCTCAAAATCGGAATTTTGCACTAAAAAGTAAATGAATCTTAACAATAAAATATTGTAGAAGTAAAAAACACAGTTGCTCAACCTTTTTTTTAAAAATTGAGAGGATTTTAATAAGGAAAGGAAAAAGAGATTTACCGAAGCAATCTTTGACTTTCGGTGGACAAGGATGTGGACAAAAATGTGTGTGGCAATAGGAATTTCGGCCTTTTATACAATAAAAACGTACAAGATCCCCTTTAAACAATTCAACTTATCATTTGATTTGTCTCGTTTCAAATAAAAGACTTTATTCCGGCTTGTATAATTTTCTATTCATGTGTGAATAGCACATCTGGATCTCCTGAGGAGTATGCCGTATTCTTAAACAATAAAAGAGAGACTAAACCCAAATGATTTAGTCTCTCTTCCCACGATTTCATTCAGGATCAATATTACTTATCCCACCATACTTTCGCACTCCATGTATCGCCACCTGAAAGTGCACCTACGGCCGTACTATAATTAGCTCCGTTAAGCGTACCTTCTGTCGTTGGGTAAGGCTGTCTCCGAGGAATGACTCCACCCGAAAAATTACCAGCATAAACTATTGGGGTCAACACAGGGTAGCCTGATCTTTTCCAGTTATTCCAGGCATCTGTAAAGTTTAATTGCGAACCACAGGTTGCCCAATATTGTTCGTTAATCATCTTTAATGAATTATTAGCAGAAGAAACATCTAACGGATTAGCTGCCGCATAACCGGTAGCTATACCAGAACTGATTGTGGCTTCAGCGCCAAATGGCGCAAGTGACAACAACGCTCCAGCTACTCCACTACTATAATGCGTTGCCGCGGTACCGCCTACACTGAAACCTCTTACTGCAGCTTCCGCCAATAGTAATTCTGTTTGCGCATAGGTAAGTATGAACACAGGACCATTCCGGTTTCCATAAATAGATGTTTTCGGTCTTGAATATTTACCAATTGGTGTTGCATCTGCTCCAGATCCTGTTCCACCAGGATAACCAGGAGAAGTTGTGATATCGGTAGCGCCTGCATTCATATCATAGCCATTAGGTAAACCCAATTGCACAGAAGGATCAGAATTACCAGCAAGTCCAACCGTTTGATTGGCAACAAGTCCAGGCAAAGAAACTTCAGCAATAACACCAAGACGAGGATCATCATTGGCATCAAGATAATCAATCAACGTCTTGCTCCATCTTACTTGATAAAAGTCGGCCGCTGTTGTCAAATCGCGTGCATAATCATTTGTGTATCCATTGGCATTATCGCAAATGATAAAAGCGTCATCGGCAGCGCTGGCAAAAGTACCGCCTGTCGCTGCTTTTTCTGCATAGGATTTGGCTGTTGCTGCATCCGCCTTTATAAGGCGCATGGCCATTCTAAGCATTAAAGAATAACCGAATTTTCTCCATTTAGCAATATCACCAGCATACATAAGATCAGCAGTAGGTTTGGCTTTTGAATCATCCAAACTGCTAATGGCCGCATCTAAATCGCTTAACAATGCTGTGTAAAGACTTTGCTGGGTATCGTATACTGGCAATGTGACACCAGTTTTAGCCGATAAAGCCTCTGCATAAGGACAATCGCCATACATGTCGGTAACGTATTGTATGTTCAGAATCTTCATAATCTGAGCAATACTTGTGAGATTCACCAATTCCGGTTTCTCACTTGTCAGAAAAACGATTTCATTTGCAAGGCTGGCAGACCGGTAACAAAGGTTCCAGCTCCTTCCTTGATAATCGTTTGTATTACCAGACGGAACGTATTTATCCATATTGGTATAGTAATTAGCGCCACCGGAAGAAGTGGATGCCAATATCTGCATCCAACCACTTTGAAACAAAGTGGGCCCGTTGTACCCCATCGTGCCATCCAAATACCTCCATTGACTGTTTGACAAAAAGTAGTTAGGATCAAAATTAGCCGGAATAGCTTTTGTAGGATCTGTATTTATTTCGTCAAAATCCCCATCGCAACTCACCGTACTGAAAGCAAGTGCAACAATAAAATATCTAAATAGTTTTTTCATCTTCATATTTTTTAAGGGATGACGATTATTTGAATTTAAAATTAAGATTCACTCCATACGTACGGGCTGATGGTAAATTGGTACCTTCTATTCCGTAGTACTTTACATCTGAACCGAAACTGGCTTCAGGATCAATATTGTCTGCCTTCTTCATTAAAATGGCCAGGTTACGGGCCACCAATGATATTTGAACAGATCGGAACAGCGGGACATTCCCAAATGCCGATGCCGGAACAGTATATCCCAACGTCAGCTGACGGAATTTGATAAAATCGCCATCGACAACACTAGTAGAAGTTATCTGTTGTGCAACTGCTCTATAATAATCCTGGGCGGAAGCTGTCGTTGTATTTGTTATACCTTCTGCATTAACTCCGGTTGTAATACCATCCCTACCTTCCAGGGTCATTTTATTTAAGCCCCTCAAAATGGTATAATACTCAGTTGCTGAAAGAACTTTATTGCCGAAATTATAATCGATCAGGAAAGACATGTTGAATCCCTTATAGTTGAACTCATTGTTTATACCGCCATACACTTTTGGCATAACACTTCCCAGCATTATCAGATCTCCACGAACGGGAAGACCGGATGCATCTACAACAATCTCACCGCTGGCACTTCGCTTATAATCATATCCTAAAATCTGAGGTCCTGCATAACCTTTCACAAACGAGGTTACCGCATTGCCGAGCGTTCCCCGGTTGCTGCCTTGGTTTTGATTTTTTCCATCAGCATCTGTTTCTAGTATCGTATTTTTTACTGTAGTAATGTTTGCTGTAATATTCCAGCTAAAATTGCCTGTTTTAATGGGGGTGCCTGTTACTTGAACTTCTAAGCCTGAATTCTTTGTAGAACCCGTACCCACAACGCCTTTTTCAAAGCCGGACGCCCTGGTAAACGTTGCAGGCATAATTTCATCCTTTGTTTTACGGGTATACCAGGCAACATCAAACCCTAACCTGCCTTCAAAAAACTTTAATTCAGTACCAACTTCTATTTCAGTTAATGTAAATGGCTTTAGAAAAATGTTTGGCTGTTCTTCATCGAAAGACCCGGTAGGGATTCCGTTGAATGCGCTTCCTAAAGAATAATATACAGCCGTCTTATAAGGATCCTTTGCCTCTCCGCTAGTATTTGCCCAGGAAGCACGCAGCTTACCTAAACTTAAACTTGGGATATCCAAAAGCTCTGAGAAAATAAAGGCACCAGAAACAGAAGGTGTGAATATTCTTCGCAAAGACTCGTCCCTATTGGCTAGTTTGGAATAGGTATCAAATCTGCCCGTAGTGCTCAATGTAAGGAAGCGTTTATACTCTAAATCAAT
>CAZAHL010000087.1:0-22193 GCA_964484845.1 uncultured Chryseolinea sp. | reverse complement strand
GTCTGGTAGGGGCATGTGCGGATAAAATTCAGTTGCGTTTCCAGAAGCGCGGCCCTAAAGGGACGTGGATAGGATTAAAACAATAAACATAGCAACATGGAAATATGGGGCACGACAACGTAGGATGAGATACTTCTCATTCAACCCTGGTGGTGTTCTTATAATATCTTTGTATCAAATAACGAGGAATGCGTTGCTGGAATGTCATCTTTATAATGCGTTATTAGAATCAAAGTAGTATCCTCTTTCAAATGTGACAATATATATTCGGTAACTCTTTCTTTTTGAACAGCATCTAAAAAACGGAATGGCTCATCCAATAATAAAAGCTCTTTGTCCGAAAGGAAGCAATTTATAATCAGGAGAAGCTGCAGCTCGCCAGAAGAGAGAAAACGAAGTTGCTTATCTATAAAATCCTGTGCTTGGAAATATTCAACAAGGTTTTCCAAGGACCCGTTATTTAATTTTTGATTTATGCTCTTTACATATTCCCGAGCCGTGAAAACGCCGCCGTTCATATTGATATAACTCATTTGCTCGGGACCGAGATAATTGATCCGTCGCTTGATATCCCAGATCGATTCTCCTGTTCCCCTGCGTCTTCCAAATAAAAATATCTCCTGCGTATATGCCATAGGATGATCCGCGAAGATCATACTGAACAAAGTAGTTTTACCTGTTCCATTGCGGCCAATAAGTACCCATCGGTCTCCCCGGTTTACAGTCCAATTAAAATCATTGAAGATCTGATGCGCACCGTATCGTAGTTGCAAATTATGGATCAAGATTATTTCGTCACCGTTCTTTTTAAGTGAACTCTGCCGGAAGGGAAGCTCAGATTGATCAACGGAATGAAAGTTCTCTGACTTCTCAACGCAGAATTTACCGAGCGTCAGCTTTCTGTTGATGACTGTGGGAAGATGTTCATGATGATCAACGAGAATGATCTGTACGCCGTAGTTTGTAGAAATAAAATCAATAAAGTGGCAAAGGTCTTCACGGCTCTCATAGTCGAGTCCTTCAAAAGGATAATCCAGTAGCAGTAGATTTGGCATTCCCTTTAAGAAATTTTTTACCAGCAATACCTTCTTAAGTTGTCCGTTTGATAAGCGCGTTATCTCCAAGTCTAATAGCGGGACAATTGACAAACTCAAAGGAATATTTAGATCGAATAGATGCCTTAATGAATTTCCCAATACTTCCTTAACTGTAGGAATTTTTCCATCTCCTATCCCATAATAACGCTGTTGGTAAAAGAGGTCTTGACTGCCATTCAAAAATGTATGGAGCGTTTGGGCGGGTACATACGTGATCTTTCCTCTTTTTTCAGCGTATCGCTCATCCCATGTTTCGCCAGTTATAAAATCATATTCTATTACACCTTTTGGCAAATGTAATAGTCCAGCAAGTCCTTCCAAAAGCATTGTCTTACCGGTTCCGTTGCATCCGGTTATTACCCAATTCTCATTGTCTAGAATCTCCCAAGAGAAATTCTGATATAACTTCTTTCCTGATTTTACTATATCTATATTTTTGACTCGGATCATGTCGTCAAAACTAAAAAGGTTTTTGCGTTAATTTGGGCAAAAATTCACTGAAAACAGGTAAATGATTTATTCGTTCCAATTATATATCTTCGTTAACATCAGTACGAAGATGCTGAGTGGCAGCAGCGCAGTTACGTTATAACCGTGTCTGGAAATATCTTCGTAATGACACCGGGAAATTTAAATACAGTCTGCAGTTTCGCAAAAATGTAACAAACTTTACCTCCGGTGCGGACAATGGTATTCTCGTGATGCCCAAAGTTTTCAGACGCCAAGTTTGTTTTGAAATGCAAAAGAAAGTGAAGTTGTTTTCAGGTAGCATCGCAGAATTTTTAACCCAAAGTAAAGATCCGTTTTACAAATTCGAAGATTTTGTCAACGAAGGTTTTGAGGCAAAGCTTTATTATCTGGAGGATTTTTTCAATAAAAAAAAATTCCTGCTGAACCCGGAAGAATTGATCTTTAGGGAAAAGTACAGCAATGTTGATGATGATAACGGGAAGGAAATTAAGAAGTGGTAGTGTCGCAGAACATAAAATTTGTGTGAATTTTGTGTGAACATTTACCGTATAAAGTGTTTTAACCTTATCACTTCATAAATTGTCCGGTATGTCCATAAACTTAATTGCAAAAACTTCGACAACCATTTCTGCGCCAGCCCCGCGCGTATGGGATGCCCTGACTAACCCCAAACTGATCAAACAGTATTTCTTTGGATCAGAAGCCTTATCAGACTGGAAAGAGGGAAGCACATTAAATTTTAAGGGTGAGTGGGAAGGCAAGGAATACTTGGATAAAGGAACCATTTTAAAAAGTGAACCCAATAAATTATTCCAGTACTCTTATTTTAGCTCCTTTTCAGGCTTGCCCGATAAGCCCGAAAATTACGCCACTGTGGCGTATGAGTTGTATGAAGAAGATGGTCAAACAACATTAATAGTAAAGCAAGAAAATATAGCGAACGAGGAGGCCCGTAAAAACTCCGAAAAAAATTGGGAACAGGTTTTACAAAGTCTGAAAGATCTTCTGGAGAAATAAACTTATTTAGAGGCTTTCCAGGCCATTTTCATATAAAGATCACCCTTCTTAAGTTCATCCAACATCTGATTTAAACGTTTCTTTTTTGTCTCCTCGAGTTTAGCGCGAGAAATCCATCCCAGGTAATCATTTTGCTGGTAGGCTGGGCGTGCCTTGTATAATTCTAACAGTCCCTTTTTAACTACTAAATTACGAATACTTTTAGGCATTGGATTGATATCTCTCTTGAGTCCGGAATTCTTTTTTGAAATTAATTTCCTCATAGGTTGAATATTTACGACAAAAAAAATCGAAAGGGTTTATTAATCGTTCAATATTTTTTTCAGTTTCTCATGAATTGAGCACTAATTTACAAAGGTCTTTAAATTCTTTAATGCGGAAACTTGTACGTTATCTTTTCCTGAAACCCATTCTTTGGTTGGTTGATACATTTTCCTCTTCACCGGATCGGGAACGCATTTATGAAGCCTTGACTAAATTAAAGCACCAGCTTCAAACCGATCCCGGTAAAAAGGGATTTGTAATCCCGCTGGATATTGCCACAGGTCGCTTCATCCTCTTTTCCGATCAGCACAAAGGAGCAAAAAACGGGGCGGATGATTTCATACTAGCAGAACGGAATTACCTGGCGGCGTTAGACTATTACAATGAACAAGGATTTCACTTGATCTGCCTGGGGGATTCAGAAGAACTTTGGAAGAATACCTTGCAGCAAGTAAAAAAGCAAAACGCGCTGTCTTTTGAAGCTGAGAAAAAATTTGCCGTGCGAAATGCGTTCACTAAAATATTCGGTAACCACGATCTGGACTGGGAGATCAATCCATTGGCAAGCAAAGATCTTGAAGAACTCTATCAGACTCCGGTGGCTGTGCTGGAAGGAGTAATTCTTCAAAGCAATAGTGGACAACAACAGTTTAGCATTTTCTGCACCCACGGACATCAAGGGGATGCGCAAAGCGATGGAAATTTTTTTAGTAAATTTTTTGTGTCCAAGATATGGGCACCGTTGCAAGCCTATCTCCGTCTTAATCCAAACACCCCAGCGTACAACGCATCGTTGAAAACAGAGCATAACAACATTATGTACGAATGGTCCTCGGGCCAAAAGAATCTTTTTTTAATCACCGGGCATACGCATCAGCCCGTTTTCGAATCGCTGACGCATTTGGAAAGGCTGCAAAGAAAGGAAGCAATAGGGCGGGATGAAAAGCAAGAAGTTTCGACCACAGGACAAAATTACCGAACCGAAACAAACGTTTTAACATCCGAGTTCTTTTCTAAGATACAACCATCATACTTCAACACCGGTTGCTGTTGCTATGATGATGGAGACATCACTGGAATTGAAATTATAAATGGGAATATCTGCCTTATAAAATGGGAAGAAAAAGATGGGTCTCCTTTTCGGATAGAATTAGAAAAAAAATCGCTTGAGGAACTAGCCAAACAGTTGAATTGAGATAATTTCAGCTTGTATCGGACTTTTAAAATGATAAATCAGGTCCGTTAAAGTAAACCAACTGATAAAAATTAAATTTCTAATTTTCTCCAATGTGAGAGCCGTTGAAACGGTGGCGGTACGGGAAGCGATAGTAGTTTATCTAAAGTAAATGCTTACCTTTGCACATCACTCCTCCGAATTCCGTAAAAAAGCGCTTTCAGCGCAGCGTTAACCAAGAGGCGTAATTAACAAGCTTCTTGCACTATAAATCAAAACATGTCATTCGAAAAATTAAATCTCATTGAGCCCATATTGCGTGCGCTCAAAAACGAAGGTTACACAAAACCTACCCCTATTCAAGAACAAGCCATACCCGTCTTATTAGAAAGAAGGGACTTATTGGGCTGTGCACAAACTGGAACAGGTAAAACAGCAGCATTTGCTATCCCCATACTCCAATTACTTCATCAGGATGAGCTTTTTGTAAAAGCGCCTCCCGGTATAAAAACCTTGATCCTAACCCCTACACGCGAACTTGCCATCCAGATCGGAGAAAGTTTTGCTGCTTACGGGAAACATTTAAAGATACGACATACTGTTATCTTTGGTGGAGTTTCTCAACGTTCGCAAACGGATGCACTACGTGCCGGAGTGGATATTCTGATTGCTACGCCAGGTCGCCTGCTGGATTTAATCGACCAGCGCTTTGTAAAACTGCAAAACATAAAAACGCTGGTTTTAGATGAAGCCGACCGCATGCTCGATATGGGTTTTATCCACGACGTTAAAAAGATCATAGCCCGTGTTCCGGTAAAAAGGCAAACAATATTCTTTTCGGCCACAATGCCAACTGAAATTGCGAAGCTCGCCGATACTATTCTTACCAGTCCTGTGCGTGTGGAAGTAACTCCGGTTTCATCAACCGCTAACACCATTAAACAAGCTGTTTATTTCGTAGAGAAAAAAGATAAGAAAAAATTATTGCTCCATTTGCTTCAGGATAGAGGTATCGTAACGGCCCTGGTATTCGCGCGAACCAAGCACGGTGCTGACCGCGTGGCGAAGGATCTTGTACAATCGGGTATTCGTGCAGAAGCGATCCACGGAAATAAGTCACAAGGCGCACGCCAACGAGCTTTAAGCAATTTCAAATCACAACAGACCCGGGTTTTAGTGGCTACAGATATTGCGGCACGTGGTATTGATGTGGAAGACTTGTCGCACGTGATTAACTATGAGTTACCCAACATTCCGGAAACTTACGTTCATAGAATTGGCCGCACGGGTCGCGCAGGTGCCAACGGAATTTCGCTTTCTTTTTGTGATGAAGAGGAGAGAGAATTTTTACAAGACATTCATAAGCTAATTAAGAAAACCATCCCCGTGGTAGAAGATCAACCATATCATACGACGCACGTGGGGATGCCGAAACCAAAACCACAACAACGTCAGAGCTCGCAGCGGAGGTCTGGGGGAAATACTTCCTTCCGGAATTCTGGCAATTCTGGCAATAAGCAATGGGGCGGAGACCGTAGAGCACGAAGGGATTAGCCTTCGTCTTCAAGGTTAATTTAACGCCGCTATTTCTAACATGGGAGATTGGATAACATTGCCGTTTTTAAAGCATATAGGATTTCCTATTCGAGAAGATATTTCCATCAGCAGCCATATCCGTCATTTTTTAGCGGAATGGTTGAGCGATCATGAGAATACTTTCCCCATTACATATTTTTCGAGGAAAGATTGCGCGGTAAGAACTTCTAAGTCAGAAAAGAAAAAGTCCTTGTTATCTTCTGTAACGATGCATTGACATTTAACAGCTTGGGCAGCGTAATATTCCAGGCCATCCTCGAAGTCAGTTATCGATTTATTTCTAATTGTTTGGATTACCATACTCCCATCCACGGCAGCAATTTTAATTTGCTTTGTTAAAATACCCATTTTGTGTTAGGCCATCGGGCTTCCGCTTTTCTTTTCAGAAAATAGAATGCAATGGCGAGACAAATGGGTGAAGTATAAACTTGAAATTTACTATTTGCTGTCAGGCTGAGAACACGAGATGAATAAGTGAATACAGGATATTCTTTATTCAACACAGACACTAAAATATTCGCATCCAGAAATATTCTCATTTTCTGGATTTGAAATAGGCTTGTTTTAATGATTTCCTTGAACGCTCTTTCGTACGATAAATAATTTCGCCCTCCGAAAGATTTTTTATCCATTCAGCAACAGGAATATCTTCCAACTGCTGATATTGACCATGGGTTATTTTACTGAATAAATATTCCGTGAGGCGGATAAGCTGATATTATTTGCTTCAGCAAATTTTTTTGCTTTTTGAATGACTTTTTCATCGAAGCATAACGTAATCTTGGCACCCATCGGTATTGTTTTTTATACGACAAAAATAAAAAACTTGTACGTATTGCTCAAAAAAACTCAATAAAAAAGAGACTCTCTCCTTTGAGGGTCTCTTTTTTATCATCTAGAATAAGTAATCTATTTTGAAGCTGAAAAACGTTTCGCTACTTCATTCCAGTTCACGACGTTCCAAAATGCAGTTATATAATCAGGCCTGCGATTTTGATAATTCAGATAGTAAGCGTGCTCCCAAACATCCAATCCGAGCACCGGTTTACCTTTCGCTTCAGCGACATCCATCAATGGATTATCTTGATTTGGAGTAGACGTAATCTGAAGTTTACCACTGCCATCAACAATCAACCAAGCCCAGCCTGAACCAAATCTTCCGGTTGCGGCCGCAGCAAATTTTGTTTTAAACTCATCGAATGTTCCAAACGCAGAATTGATTGCCTCAGCAACCGCCCCTGATGGGTTACCGCCGGCATTAGGCCCTAAGATTGTCCAGAAAAAACTATGGTTGTAATGACCACCACCATTGTTTCTAACAGCTACAGGGTACTTTGAAATATTTTTGCAGATTTCTTCAATGCTGGAGTTTTCTTCAGGTTTTCCAGCCACTGCATTGTTAAGATTCGTGACGTAAGCATTATGGTGTTTGCCATGGTGTATTTCCATGGTGCGAGCATCAATATGGGGTTCTAGCGCATTAAACGCATAAGGAAGGGCGGGAAGTGTGAATGCCATAGTTACAATAAATTTTAAAGGGTTAAACATTAATTTTCAAGTGACTAAATATACAACCATTACCCTGTTGAGAAAATTTCGAACAGCGTGCGGTCTTAGCGTAAACATCTGTTAAAACGCTTTGTTCGACCGGGTGCTACTCAAACGAGATTATAGTTTATAGAAGTCATCTGTTTTCAAAACGGCAAATCGTCCGCAGTGTTATTATTGCTGCTTTCAGCGGCATATGGTTCATCTGTGTACGGAGGAGGTCCTTCGGCGTTTCCACTGCTTGTTTTATCCATCTTCCAGGCGCGGGCTTCCGTATACCACCGGCCATTGTATTCGCGGCTCTCTAATTCCACAGACACATTTACCATCTGGCCTACCGAAATACCAAACTGATCTATCTTATCACCCCATATAGATAAGCAAACCTTTTTCGGATACTGACTTTGCGTTTCGATAATAAACTCTTGTTTCTTCCAAGGGCCTTTCTTTCCCATCCCGGTTTGGAGGGGCAGAAGTTGAATTACTTTTCCTTTTACTTCCATATATTAATTTATTCAAATTGATTACTTCCTGATTTCTCTAAAAAAATTATCTATTAATTTTTTACATTCTTCTGCTTTAACACCTTTAACAACCTCGGTTTTTGGATGAAGCAGCGGGCTGCTGACCAAAGTAAACCCGCGTTGAATATCCAATGCCCCAAACACCAATTTTTGAAGCTGAGCCCAATGCAATGCGCCCGCACACATGACGCACGGCTCAAGCGTGACGTATAGGGTACACTCATTCAAGTACTTGGACCCAAGGTGGTTGGCCGCTGCAGTAACAGCCAACATTTCAGCATGCGCTGTTGCGTCCGTGAGTTTTTCTGTCTGATTGTGACCGCGGGCAATTATACGGTTCATGCACACCACGACAGCTCCTACTGGAACTTCTCCTATTTCAAACGCTTTGTGCGCCTCCTTGAGCGCTTCGCGCATGAAATATTCGTCGGTGTAAAGATCCATGGGCGCAAAGCTAAAAGCTTAAAGCGGAAAGCAAAAGGCTGACAGCTTACAGCAGACAGCTTACAGCTAGAGTGTGCGTTTAGAAATGGCCTGCCAGGCAAAAGCGGAAAGCAAAAAGCTTAAGGCGGAAAGCTAAAAAGCTGACAGCTTACAGCAGACAGCTTACAGCTAGAGTGTGCGTTTAGAAATGGCCTGCCAGGCACATTGGGCGCTGAAAGGCTGCGAGGGAAAAGCTGAAAGTAAAAGAAAAACAACAGAAAGCGGACTGCGCACAGTCCTACGAAAGTTTTAAAACTTATCACCAGAATTACAGCTTGCAATGCGAATTTGAAACTTATCACAAAACTTATAAGTCGCACGCCCAAGCTGTTAGCTGTAAGCTGTACGCTGTCAGCTTATTTAACTTTTACACCCTTCATCATCAACCGCGCCGTTTCCTGCCATTCTTCTTTTTCGCGTCGTGGGCAGTTAAACGAAAACACGAGAGCTTTGCCTGGCTCAATAAGATATTGAATATAGGTATAACGCAAAACAGGATCTTGAAGTCCTTCCTGTTGCCTTCCATTGATTCGCGAATCGAATTCAAAAAAGATAAATTTCTTTTTATTGACTTCATGAATGCCTTCTTTAATCATATCAACCCGATCAAACATATTCATCACGCCGGCTTTGAAAAACTGTTGCGCAAGTTCCAGATCGGTGTCGGGCCATTGGGTAGCTGAAATATTAACACTGAAATCGATCGTCCGTTCTTGGTTGGTATATCCCGCTATCGGTGCCCTGACAGAAGGGTAACGCTGTGTAAAATCCAACGCATCCATGGCATTCCATTCTTGTGGAACTGAGATGGTAATAGTATCCGACACTTTAACTTTTATAAGCTTGTGACGATCAGCCGCTAACGATACGAGCGCTATCAGGAAAAACCATTTCAGCACCGCATTTTTAATTTTTTGCATACGCTACAGGATACTAAAGTATTCTTAAATTCGCGCCTAAATTAACTAAAACTCAGATGTTACGGACTCATACTTGTGGAGAATTGAGGTTATCGGACGTAAATAAATCAGTAACCCTGGCAGGTTGGGTTCAAAGAACACGGGATAAAGGAAGTGTGCTCTGGATTGATTTACGGGATCGATATGGAATTACTCAATTAATTTTCGAAGAGTCACAGGCGACAGCGGAGATCCTATCAGCGGGCCGTAATCTGGGTAGAGAATATGTAATACAAGTGGAAGGTACTGTAGTGGAGCGACTTTCAAAAAATGATAAAATCCCAACCGGCGAAATAGAAGTAAAGGCTACGAAGCTATCAATTTTAAATCCAGCTAAACTTCCCCCGTTTACAATTGAAGATAATACAGACGGTGGTGATGAGCTCCGAATGAAATATCGATACCTCGACTTGCGCAGAAATCCTGTAAGAGAAAGTTTACAGCTCCGTCACAAAATGGCGCAACATACGCGCGCCTATCTTGATGGCCAGAATTTTATTGAAGTTGAGACACCGGTGTTGATAAAATCTACTCCGGAAGGAGCGCGTGATTTTGTTGTCCCTTCCCGCATTCATCACGGAGAATTTTATGCTTTGCCACAATCTCCTCAAACATTTAAACAATTGCTGATGGTGTCGGGCTTCGACCGTTACTACCAGATCGTAAAATGCTTCCGCGATGAAGACCTGCGGGCTGACCGGCAACCAGAGTTTACACAAATTGACTGTGAGATGGCTTTCATCACACAAGAAGATATCCTTAATACATTTGAAGGTTTGATCCGGCATCTTTTTAAGAATGTAAAAGCAATCGACCTCCCTGAGATACCCCGGATGAAGTACGATGAAGCAATGCAGCTCTATGGTTCAGACAAACCTGATACCCGCTTTGATATGAAGTTTGTCGAGATCACCGAATTGACGAAAGGCAAAAATTTTCCTGTTTTTGAAAGCGCCGAATTAGTGGTGGGGATCAATGCTAAGTCATGTTCTGAATATTCGCGTAAACAAATTGATGAGCTGACTGAGTTTATTAAACGTCCTCAAATTGGAGCAAAAGGTTTAGTGTACGTTCAATACCGAACCGATGGTACAATAAAATCTTCTGTTGATAAGTTCTACACGGCAGACGAGTTAAAAAATTGGGCTGTAAAATTTAACGCTCAGCCTGGAGATCTGATGCTGCTCCTGGCGGGAGACGCATTCACTACACGCAAGCAACTCAACGAACTTCGTTTGTTAATGGGCGAGCGGTTAGGGTTTCGGGATAAAACAAAATTTGCTGCTTTGTGGGTATTGGATTTCCCTTTGCTGGAATGGAGTGAAGAAACAAAACGATATCATGCCATGCACCATCCATTTACTTCACCGAAGCCTGATGACATAAAATTGTTAGATAGTGATCCTGGTAAAGTCAGAGCCAATGCGTATGACATGGTTATTAATGGAACTGAGGTCGGTGGTGGTTCAATCCGTATCCACGATAGGCCTACCCAACAAATGATGTTCAATCATCTTGGTTTCTCGGAAGAGGAAGCTAAAAAGCAATTTGGTTTTTTGATGGAAGCGTTTGAATTTGGGGCACCGCCTCACGGTGGAATTGCTTTCGGTTTCGACCGGCTTTGCTCGCTCTTTGGAGGAGCCGATTCGATCCGCGATTTTATTGCCTTCCCAAAGAACAATGCTGGAAAGGATGTTATGATAGACACGCCATCCACTATTTCTGAAGAACAGCTAAAAGAGCTGGGTTTAAGTGCTAAAAAGTGAGGCGGGTTAACTTCGAGATTTCGAAATCCGGAATGCGTTTCCTGCTAGTTCAATGTCGAACGCCGAATTTCGAATGACGAATTTCGAAAGAGGTTGCTATAAGTAACTCAGCCACCACTTGCTCCGTTGCGTCAGCTTGTAATTGTCATACCATTTACATAGTGGATACAGCACCATGACAACTCCTATCCAAATTATATGGACCACCCAAAGATCGAAGCCATATCCCTTCAAGTCAGGAGACATGGTTACCCAGGTATTAAATACCATATCGGAGGCATCATACCCGGAAAGCACAGCCGCGAGCACGGCAAGCCCATGTATTAAATATAAATGGAGCAAATAATAAAACATAGGCACTCGTCCAAGCACTTTTACTTTTTGTGCAATAGCGCCAGTATATTTTTCAGACACTGCTAAAAGAAGGATTGCTGGTCCCAACGTTACGAGTATATACAATAAGGATGGAGGATACTTTGAAACGTTTATAAATGAAAGGGCTGTAAAGAACGGATTCGGCTGGACAGACCACGGATTTGGGTCCCCATAAACATTTGGGAATCGGATCACGACAAAAAGAACAATTAATGCAGTGCCGAGGTAAAGCAATATTTTTCTCCGGGCCAGCGCATCATACGACGAGCTATAAAAAACGCCAAAGCAATATCCTACCAACATAACTCCTATCCAGGGAATTAAAGGATATCCAACGAACAAGAAAAAACCATTTGCTAATTGGAAACCACGTTGTTCATGCACCATCGACCACAAAATTGCTTCCGTGCCATTTCCTTCTACATGAAAGTTGTCAAATGCATGATGCCCCACAATGAGGAGCACACCTATTGTCAAAATAATTTTATAAGGAAGGTGAATGCAGGCCGCAAGCACGATCATACCAATGCCCAATGTCCAAATAACAAAAAGGGTAATTAATGAAAATTGAATATTAAAAAACCAGGCAAAGTTTATGATGGTTAGTTCCAGGAACACCAGCCAGAGTCCGCGTTTTAGCAAGAAACCGGATAATTCCTGCTTACTCTTCCGCAAGCCAATTAAAAAGGCAGACGTACCAGCCAGAAAAATAAATATAGGAGCACAGAAATGAGTGATCCAGCGCGTAAAAAAAAGTATCACACTGGTCTTTGTTAAATCCGTCGGATCATACAGAAAAGCATCAGCATGAAAGTAATCACGCACATGATCCAGGGCCATAAAGATCATAACGAGACCACGCAACAGATCGATCGATTCAACACGGGAAGACTTGACCATAAAAAAGAGGGGAAGATGTTTACAATTTTCTTGTCAACGGAAAAGTTAACAGAAGAGGTTCAAAGAATAAGAACATATCGTTAAAAAGATATCCATTTTTTTAATCACGACTACTTCAATAATTTGGATGGAATACTGGCTATCTGTTCAACCTCAATATTTCGATAAAAAACCTCAGCACCTTCTGATTGAAGCTGGATCTTTCCCTTTGTTAACGATTTGTCGCTGTTCCCTTCTGGCTCCCTCAAGTTAAAAAGTACCATGACCACATTGCCATTTACCATGTGCACGCTGGTATCTCCAAAACAATACAACTCTATTGTATTCCATTCACCGGTGGGTTTCTCAGCATCCGGATTTTTAATGCAATTTCTTCCGTTAGGACCATTTACGCGAAAAGTCAGCAAGGGATTTCCTGAAGCGTATACAAACTTTTTCTCTCCCTTTTTTTCGGCAGAAATATCGGCGAAGGCTCCTCCACATCCCCAATAATCGCCACAGTCACCTTCCTGAATTTGAAATTCCTGGGAACGCATCCAGAATAACCAGTCTGCAGCATGGGGGCCGACAGCGTGATAAAGAAGTCCACTGTCCCGTTTAGCGTTCCGCTTCGGATGCGATTTTAATTTTCCCCATTTAAATTCCAGACGCAGATGATAGTTTGCAAATTCTTGCTTTGTTGATATTCCTCCAAAGTTTTCTCCCGAAATCCGAATGGCAGATTTGCCGTCTTCCTTTACAACAGAAAAAACTTTGTTTACATCGTTATTAAGACCGATAGGCTCACCGGCAAATTCTTTTTTAGCGGTATCGTACAACGGGCCAACGTAAGTGTCCCACCCATTCAAATCTTTACCATTGAACAACGGTAAGCTTTTAAGATACCTCTCGGTTGAAGTAAAGCTGCTGCTAACCAAAATGGAGGCTAAAAGTAAAAAGGATTTTAAGTAACGCATATTTTTCTCAATAACAGTCAATTTAAGGTTTTTGAAGCAATGTCAAAATGGAACTTATATCGAAAAAAAAAAGAAGAGAAGTTGTTATAAAAGAATGAACATTCATTTATATTTGAACTCGAATGAGAACACGGGATGAAAATAAAGAGCTTGCTATACGCGAAAAAGCCCTGGAAATGGTGGTTGAAGCGGGCTTTGACGGCCTAAGCATGCAAAAGCTTGCCAAAGCGGCAGGAGTCTCGCCGGCAACCATTTATATCTACTTTAAAGACCGCGACGACCTCATTCTGCAACTGTGGCTTCAGGAGGTAAAAAAAATGGTGGATGCTACACTACAAGGCTTCAACCCTGATATGCCGTTTAGCGAGGGCTTAAAAATACAATGGATGAACCGGGCGCGGTTTTGCATGGAGAACCCAACCAGCATGCATTTTCTGGAACAGATAAAATATTCTCCATACCATGAAATATGCATGAAAAAAATGGACAATACTTTCCTGAAAGCCATGAGTCAATTTGTACACAACGCTATTAACAGAAAAGAAGTTGTGAAGCTTCAGATCGAAGTGTATTGGTCGGTGGCCTTCGCTCCCTTATACCAACTGGTGAAAATGCACATGTCTGGAAGGGGACTCCGTGGCGGTGCTGAAAAATTTGTGCTGGATGACAAGATCATGAATCAAACTCTTAAGCTTGTTTTGAAGGCCCTGAAACCTTAGTGACAATTAAATAATAAAATGATTACGTTATGTATAAAGACATAGTTATTGAAATTCTCGTATTCAAAACCAATATTTCCTGCCATGAAGAAGCGGAAAAAATTGGTTGCATGCTTTCTGCAGAAAAAAATATTACTCGCTGGACTGTAGATCTCGATGATGTAGATAAAGTTTTAAGAATTGAATGTGAGCATACTCACCCACTTGCCGTTATTGAAATTTTACGTGACGCAGGGTTTAAATGTGAGGAGCTGACATAAAGTAAAACAGTTTCGTTTCGGGTTTATTAACGCCCTGATAATTTCGGCGTAACCCAATCTTAAATTACATGTTTAATTATCCATAAATATCTAAATACTGATTTTGCCGACATGAAAGAAAAAATTTTTACACGATATGAAGTTTTTGTTGTAGCTATATTATCGGTTCTTCAATTTACAGTTGTACTTGACTTTATGGTATTGTCTCCTCTGGGAGCCATCCTGATGCCGGAGTTAAAAATAACCCCCTCACAATTTGGGATGGTGGTCTCTGCCTATGCCTTCAGCGCAGGCGCATCCGGTCTATTAGCAGCGGGTTTTGCAGATAAGTTTGATCGAAAAAAACTCTTGCTGTTTTTCTATGGTGGTTTTATTATTGGAACATTATTCTGTGCCCTGGCTCCAAGCTATCAAGATCTTTTACTTGCCAGGGTCATCACCGGTATTTTCGGAGGTGTGATCAGCTCGATTGGTTTTGCCATTATCACAGACCTTTTCAAGCTGGAAGTACGGGGACGTGTGATGGGGTATGTTCAGATGGCCTTTGCATCCAGCCAGGTTTTAGGTATACCCATAGGGTTGTACCTTGCAAACGAATGGGGATGGCATTCTCCTTTTTTTATGATTGTGGCTCTTAGTGTTCTTGTAGGCATCTTGATTATCCTTTACTTGAGACCAATCGACGCTCATTTAAAAGTTAATGAGGCCCGCAATGCATTCCATCATCTTATTAAAACAATTTCTTCAAGTCTTTATCTACGGGGATTTGCAGCCACCATCCTATTGGCTACCGGAGGATTTATGCTGATGCCTTTTGCCAGTGCCTTCACTGTATTTAATCTTGGAATTCCGGTAAAAGAACTTCCGGTTCTGTATATGATCACAGGAATATTTTCCATGGCTGCCGGACCGTTCATTGGAAAACTCAGCGACCAAATAGGAAAGTATAAGGTCTTCGTTATTGGCTCGTTACTAACCATGGTGGTTGTCGCCCTGTATTGTAACCTCGGTATCACGCCCTTCTGGATCGTTGTAATTTTTAATATCGTGATGTTCGCAGGAGTTTCCTCTCGCATGATATCTGCTTCAGCATTGTTAACGGCCGTCCCGGCTCCCCAAGACAGAGGGGCTTTCATGAGCATCAATTCTGCGATACAGCAAATCTCAGGTGGAATTGCTACCTATATTGCCGGGCTAATAGTAGTACAGGCTGTGGACGGCAAATTGGAACATTATGATACGCTTGGATATGTTGTGGTTGGCGCAATGCTCATCACCATGGTAATGATGTATTCTATTCACCTTTACGTTACTCAAAAATCGAAAATTAGCATACAACCACAGGTGTAAATCGCAAGAAGCGCTAATTGAAATTACTTTCAGAAGATGATCAGGTACAATAAAAATAGGATGGCCAATATCAATGCGATCCAGCGAAGACCTGTCGGCTGGCTGGCAAATTGATACTTACAAATCGGGCACACCTTACTCCCTGCATCCACTTCCATTGCACAGGAAGGACATTCTTTCGTTTTCATATCTAAAGATCGGAGAATTAATGGTACCCTAATAAAACAGAGTGCTTGTGCATCGTCGCAAAGCTAAGTATGCATGTTTCTGTTTTAGAACTTATTGTTAAAAGTTATTTTCGGTGTTTTTGCCTTCTCCAGGCTGTACAATTATTTCGCTATGACGCACCCGATAACAAGGGAACAAATTGTTGAGCTTCCGGGTTAACTCTCTGAATAAAAAACATTCGTATGAGCCAGGCATTTATCAAGGAAAGTGATGATCAATGGTTGAGTGATATTGGTCCATCTATGAAAGCATTGCAAATGTTCCTTACCCGCGAGAACAACGGTATTGACGTTTACGAGGTGAAAAATTTCATGGATAATAAAGGCAGAGAAATTCACGTTATGAGCAATGGAGCATCCTATTACAAAGAGAATGGCGGCAAGTGGCAGATGATGTCCTAGTTTCAAGACGAGAATGCAGGTCAATAGTCAGGTCGTAAATAACAGTTTCCTGGCGGCGATTACTAAATAGATTTGCCTAAAAAATACCGTTCTTCAAATGAGTACTTAGCCAATTCCCTTCAGCACAAATCGCGTTAAAATACCGAAAGTTGCGGCAGAGTTTGAAAATCATAAAGGTGTAGATTTAAGCAACCATTAACCTACTTTATGAAAAAACTATCCACAACATCTTTTATTATTTTGCTTTTCCTGCACTCCCTTGAGATTTTAGCGCAGGGAATTACAGCCCCAAGAACTCCAAGCCCGGAGGCGATGGTGTCTCAAAAAGTTGGCATCTCAACAATAACAGTAAAATATTCACGGCCTTCCGTTAAGGGCAGAGAAGTGTGGGGAGGCCTGGTACCTTTCGGATGGAATGTCCAGCCTTTTGGAGCTGGTAAAGAAGCACCCTGGCGGGCTGGTGCAAATGAAAACACAGTTATTGAATTTTCCCATCCGGCTACTGTCCAAGACAAGCCCGTTCCCGCTGGTTCATACGGTTTATTTTTTGTTATTAATAAAGACAATACGGGAGAAGTAATATTGTCAAAAGACTACAGATCGTGGGGAAGCTTTTGGTATAATCCTGAGCAGGATCAATTGCGTGCACCATTGCAAGTACGCGACGTAGCGCACAGTGAACTACTCACATTCGATTTCATTTCACTCGATAAAAATTCCTCTGAGCTCTCTCTTACCTGGGAAAAGAAGCAATTTCCAGTGACTATAAAATTTGCTGTTGACGAACTTGTCATGGCTAATGCCACGGAAGAATTAAAAGGACCCATTGGATTTAATTGGCAAGGATATTCAAGTGCCGCGAATTATGCTCTTATAAATAAAGTCAATCTTAACCAGGCAATGGAATGGATCGATCAGGCAATAACGCGAAATAAAAATTTTACAACACTCAATATCAAGTCAGGACTCCTTCAGGAAACAGGCAAAGCAGCGGAGGCCGACAAGTTGAAGAAGGAAGCTCTAACGTTAGCGACCGAAGCAGAGCTTAACAATTATGGCTATCAATTGATTGGTCAGGAACAACACGATAAGGCAATTGAAATATTGAAGCTGGCCACGGAACGTTTCCCAAAAAGTGCGAATGCCTGGGATAGCCTTGGTGAAGCCTATGCATTGAAGGGTGACAAAAAAAATGCCGTTCCTAATTTTAAAAAATCGCTGAGCCTCAATCCTCCGGAAAATGTGAAGGTAAATTCACAAAAGTATCTCAAACAATTTGGTGCGCTGTGATACAGTAGCAGGTCATCAATCGTACTTATTGATTTTCATTTATCTCGGCTCAAGGCTATAAAAAAGTTACTCAGAAATGGATAGTATTTTTTATTTCCTTTTCTTTGTGCCTGATTTAAAAAAATTCACATGAGATTAATCCTTGTTTGTATCATCATTGCGTTGCGCGTCCCGTCTTATTCTCAATCAAAAAAAGAGTTGCAGGCTGAAGTAAATTCTTTGAAGGCTCAAATAGCAGAACTGAAAAAGCCATTGGAAGTTGATACTACCAATATCCATAAAAAAGTCAGTTACGGGCTTGGCGTTCTCGTTGCTAAAAATATAAAAATGCAAGGCGGCGATTCGTTAGATATCGAAATTTTGAACCTGGGGCTATCAGACGCTTATAAAGGTAAAACCCTTAAAGTCGAAGCGGAGAAAAGTGCAATGATCGTGCAGCAATATATGCAACAGGCGATGGAAAAAAAGGCCACAAAAATGCGCGAAGACAGCAAGGTTTTTCTTGAAGAAAATAAAAAGAAAGAAGGAATTACGGTGACGTCAAGTGGACTACAATATAAAGTCCTATCTAAGGGTAATGGTAAAGCCCCGGCGGCAACTGATAACGTAACGGTGCACTATACGGGCAAGCTTGTTGACGGAACTGTTTTTGATAGTTCAGTAGGTGGAGAACCAGCGACCTTTGTAGTGAATCAAGTTATTACAGGTTGGACGGAAGCCTTACAGTTGATGCATGAAGGAGACAAATGGGTGCTGTTCATACCCAGTGATTTAGGTTATGGAGCCCAAGGCGCCGGCGGCCAGATCCCTCCGCATACTACGTTAATTTTTGATGTAGAACTGATTAAGGTAAACTAGAAACTGTAATCAGTAATCAGTAATCAGTAATCAGTAATCGGTAATCAGTGATCAGTAATCAGTAATCGGTAATCAGTGATCAGAAGAACGTAACTGATTACCGTTTACCGGCTCTTACGTTGTAAACCACTTAACCAATTTCCCCCACCATGTCTTGGGTGGTTCTTTTAATTCAGCGGCCGACATTTGTTCCGTTTCTTCCTTTATAATTTTTGCGGCCTTAGTGGGTTGGACAGTCTTAACTTTTTTTAAATAGTTTTTTGTCCTTATTTCCTTTTGACGTTCAGCTTCCGCTTCTCTTTTCGTCTTAGCTTCCAGCGCTTCTTGTTCACGCTCGAAAGCAATAGGATTTTTTGAAGGCCTTTGCACTCTAGGTTCCCTTCTTGGATTTATATTTTTTCTTTCCGTGACTTCCTTCTTTACCGGTTCCCCGACGGGATTTTCTTCGGCCGCGTTTTCATTTGATTTCTTCTTGGGATCGGGAAGCTCGATTTTACCCAACACTTTTAATCCCGAAAGTTCTACTTTAGGAGCCTTGATCACCTCTGGCCTTTCGGCATCCGTTTCGATGGGTTCCACCATGACCTCAATATCTAGTGGCTTTTCCTGCGGGACTTCAAGTTCCTGAACTACTATACTATCAGATAATGCACTATCAGATACTGCATCGGTCTCGTCTTGAATATTGGCCTCAGCAAGAATAACTTCCTGCATTGACGGCGCTAATTGCTGAATAATTAACGATACATGGTCGTCATCAATTTTTGTATTCGAGCCGTCTTCTATCGTTATGTTTCTTGATGCAAGAAATTCTATTATCTCCGATGGCCTAAGCGAAAGTTTTCTAGCCAATTGTCCGAGCCTCATGTAAATAGGGGTTTCAAAATTCAATTTCGGCTCAAATATACCGTGGACTTGACAATTTAAAAAACAGAGAATAAGGTAATGGTAGTACTTACCCATTTAAGTGAATTCGTAATTCTAAATATCACCCTCGAAGGGCAAGTCTACTGATATCTGTAGGAGGTGATACTAGAGCCAAAATTCTGCTTAAATGCTTCCTTGACTTTCTCCTTGTTATCCATCCTGTAGGTGGATCCGCTTATCTTCCACAAGAGATAATAGTGGTTTTTTGCCTGATCATTAAAATTTGAACTTTTACTTAAAAAATGGAATGCAACTTCTCCAAGTTCCTTTGAAGTCAGGTTATATAAAAGGCTGTTGATTAATTTAAGCTCGTCACAATAGTTGGCTGTATACTGGGATACATATTCGTCAAACCGATTGGAATTTCTGGCTTCATACAAGTCCAACAGAACTTTACCCATTCTTGAAACCAGATACATGTTCTGCGGATATCTGCTATGAAGTTGCATTGCATAATACATACAAAGGTCGTATTCCTTATTTTTAAAAGCCGTTTCAACTGTCTCGAATGCCGCAATTTCCGTGACCTGATTCACGAATTCCGTTGGCTGATGATTTATTCCTTCTTTAAAATTGGTACGGGACGAACGCAGCGCTTCTTTCCTCAACTCTATCGTAGGATGACTTTCAACGGAGTCGCTAGAGTATAGAAAGTTGCCTGAATATTTTTTACTGAAGACAGTGAGTCTGTCGTTCAACCAATGGTCCTGAAATGGATAATTTGGTGAATGAAATGGAAGGAACATCTCTGCACCAATTTCCCGTTTGGGAGATTGTGGTGATTGAAGAACACTCAACGCTGAAAGCGCTTCACCTTCGCTATAATGTGCCCCTGATAACAACGCAACCGACATGGAATCGGACAACATCTCGTTTTTACGGCTGTGTTTACTAATACCATAAACAAGCTTTCGAAATTCGTTAATATCGTCCATGATAATTTTATCCGACACTATTTTAGCTACTTGTTCTTGTGTTTTTTCAGCCAGATCAAGTTTCGCTTCCTGGGCAATGCGCGCGGAAATATGTCCAAGTTCATCATGCGCAAGTTCATGGGACAAAATAAATGCTAACTGATTTTCATTTTCTATCCGACCCAATAAACTGATCGTGACAGCATATATTCCTCTTCCAAAACATATGGCATTTACATACGGACTCGCTAATATCAGTACACGTCGGGGGTAAGGATCCAATTTGTTGTCCGTAACAATTTTTTGGAGCACCTTATTAACATAGGTTTCAAGGGAATCATCTTTTATAAAAGCGCCTTCATGAACCTTGCTCAGAAAAAAAGTTTTGCGGCTGAAGTTTATTTTACGAACTTCTCTATTTCCACCCATGATTCGATCTTCTTCATCAAAACTTGCTGCCAAACCGCCGATCAGTTCCGTAGATTGGGAAGAGTGTCTCTCTCGTGGAGTATAATCATACGGAAGCTGAGCCTGGGAAAAACTTGACCCGAGTATCAGTATAGCACCGACGGTAATCTTCATAAAAGAACGTGAATTTGTACACATAGAAATCATCATGGTTCAAAAAAACGAGTGGTTACGCGATTGTTTTCAGTGTACTAACCAGGGATGATTTTTCGTGCGTCAAACGATTTAATTCTTTTTGAACCTTAAAAATTTCTTCTAAAGGAAGACTAAGTTCTTTATGATAGATTCTATAAATTAATTGCCATTCTGCTTTATCCATGAAACCGTCGCCATTGGCGACAACACACAACCAGGCAATAATCCGTATTTGTTGATTGCGCGGTAGTTTTTTAAGATCCTTTATACATTCGGTTAACAAAGCGTATGAATCTTTGGATTTTAGTAACTCCATTTCAACCCTAAAATCTTCTTCACCCATCGCTTCCGCTTTGGCCATATGCTTTCCGGTTAAAATTTCATTATCATTTACATGCCCATCCGCATATATCAGCAGGAAGTAAAGTTTGGTTATAATCGATTTATAGTTCATCTATAGAGGTTTTTACATCTCATTCAGAAAAATAATGCCATTCAGGAAGGAGCTTAAAACCATGTAATTTGAGGCCTTTGACAGAGGCCGTTTATCAAAATGGGAATATGTTTTACTTTTAGGCCAAACTTGAAAACGATTGAAATGATTGTCCCGCGCAAGGACAGTCCTAATATGAACTGAGCTTCGTGTATTAACTGCCATATCCAAGTCCAGTGCCAAAGGATTTCGATGGAGATTCAATTTACCAAGCAGCTATATTCAGTTTCTCCTTTTCAAACCAAAGACTACAAGTTCGCCAAAGGTCTTTACGGAAAGTACTTTTAACGTTGAAAAACACGCTCAACCCTGAAATGAAAGCCAATGGCTGAAAATCATCTTTACATCATTACCGATAAACTAACGCTCAACAACCTCCGTTCAAAATTAGTAGCGTCACGAAGGTCAAATGAATTCCGCTATCTATGGATATTGTTTATGTTCCGGAAATAAGTCTGCAGAAATTGGGACTGAAGTGCTTGTTTGTAGCTCTTAGCCAAAATTAAATTAAAAGACAGTCGGCTTTTTATTTAAGAAAACAATCGTGTGAATTGGCCCTACCGTTTCGTTGAATTGTATTATTCCTTTCTATTAAGTACATACCATGGAAAGGATTCGAATTTTTTTTACTTTTATCATCGGTATGCATGTAAAAAGATCTTATCAGAAGTTATTGTTGGCGCGGGTCCTGCTGATAATCTTTTTGTTTACCGCCATTCTTTCAAGTCCGCATACATTTGGTATTTTTCTGAAAGCTGATGGATCCGTTGTTTCAAAACAGGCACCTACAACGGGTGATGTAAAGTTCCCATTCGAAGAAAATGAAAAGCAGGAAGAGGAGCAATTTGAGTCCAAATCTTTTTTTGTCTGCTTACATGGAGAATCTGAATTATTTACCTTGGCTGAGGCCAAGGATTATACATTTTACACCCGTCAACTTTTCTACCGAAATTCTGTTCATACTCCGTTGTACCTTTTTAACAGGACATTGTTAATCTGTCTTTTATTCTGTAGATAATA
>CAZAHL010000086.1:0-22197 GCA_964484845.1 uncultured Chryseolinea sp. | reverse complement strand
AGGGACCTATCCACGGGATTCCGCTCAGGATCAGGCATCTCACGGAGTAAGCTAGGAGCCGCGGAATGACGGGCTCGATGGAAGAGGGTAGATCTTACTGAGTTATAGATATAGTCTTTCGTATTTTGATTTCTTGACAAAGGATTTAATGATTACTCTTTTAGTTGCGAAGTTATCTTATCTCTCTGCTTGCATCCTGGTTGATCAACGTTTCTGCCAGGTTGGACAATAACATATCTGTTTCCTTTTCCTCCTGAAGTGTTTGCTCAAGCAGTTCGGAAATTTCAGCCTTGTCGACAGTTTTAGCTAGTTGTCTTAAACTTCCATAGGCAGCGATTTCATAATGTTCGACTTTTTGGGCGGACACAATTAATCCCACATCGCGTGTAGCACTTCCTGCTTCGGTTTCTTCAATAACCAACTGGCCCTCTTTGATCAATCCTTCCATACCGTCACATTTTTTTACTTCCGTTTTTTTTCCTAACAATTCAAAGATTTGCTCAAGACGGGAAATTTGTACTTGTGTTACTTTGAGATGATCCTCAAAGGCCATCGCAAGATCCGGTGACGTTGCGGCCTTCCTTAATTTCGGAAGAACCTGGCTTAATTGTTTTTCAGCGCTATAAACATCGCGTAATTGGTCAACAAAAAACTTTGTTAACGGCAATACGTCGCTACTCAATCCAGATGTTGTTGTTGTTTCCATATTCTAGTTGTTTAGGTGTAAAAGTCTAAGAGGTTTTAGAGCCCATCGAAGGACTAAACTGTGCTTCTCTTAAACTAACCGCGACAACGCCCATATGTTTAATTTAATTGCGATTTGCTTAACGTTGATTGTAAAAACTTGTTTAGTGAATAAAGTACAGAACAGAGTTTTCATCAAATACTGAGATTGACACTCTAAGTGTCAAGTAATTTGAATTGTTTAAACCACGGTTCTAGTAAAGGGAGGAGGGTAGAGAACTTACCCAAATAATGCTATTAATCTTGATTTTGATAAGTAGCCATGTCAAGCCGCCATAGCCATAGAATGATATATCTTATAGTTAAAGACTAGGAGCCAACCATTTGGCCTTTTGTCGTGTCTAATCTGATGGTGGAACGGCTATCAACCGCGTGGATTATGTTTGATACAAGCAAGATTTTAAAAATGGCGCTCTCTGTGATTTTGTTTTCCGGGGTATTAGTCTCCTGCGAGGAGGATTCAATTGATCCATCGACATTCTGGTCGCCGATGCTTTCCGTTGAAAGGGGGAATGGACAGGCGATTTTATTCTTAACTGATCCAAGGACTTTTTCACTTTATGTTGCGCCAGGCCCCGTTAGTCCTGATTATTTTAAGATCTTGATCTCCGACGACTTAGAAAATTTTTCGCTTTATCAACGAATTGATATATCAACTACCCGTGTGTTGATTGACAATCTCACAAACGGCAAGCCGTATTATGTTTTAGTGACAACCCACAAAGGCGAAAGCGTTCCTCTTCATGCCGATACATTGATGACCATTCCCTCGCCGGAAAGGTTGGTGGAACCATATCTCCCTGCTATTGATTTTTCAATCGAAGAAGTTTCAACATCTTTCGATATGGGTTATTTGTCCTATAGACGCGGATCCGTAGTCTACTATACGGATAACGTATCTGGATCTGGTACGATTAATTCCCCGGGAACTTTTTTGCAAAGTTTAAGTTGGTCAGACACAATGAATAAGGTGGTTTACATAACGAGCAAAGAAGAAGGAAATACAGGATTTTCTTTCGAATTGCTTGAACCAGAATCAGGAATAACCAGCACGTTGATGGAAGTTCCATACCATAACTATTATATTGCGAACCCTACCTTTACTCCCGATGGAAGCAAGGTAGCTTTTCTTTCCAATGAAAATAACTCCGAAAAATATATTAACGATCTATGGACCTTGGATTTAACTACCAAAGAAAAAAACAATGTTTCTAATTTTGAAGACATCGGATTTCATACCGAAAGCAAGTACGACTGGGCAAATTCGGGCGATGAAGTTTATCTTGGTGGCCGCTATTATTTAAATAATGATCGCTATAATATCTATAAATTTAATATCGTTAATAACACACTCACACGAGTAATTGAATCGCAGTGGGACGACTGGTCACCTTCTCTTTCACCGGATAACACAAAAATTGCCTTCATTTCCGGTAGAACTGGTCGGTCTGAACTATGGATTTATGATCTGACAACCTTTACGTTCAGTCAAGTGACAGGGGGGTCTTCCTATTCCTTCGAATCACGCTCTACGAACTTACAATGGCTTAGCAATTCTGAAATGTTAATAACGTTGTATGATGATTCAAAATCGATAGCGGTAAAAATAAGGGTTGATTGATGTTTAGTTTTGCAATTTTGAGAGTTTCATAACTCGAAAATAAAAGAAGCCCAAACGCTTCTTCCAATTCCGTCAACACCCGAACCATGAACCCGATAGGGCTCATTAAAAAGGTTATTAACTCCAAGGTTGACGTTGATGTGCTTAGCAACGTATTGGAACCGTGTATTCATCACAAACCACGAAGGTGTTCCTCCCGGCGTAATACGGCTATCCTGTTTGTCACCGCTGGATAATCGATCTTGTTTGCCAGCAGCAATTCCTTCCAGGCGCCAGGTAAGAGATTTTTTAGCGGTTATATCAAAACCAATCCTTCCAAACCATGGGGGTATACGACTTAAGGGCTCGTTTCGCGTAATATTATCGCCCCTGGTAAGAGTATAATTTGTGAACATCGTAAGCCAGGCCTGGGGTTGATATTGGATGTCTGCTTCAATACCCTTTATCTGCGCTTCGTTTATATTCTCTTTTTGGTAGACCTTGAATCCATCTAAACTATCTTGCCCGTTGTAGGTGGAGGAAATATTGCTGATCAAGTTTGATAAGTCATTTTGATAAATGAAAACTTCTGCTTTTAATTTTTTTGCTTGCGTCCGTAGACCAGCCTGATATTGAAATGATTTTTCAGGGCCAAGATCAAAATTTGGAACTTCGTAGCGATAATCGGCCACACCAAAGCTGGCCACATCGTTTACGTTAGGAGCACGAAAGCCTGTATTCGCAGAAGTGATTAATTGAAGATATTTTGTTGCTTTAAAGATTACTCCTGCATTCCACACTGCCGCGTCTGGTTTTACAGAGGTTGAACCAAAGACTGAGTCATTGACATTTAATTTTATAAGATTGTAGCGCCCGCCGAATGTAAAATTAAAGCGATTAATTTCTAAGGAGTGAACTGAGAAGGCAGCAATATTAGAATAGGTCGATCCGTCAGGATATAAACCGCGCACCGTCGTCCTCTCATCGGTTGTCGCGTTCCTGTCTTCGGCTGAGCTTCCTACGTTGTCGTAATAGAATTCGATTCCAGACGACGCCTTCCAATGCGTTGTCAGATCGGAAATAATTTCAACCGCTCCATGATATGTATCTACGTTATCACGTTCGAAACGGGTTACCGGATCGCCTGTCCGTTGCTTTTCGCGTTCTTCCAGTGAGTTTAAATAAGCGGCCGTAAACCTAACAGTTGAAAAAATATTGGAGGCATTGGATGTTTCAAGACGAATATAGCCCAGATCGCGCTGCTGCGGGTTAAAGTGATAACGGCTATATTTGGTGGGACCCAACTGATGGTATAGCGGCACATCATTCTGGACAAGATGCTGCCATGCCGCCGTGAGCAGCATACGGTTTATCTTCGCCTTTACTTTACCGTCCCATGATAATTCATTGTAGCCTGTTGAATTTAGGGTACCGATACCCCCTCCCGCGCCTATGTCCCCCAACGATTTATAGCTAATTCCTCCCAAAAATGAGAGGTTCGATGATGCTAACTCGGCTTCTGCTCGTCCGGAATATTCCATGTCATGATCCATCACACGACCATATATTCTCCCCTTGATGACAAGCTGGTCGTCTTGCGAAAACGCTGGTTCCCGAAGAAATAATTGTGCTACACCGCCAATTCCATCGCTTCCATATTGCACGGCGCCCTGGCCGCGAAGCACTTCGATCCCTTGCAATGTAAGCGGATCTATTGTACTTAAATATTGATTTGGACCAGACCTGAATGTGGAGTTATTAAACCGAATGCCATCAATTAGTAAAAGTGTATGATAGCCGGTAAGTCCGCGGATGAATGGCGAACCTCCCCCGTGGTTAGTTTTTTGCATCCATACACCAGCCATTGAACTCATTGCGTCCGGCGTACTCATAGGAGATAACCGAATCATTTCATTTCTATTAAGGGTAACAACAGGATCTGCAACTGTGTAGGATTTTGATGGCATTCGTTGCGCAGTAACGACAATACCGTCCCTTAATAAAATTGTGGTGTCGCGCCTCACCGTATCACTGGGTGATGCCACGGATGCAAGGGTGATCCCTAAAAAAATAATGGTCAGTAAACAATATTTATTCATCATCGTCATCATCATCTTCGAGAGTTTTAATAAATGCACTACGCTTAGGGGCAGGCATTTCGCTATCAATTCCTTTTACAGCTTTCCAAATCACTTCGCTAAATTCATTGTCAGGAACCGCATCCATAACAGCCAGATTGAATTGTTCCGATTGGCGGGATATATGACTGACCTTTACATTCATTTCCTTTATATTATACTGAGCTGGCAGGGATGCAAATGCACTATCGTTTGGGGTGGGTGTAAAACATTCCCACATGGGCAGGGCTGCGGCATCATACTGACTCATGGGAGGCAAACCTAAAATTAATTCCATAGTTCGTAACATGGAGGCAGTAGAATACATGCGGCTTATCACTGCATTTCTTTTTACATAGGGACTGGCGACAAACGCAATAGAACGATGCGCGTCAACATGGTCCGGACCGTTCTGTGCATCATCCTCCAATACAAATACAGCCGACTCATTCCATATTTTACTTTTGCTCAGATGCTCAATCAGTTTTCCAACGGCCTGGTCATTTTCTGCAACCATAGCCCTGGGCGTTGGCATCCCAATGCGAGCACCGGCGGTATGATTATTTCCTAAACGGATGGAACTAAACTGGGGTACGCCATTAATAGCAATTAGTGAATCGAAATCAAATTTCCATTTTTCAAATCGGACCATGTCGGGAATTTTTAGATCATATCCGGGATAGTCTTTATCAAAATGTCCTTCCAGCGATTCAAGTTGTGCTTTGCCATCATCGATAAATTCTCCATAACTCCGATAAGTCACATTCGCACGCTGACAATAATCCCAGATAAACCCGTCCTTCGGATACGCTATTTCACGGGAACCTTCATAATCATAATTACCACCACGTCCACCGTAGCTCGTAGGCCAGGTTTTTTCCACAAAGTCATTAGCATAACCAGCCATGCTCCAATTATGTCCGTCCGCGCTTACTTCTGCATTCACATAAAAGTTATCGAGTAATACAAAATCGTTTGCCAGCGCGTGCTGATTAGGCGTTACCTTCAGAGGGAACAGACAAAGGGATGAGTCACCATTTCCTTTTGCCACATCGCCCAACACTTGATCGTACGTGCGGTTTTCCTTTACAATGTAGAATACATACTTAATTGGACTTTTGTCGCCTACCCGTCGCGGGACAGGATTACCTTCTTCGCCATGAGAAAGTTTTTCCACCTCTTTTGTGTAAGGTGAATTTTTGTAGACAGCATCCGAATAGGTTTTTAGGTTTTGAATCGTTGGTTCCGGAACGATGCTTAAATTTCCCTTAAACAATCCGCCAATATATTCGGTAGAGTCTGTCCTTTTTTCGTAGGGATTAGGCCCTTTTGGATTGGCCATTGACTTTCCTCCCTTTCCGTTAGTTACCCATACTTTTCCGTTCCAAACCTTCACCGAAGTGGGATACCAATCTGTTGGAATGAAGCCCAGGCTTTTGCCATCACCAGGTTCTGTAACGTCAAAAACTGCCAGGCAATTATTGTCCGCATTCGCGATGTATAATCTCTTTTCATCTTCGGATAGGGCAAGAGCATTGGTTGTGCTTCCGGCTAATGATTCCGGAAAAAGACCGGTCGAAAAAACTTCAACAACCTTGCGGGACGATGTTTCAATCACCGATACTGAATTGTCATTGGCATGTGCTACAAAGAGATATTTTCCGTCTCGCGTTTGAGTTAAATCATTCGGGTTGCTACCAACCTGAATGGTTGACAATATTGTCTTTTTTACAGGATCAATCACTGCTACTTTATCACCGCCCCATAACGACACATATAACAGCTTGCGGTCCGGACTCAATAAGCACGTGAAGGCCTCATGACCAAGCGGTAGTTTTGTAAAAGCTTTGGAAGTAAGATCGACGATGTAAAGGGCACTGTCTTCTTTCGTAGCCACGAATAATTTCTTAGCCCCGTCATCCAGGGCTAACCCGGTTGGTGAAATTTTTACCGGCCACGCCTTACCCAGAACAATAGAATCCGTTTTTTGTAATTTGGAATTGATGATTGAATAGATCACAATCATATTGTCATTTCCACCCGATGCATAAAGGAGGGTTTCATCATCGTTAAAAGCCAATCCATACCACGACTTTTTTATTTCTACTTCGTGGAGTACTTTTTCTGAAGCAGGATCAATCAATGTAATAGATTGCGTGCTTTGCCCATTGTTTGTGACCGCCATAAATTTACCTGTAGGAGACACCACCAGGTTCAAAGGCAAATCACCGAGGGGTAACAGTTTGCCGGCCGGGCTTAGCGACCATCCATTCGGAAGAACAACACGCCTTGAATCGAGCAAATTTGCGAGTGAATCTATCGTTTCTTCTTGCACCGCCGATCGATTACACGAAATCATCGTTAAGCATGAAGCGATTATACAACCCAGATAAATAACTGTTAGTGTTAGGCTGGATCTCGTTATTGAATTTTTAGATTGGTACATTATTTTTTTTAGATTTTTTTAGAAACTGTATCGTGCACCAACCTGAATACGCCACGGGGTTCCGCCGATCGGATCAGCTGCAGTATTGCTATTCAATGAATAACTGTACCGTTGTGAAGCCTGGTCAAAATTCCGGATGTTTAAAAGGCGCTGCTCACGCCCCAGATTTGTATTACGGCCCCAATCTTTCTTGAGTAGATTTGCGAGGTTGAAAATGTCTACGGAGAGTTCGAGTGATTGCGTCTTAAAGGTCTTGAAGTTTTTAGTTAATCGCGTATCGATAGTAGCAGAGAATGGGTTTATTCCACCATTTCGTGGGGCGATTTTACCCATGTTATCGCGGTAGTAAGATTTAGCATAGTCTGGAACGTTAGGATTGCTAAGCCACGTATTAATGGATTCCGATAATTGCGGATCGGTGGCGGGATCGGAGGGGTCGAATAAAAATGCCAAATCATTCTGTTCGTTAAAATCGCCATTCAAACTGGTACCTGCTCTGTAGGTATGAAAGGAGAAGCGTGTGCCTCCTTCGCCAATAGCAGTGAACCCCAGAGTAAAACCTTTCCATGAAGGGGTTTTTGCGCTCACCGTTAGCTTTGAAGAAAAATGAGTATCAGAATATCCTTCATTTAGTGCTCTTGGATCGTCCTTTACCGGCAAGAAAGTAGATGTGTTGGCAACGCAGCAATTGTATGAGCTATTGTCTTTAGCTTGATTGAAGGTGTAAGCCGCTGTAATGTAGCCATCCTTTCCAATGTTAAGTTGTGCATCCACGATAACGGCAAACTGGTCGAGATAGCCATCGGAATTTAATTCCAACACACGTCCCAATGAGGCGGATTTCCGCGAGTCTTGCCAGTTAAGCGTACCGTTGGCGCTGATTTTATCGGCAGGCACAAACACACCGCGATTATCTTCATTATCCAGTCGAAAATACGGCTGGTCCACAAGATTAGTTTCCTGATAAACATAATTATCCACCGTTCTCGTGGCGAGGACGTTGATGCCCGTGCGGAGTTGCCCTTGTAGCCATACCTTGTTGTAGCTGATGTTTGCTTTCCAATTCATTGGGACTTCAAAGTTCTCATTCACCGAATTAATGGTAGAGACGTAAGGAGTTCCATTGGGGACACCAGGCGCCGTTGCTGGGTCTTCGCGATAACTGTTAAAATCAGGAGTGGGTACGTTAGCACGAACGTCGATGGACGCAACTTTCAAACCATCAAAGAGCATGTTGTTAGCTTGATTGTAATACATCGCCATGGAGGAGAATGCGCCGGCACCAATTTTAATTATATCAGTATCCCGTCCGCCGATATTCCAGGTAAGTTGCAATCGCGGCTGAAAATTATTTAAGTCAGCAGGCTTGCTATTCGTCTTGATACCGAGTTCCTGATCAGCCAACGGATTATAATCAGCCCCTGTCAGGAAGGCTGTTCCGTCCCAACGGAGTCCGGCAAACATTTTAATGTCACGTGTTATATCAAAGTCAACCTGGGCAAACAAGGATACATCAAGCACATTGTATTTCACCCAGGGTTCTCCGCCTGGCAGATAGACCTCACGTACATAACGTGAAGGTTTTTTCTGCTCAAAATCCGACAATGAATTAAAGAAGAACCGTCCATTGAGCTCACTTGTAAATACATCCTGAAGCACCGTAAAATAAGTGTCCGTTCCAAATGTAAAATCCAGCTTACCCGCGGTTAAGTACGATGTGTTGATGAAATGGAATTGGTCATACTTGGTTTTTTCAGGAGTAAAGCGTTGTCCACCGATTTGAAATGTTCGTGTGGTTGTAGCGTTCGGGTTTGTTTCAGTCGGAAAAGGCGACGTAACGTTTACGATAGCACGTGGTATGTTAAGTGAAGGCAATTCCCCACTCGGTTCCTGGGCAGTATATTCATGTTGATATTGAAACTTCATTTCGTTTGTCAACTTAGAACTAAAACCTGAACGCAAAGATACTAACCCCGTATAGGATCTTGCTATTTGGGTATTGTAAGTTTCACGCAACACAATGTTTGAATTATCGCCTGAGTTAATCGGATTATCCCACGAAGTCAAATTATTTCTAAAAGTTAATTTATGTTTATCGTTGAGGGTCCAGTCCAGTCTTAAAAAGACCGTATTCGCAGTAGTTTTTCTTCCGAATTGCCCGACCTGCGTTCCATTGCTTACTCCGTAAATATCGCGGGCTATCTGAATGGCCTTATCCAATGTGTCGCGCCTAATACCCACACGTGCCTCATCTGCTTCCGATTGTATGTCTGTAATATTTACCGGTTGACTTTCATCCTGACGATCTAGGGCCAGGAAAAAATGTAATTTATCTTTTATTATGGGACCCCCTAAACTAAAACCCCACTGATAGGTAGAGAAATCCTGCGTGCGGGGGACCCCACGAATATCGTACTTGCTGGATAACTGATCGGCACGCACATAAGCAAACGCAGTACCTTCCAAGGTATTTGTACCGGCTTTGGTTACAGCATTAACTGCGCCACCTCCTTGTCTACCCATCGTAACGTCATACGCGTTTGTCACAACTTCGAATTCGCGGATTGCCTCCTGCGATATTTGCAAGGGTCCGCTACCAGAAGTACCTGCCCATAGGGGACTTCTGAAATTTCCGCCATCAATGCTAATATTCATCGAACCGGACCGTTGTCCACTTAAGCTACCCGATCCGTAAAGAGGAGAGAGCCTTACCAGGTTTGAAAAGTTTCGACCTTCCAGCGGAAGACTTTTTATCTGTGAAGCATTTACTTGAGTAACAGCGCCAAAGCCGTTTACATTTTCTGAAAACGAATTCCCCAGGACCTGAATTTCCTGAAGTTGCGTTGCTTCTTCCTGCAGTTCAAAGTTTAGGGTTATGGTGCTTCCCTGATTGAGAGAATATCCACTCTTCTTCATCGTTGCAAATCCTATGGATGAAACGGTAAGGGTATACGGTCCACCAAGCGGCAATTGTTTTAAGAAAAACCTACCGTCAGGTTGTGTTTGGGTGCCGGTTATAAATCCAGTAGACTCATTTTTTATCTGGATTGTTGCGCCAGGGAGAGGCTCAGATTTATTATCCGTGATCAACCCTGTAAAAGCAGCGTTCGTTGCTTGTCCCCAACTTTTTTGGAACATTAGGAGCAACATACAAATACTGACGAGTAAGATTTTTTTCATGCCTGGTTAGTTTAGTTGGCTGTAAAGCTTTTAAATAAATTCAATGCTTACGCCCCAAAAAACATACTTAACCAAATGATAATCTTTCTTCGTATTAGATAATATATACGTTATCTGTCGCTGATTTTTAGTTAAACTATTGTTTAGCTTTTAATAGAGCTGGTGTTGATCTTGACATAATATTCGTCTGTTGAGCTAGATGAGATTACTGAAAATGAAATTTTTGTCACGTTAATGGAGGAGAAAAATCTATTAAAATTAACTTAGACTTTATATATCTGTAACGAACGAAAAAAAATTGAATCGGTGTTATTGTATTTTGGATTGTTCAAACGATGGCATTAACAGTTAACCTGAATCTCTCTTCTCATTCACTATTTCTTCAGTTATTTTCTTTTAGCAGTATCCTCCATCTGCATAAATTTTAATAAAACGTTAATGTGAAGTTTCGGCATGTACGAATGGAAAGGACTACTTGCCGAAAAATTTGTATCCAAGCACAAAAAAAATTAACATGCTTATGGAACGAAAAATCGGAGACCTACTTGAATTTAATTGCAATACTATGTTAGCTGTTTTGGAGGATTGGTTGCTACTCATTATAGAGAAATATTGGGAACATTGGAAGTTGATTGGCGATGAAAAATTGAGACTAACTAGCGGGCATTATAATCACCTCAATTAATTCCTATTCGATTTCAATTTCAATAGGAACGCTCCAACAGCTACTGACAATCTTTATTTGCGCGGCTTTCAATATTGGCTTCACTTCAAGTTGCATGCCGATGCCTTTATAAGCACCGGATTGCACTGGCTGTATTTGCCATCAAAAACAATCTCAAAGTCTTTGTTCGGACTCAATGATTTTAGGTAGTAGTCTGTAGTGATCACCTGTGCCCCTGACCGAATGGCCGCTTTAAACCTGGTCTTGTCTCCTGTTCGTGCCTCCCTGGTGTCGGCGTCAGAACGGGTGCGTACCATAAATCCCTGTTTTACCAGTTCAGCTATATCTTTTTCCTGCTTGATGGGATCATTCATGATGAAAAAAGCAGCATGTGGATTGTCTACGTCGGTATTGGCAAACATGGGTCTTGCATAGTCCTCATCGTCGCTCACGTACAATTCTGTCAGCTCGTTTTCCGCATCCAGAACGAAAAGTAATTTTCCTCTCGCTATAGCAACGTCTGGCCACCCTTTATCCACGATTGCTTGTCGTAATGTTTTTTGTTTTCCTTTTATCTGCTTCGGAGTAATCAATTCTTCAGCTTTAAAAGTTTCAAGAATCTCCTTGTCAAGTGCATTCAGTACTTTCTTGTCAAAAGGTATGACTTTTGCAAAACCAGGCCTGTCAAGTCCGGAGCTTTTGGGATTGATAGTAATGATGATCGGCAAGTGATCGCTATGCAATTTTGACCAGTCTTTAATATCAGACAGACATGCTTTGAATGTAGGACAATGACTCCTGAAATCGATATCCGGTACGTGAAGCACTTTGAAACCAGGATCCCCCATGGCCTCCGGGTTGTAAGGTTTAGTCTCCACTCCCTGAGCATTGAGCATTTCCAGTCCTTTCGGATTCGAAAATCGACCTCCCTCGGGATCATGAATCACATCTATCTCCAGGCCTCTCAAGCCTAAATCCAATTGTTCCGTTATTGGAATGTGTGCATAGTCCAATCCTATTGCTTCCGGACGTTCGGACAAGATTAAGTCCATCAACGCCTTTTCAATACTAATTTTGTAACTGTTATGGCTACCGATGACCTGCGTCTGATTCATCTTAAGCTCCTGGCCTCTTAGAGCGCTAAATGACAGGCAAACGAGTACCGTTAAAGTAAGGTGTTTATGTAAGAGATTCATGGTATCAATTATTAGAAGATAGTTTTTGATAAGCTATCCCAAAGGGCGGTTTTGGGCTTGCATCAGGTAAAAAATGTCGAAAGCTGTAGTGTAGCTCTCGACATTTAATGATTAGCCTCCTTTATTAATCGGCTGACAACTCTTAGTATCCCTGATTTTGCACTAGAAATCCTTTTTTAGCGGAAGCACCGTCCATTGCCTTCTGAGGGATCGGGAACAATCTTTTGTGCACATCGCTGTCGGTCTTGCCAGTCCAGGTTCCTTCGTATTTGCCGAACCGTATTTGATAAGGTCTCCTAAGGCCTTCCCAGTACAGCTCAAATCCCGTTTCACGGAAAAGAATATCCAGATCAATAGCGGTTAAAGCTTGTGGAATTTGTGCTGGGCGGGCGGTTCTGGAAGTTCTTAACGTATTGACATCTGCCAGGGCTCCGGCATTGTCACCATTTCTCAACTTCGCTTCTGCACGCATCAAATAGATCTCACCCAAACGAAGCAAAACAACGTCCACGCTGCTGTAGGAGCAACAGTTGTTGGCCGTATGGCTGAACTGATACTTCGAAAATCTGTGACCTGTGTTGTGTAAACTACCCTGAGCAGTAAAATCAACCTGAAGCGTATGGTCCACATACCGCAGGTTTGCGCCACTGGTTCTTTTATTGATAACAGGATATATCCTTACCCCTCCATCATCGCAAGTCATAATATTTCCTTTAGCATCTTTTCTCGGGCCCCAGATAATACCACGAAGTATTCCCCTGTCGATTTCGAAATCCTGAGCCTTTATGCAATAGTAATGCTCCGAATCATTCGCTGGAGTTACCCCTGTAAGATCTTTAAGTTCTTCGGGTATAATCGTGTTTTCCTTAAAAAAGCGAGCATCTGCATCGGCGGGATCTACGTTGCCATAGGCGTCAGTCCAGGTCTTAATAAAGTCAGGTGTAGCGGCGGTAGCATCCGTCCCTCTTGTACTCGGGAATTCTGGTCTTGGAACCTGGTCACCGGATATTGGCCAATAAGCCCAACGGCTATGTTCGCTTTCAAGTACACCTCTTTGGTCGAGTGCAAATATAAGTTCAGTGTTGGTATGGTTATTATCGCTGAACAAATCGAAGTATTCAGGAGACAATGCATGAGCTCCCGAAATAATACTGTTTGTATACTGAATAACCTTATCCATGTCTTCCTTCTTGAAGGCAGGAGTTCCATAGGGATCGCGATAAACGGCAGCATTCAGGTACAGACGAGCCAGCAAACCACTCACGGCATCTTTGGTAAGCCTGCCCGGATTGATGTTATTCTTCATAACATCCACTACCGACAATAGCTTACCTTCAATATAGTCGATTGCATCTTGTCCCCTCAAAATTTCGGACACCTGATCCGAACGCTCTTTCTTGAAAACCAGGCCCCAATTGTCGAGTGCCAGCATATTGAGGTATGCATTCATGGCTACCATTTCATAGAGTGCATCCTCTGCGTCCAGATTACCTTTTTCAATTTCTGCCCTTAATCTTTCCTCGGCAATTACTGCCCTGGATAGACATATGGTGATATTTGTCCAGGTATCCCCGACCAGCGCATTGCTGGGTGTCATAAGATGTTGGTAAACCGCTATGAATTTGCCTCCATCATACCAGTCTGTTCCGCCACGGTAGGGAAGGATGGCCTCATCTGAAGCAACCTCCTGAAGTCCGAAATTCACAGTATGGAACCATACCTGACGGAGAAGACCATACGCGGGCGCTATCGATCCACTCACAACTTCTGCCTGGCCGGCGCCGGTCAGAGACTCGTCAATAATATCTTCCTCTAATGAGGTACACCCGAAAAATGCGAGCAAAAAAATTGCTATCGGTAGTGCTCTATTAAATCTAATTCTTTTCATCTGATTTCTTTTTTCTGATTGATTTCTAGAATGTTACGTTAAGGCTGATCAAAAATGTTCTTGCTTTAGGATACGTAAAATAGTCTATCCCAAAAGTTTGAATTCCTGCTATCGTTGATCCTGTATTGATCTCAGGATCAAATCCGGAATAATCTGTTATCGTAAACAGGTTTTGACCCGTCACTGACACACGGATACTTTGCAATACGTTCGACAATCCGATCTTATCTGAAGACAGGCTGTAGCCCAGCGTTGCGTTATTCAATCTCAGGAAAGAGCCGTTCTCCAAATAGCGTGTGGATACTGTATTGGAGTTGGAGATCACCTCACTGGGGTATTGAATAGCAAAGTCTGTAGTATTATTGGATTTAGCCAATTGCGCCTTGGCAAAAAGACTCATGGCAGTATGATTATAAATCTTGTTTCCTGTTACGCCATTGAAGTTAATACCCAGGTCGAAATTCTTGTACTTAAAGTTCAGGTGATAAGCATAGAGAAACTTTGGAATCGCGCTTCCGACCACGCTGCGGTCATTGTCAAGCGTTGCACCATCTTCATTAATGTCCCTGAACGCGTTAAGTCCGTTGGCACCAATGCCGTCAAATCGAAACATATAGAATGCGCCTATTGGCTCGCCATTGACATAGCCATTAATGGTCGCCCCTGTTTGACCGGCACCCTGGGCCGCGCCAGTTGCCAGCACTGCTGCATAGGGCGAGTCTTTTACCTCGTTTTGAATGTAGGTTACGTTACCACCGATATTGTAGGAGAAGTTGCCACCGGCATTGCCGTTATAATCCAAAGACAGTTCGATACCATTGTTTTGGATCTTCATGTACGGGACATTGGTCCAGTAGGTAGCGGTAGGCTGAACGGGATCGGCTGGAGTAACTTCTAATAGGATATTAGAAGACTCTTTTGCGAAGTAATCCAAACTGCCACTCAAACGATTATCAAGAATCGCGAAATCAATGCCGACATTAAATTGGGTAGATACCTCCCATTGTATATCGGGGTTCGCCAAACGCGTGAAGACGATTCCGTATGGATAGGCGGCAATTGAATTGGCGTTTGGTGCTATGGGATAAGTGCTATAACTCTGATTGCCTGTTAATAATCGATCTTCCGAATAGCTGGCTTTTGTGATCTTGGACGGAATCTCCTGGTTACCGGTTTGACCCCAGCTTGCACGCAGCTTCAGGTTGCTGAAAGGTGAGCTGCTCATGAAATTTTCATTGCTGATGTTCCACCCGAGAGCAACTGACGGGAAGTAGCCATATTTGTTGTTCGCTCCAAACTTGGAGGATCCATCGGCACGAAGTGTTGCGGTAAAAAGATATTTGTCGGCGTAGGAATAGTTCACTCTTCCGAAGTATGACTGCAGCTCGTTCTTAACGGCGGACGCACTCACTGTTGTAGGTGTACCCGGAGTGGTAGGGGGCACTGGACTGCTATGATCCTGGTACTCAGGTTCGATGTTGTTATTGGCGAAGTAATTGTAGTTAAAGGTTCTGTTTTCTTCCAAAAAGCTTTGATAGGAATGACCGGCCAATAGTGTAACGTTGTGAACGTTCTTATGCCAATTGTAGGTAAGCGTATTTTCTACCAGCTTATTAGTATTTGAGCTATTAAGCGTGGACAATGCTCCATTTGAAATATTGGACTCATTTACAACAGACGGATAGGGTTCGAACTGCTGGTCCCTGTTTGTTGTGGAATAGTCAACACCAAGGTTGAGCTTATAAACAAGGCCGTCGAGTATTTCTATTGACGGTGAAATGCTCGTCAAAATACGGTTATTGATGGCCTCGTCACTGTATATCTCATACCTTTTCAAAGGATTTAAGGCATTTGTAGGCAATAAGGTAGGCTCACCGTTGGTATACGCCGGAATGGTAGGGTTCAAACTGAGCATGTCACTTACGATGGAACCACCACTTATATTGGAACCGGTCATGGTGGACCCCATACCTGGGCGTAAATTTTCTGTGTGAGACGCCAAAAGATTATAATCGATATTCAACCTGCCGTTGAATGCCTTTTGAGTCATGTTTAACTTCCCGGAATAACGTTCCAGATTGCTATTCCGCAAGATTCCTTCCTGATCCTGAACACCTACAGAAGCATAGTAGGAGAATTTCTCAGTGGCCGCTCCGCCGATGGAAAAATCGATCTGTTTTGACACGCCTGTTTGATTCAATTCGTCCTGCCAATCAGTATCTGCCCCAAGGTCAGTCAAATTTCCACCCTCGGCTGGTACTACCTCGCGAAACTCGTCGGCACTGAATACGTCAATTTTATTGGACATAGTCGACCAGGCGGTGGACGCTGACAAATTCATTTGAGTTTTTCCAGATCTTCCCTTCTTCGTGGTTATTACTACAACCCCATTCGATGCTCTGGCACCATATACTGCTGTAGCACTGGCATCTTTCAGCACGTCCATGCTTTCAATATCGTTGGGGTTGAGAAAGTTTAGAGGGTTGCTGTCGAAACCCTGAGAGGAATTGTCGAGCAAAAAGCCATCGATTACGTAGAGGGGCTGTGTTCCAGAACGCAAGCTCCCAACACCGCGAATAATGACATTTTGCGCAGCACCAGGCTCACCGCTTGCACTAGTGACATTTACACCGGAAACTTTGCCTTGTAAAAGCTGTCCCGGATTTGTTACTATCCCCTGATTAAAGCTTTCACTTTTTAACGAACTGATGGAACCTGTTACATCTGACCTTTTCTGTGTACCGTAACCGATTACAACAATTTCCGACAATGACACAGAGCTTGCGGCCAGCGACACGGAAATTTCAGATTGATCTCCTACCGTCACTTCCTTTGTTTCAGCCCCAACAAAGCTAAAAACCAGAATCGCATTTGACGATGACACATTTAGTTTGTAGTTACCATTCGCGTCACTCACTGTTCCGTTGGTGGTCCCTTTTTCCAGAATGTTCACTCCAGGCATCGTCGCGCCCTCTTCGTCTTTTACATTTCCTGTCACTACTATTCCTTGTTGATACATGTAGCCTTTTGCCAGTACGTCTTGCGTTGGCAGGCCGACAAACGATAACAATGCCACTACCAAAAAGGAGTTTAACCCCAGTGCTAGCAGTTGGCGCTCCGGACGGAGTCGCTCGTACAATTTTTTCATAGAAAATTTTTAGAAATTATGGATGAATGAATTTTCCCATTGAGCCTTCTCCAGGCCTAATGGAATCCAAAATAAAAGAGAAATAGAAAGAGGAAATGAAACTCTGTGTTAAGCTTAAGTTAGTGGTTCACTAAGCTTTTGCAGATTAGTTAATGAACATTTCACGTACGGTACGAGCTGCAATTCGTATCGGAACACGTTTGTAATGCAGGAAACGCTAGGTCTTTTTCAAGTACCGAGTTAAACGAATCGAGATTAGACTAAATGAAAATTTGATTCTAAACCCTTTCCGGCCTGAAAGGGTTTAGTTTTCTTAAGGCCAAATGGGGATTTCCACTGGTTAAAGTAACGTCAAGGCTATAGTAATGTATGGGCTGTTAAATTTGTTTTCATTAGATTTTAAAAAAGCTTTCTCGTCAGCGAGATGCGTTACATAAATTTATACATTGGGTCAGGATTTTCTTACGTCGTATCAGCACTGATATTATGATTCAACATTGAGTCCCACTGGAAATTTTCAAATTATATTTAACAATAAAAAATACCAACGGTGTAACCCGTTACAACTCCAATAAATTTGTAAACTATGAAATCAAGAAGAAGCTTTATTAAGCAATCGGTAGCTGTATCAGCGGGTTTTTTAGGATTATCCCAATTCCTATCCCGGCCTGCTTTAGCAATGGAAAACCGAATGAATCCAGTCATTGACAAATGGCTCGAACTCCCTACAGGATTTGAGGCTAAAATAATTTCGACCTGGGGCGAGAAAATGTCAGACGGGTTTCTGGTTCCCGGAAATGCAGATGGAATGGCCGCGTTTAATGTAGGGAACAAAGTAGTCCTTGTGAGGAACCATGAGAATAGTCCTGGCGCTCCGAAAAACGGGCCTTATGGGGAAGACATGGCTTTGTTCAACAAGGTTACCAAGGATAATTTGTTTGATTATGGTTTTGGTAAAACGCCTGGTCTGGGTGGTACAACAACTGTAATCTTTGATGAACAGAAGCAGGTCGTTGATGAGCAATTTTTAAGCTTAGCAGGAACGTACCGGAACTGCGCGGGCGGTCCAACGCCGTGGAATAGCTGGATCACCTGTGAAGAAGATACGGCAGTCAAAGGTGCAACGTCCGAGATAGATCATGGCTATAACTTTGAAATACCTGCTGCAAATAGAAAACTAGTAAGCCCGGTACCATTAAAGGAAATGGGGCGATTTAATCACGAGGCGATTTGTGTGGATCCGACAACAGGAATTGTTTATCAGACCGAAGATCGGGGGGATAGTCTTATATATAGGTTTATACCCAAGGAGAAAGGGAAATTACAAAAAGGAGGAATACTTCAAACCTTAGCCATAAAAGGTCAAAAAAGCCTCGATACGCGAAACTGGACGGAAGCGTTGGTTAAAGTTGGGGATGCCCTGGATGTTGAATGGATTACTTTATCGCAGGTTGAATCACCAGGTGATGATTTGCGACTTAGAGGTTATGCGCAGGGCGCTGCATTATTTGCAAGAGGTGAGGGTATGTGGTTTGGAAAAAATGAAGTTTATTTTGCATGTACGAATGGAGGAACAAAGAAATCGGGACAGGTTTTCAAATACATACCCAGCATCAAAGAAGGGACGAATGAAGAGAAAATGTCTCCCGGAAAACTGACCTTATTTGCAGAACCCAACAACACGGAGATTCTTAAATATTGTGATAATCTTACTATATCGCCATGGGGCGATGTTATTCTGGTAGAAGATTCAGCTGATTCCTACATTAGAGGCATAACCCCACAGGGAAAGATTTACAATATAGGAAGAAACATAGGCTCAACGTCAGAACTTGCCGGGGCATGTTTTTCCCCATCTGGTAAAACATTTTTTGTAAATATCCAACAACAAGGGCTGACGCTCGCAATTACTGGACCTTGGGATCAGTTGCGAAATAGTTGATTACAATAAGCTGAAGGCAGAAGGTGGAAAGCAGAAAGTAAAAGCGGGCGTTAACCACATTCATTGAAGCCGACGTTGTGCAGGGTAAATTCATATTCCGCGCGGGATTGCAGTGGTTGTGTGTTTACGTGTTTAGGAGTTGTGCCTGTGCATTTAAAGATATGAGCCTATTTTTATTTTCGAAACTCACAACGAAAACCACAAACACCTAAACCCATAGATACCTAAACACTTGTTCGAACCGCAACGCTTAATAGGAGCGAAACCTCAGCACTTGAACACCCCAACACTTGAACACCTTAGATTAGTAACAATTATGTAATCTTTTAAATCTCTCAAATTTTCATTTATTAACTACATTTAACCGCCATTCCATTTGTATTAAAGTTGAGCAAAACGATGTCAGCCGAGGGTTTTAAATGGGTAGAAAAATAAAAAGAGACGTTGAACTTGTCGTGTTATCGGATATCCATCTCGGGACCTATGGATGTCATGCAGAGGAATTGCTTCGTTACCTCAAAACAATCCGGCCGAAAAGAATTGTTCTTAATGGCGATATCATCGACATGTGGCAATTCAGTAAACATTACTGGCCGAAGTCCCATATGCAAGTTGTAAAGCACATCACAGGCCTGCTCGCCAAAAACACGCGCATAATATATCTGACAGGTAATCACGATGAAATGCTTAGGAAGTTTTCGGGCTTTAGACTTGGATCTTTTCGCATTGATAACAAAGTAGTGTTGAAATTAAATGGCAAACGGGTTTGGATCTTTCATGGTGATGTTTTTGACGTGACCATGCAGCATTCGAAATGGTTGGCAAGGCTTGGTGCTGTTGGGTACGATGCGCTGATCATAATCAACGCCGTTGTCAATTGGTGCCTGACAAAAATAGGAAGGGAAAAAATTTCACTGTCTAAACGAGTGAAAGATGGTGTCAAATCGGCAGTCAAATTCATTAACAATTTTGAAAGGACAGCAGCAGATATCGCCATCGAAAATAACTATGATTACGTAGTTTGCGGACACATTCATCAGCCGGAATTAAAAAAAATACAGACTGATAAAGGCGAAGTAATTTATTTGAATTCGGGCGACTGGATTGAAAATCTGACGGCGTTAGAATACAATGGAATAGATTGGAGTATCTATAGATACCGGGAGGATAAAAAGGCCCAGTCCATAAAACTACCAAAAAAAATTAAGCACAACCTGGATAATGATCTCATTTTCAAAGACCTTGTCAACCAGTTTTTAATGGTTAAAAAATGAAAATATTGTATGCGATACAAGGAACAGGGAATGGTCATATCGCCAGGGCCGAAGATGTTATCCCAATCCTTAAAGAGTTTGGAGATCTTGATCTATTCATAAGCGGTGCTCAGGCCGACATCAAACTTTCATTTCCCGTAAAGTATAAATCGAAAGGATTGAGCTTTTACTTTGGGAAGAATGGTGGGGTGGACGTTATAAAAACATTTACGCGTAACAAATCAAAAGATGTATATAAGGAAATAAAAAAATTTCCTGTTGAAAAGTATGATGTGGTGATTAACGATTTTGAGCCCATCACCGCTTGGGCTTGTAAAAAAAGGGGGGTGCCCTGTATTGCACTAAGTCATCAGGCGGCCTTGCGTTCAGTCAAATGTCCCCGGCCAAAATCGTATGATATTATGGGGGATTGGATATTGAAAAACTACGCCCCGGCAGATGCTTTTGTGGGCTTTCACTTTTCTGGTTTTGATACGGATATATTTACACCGGTCATCCGCAAAAGAATCCGGGATGTTAAAATTTTGGATCAGGGTCATTATACAGTATACCTGCCGGCTTATGATGACAAAAAATTAGTACCCATATTAGCGAAAGTACCGCATGTGAAATGGCAGATTTTCTCCAAGCACGCAAAAAAATCTTATAGCATTGGAAAGCTTTCGGTACATCCGGTTAACAATGAGGATTTTACCATTAGCATGGCCTCCGCCACCGGAGTGCTATGCGGTGCCGGCTTTGAGACGCCAGCCGAAGCGTTATATCTTCATAAAAAACTGATGGTAGTGCCGATGAAAGGTCAATACGAGCAACATTACAACGCTGCTGCCCTCAGCGAGATGGGGGTGCCAGTTCTAAAAAAAGTGAAGAGTAAAAATCTGGATAAGATTATATCCTGGATTGAAAGCCCTCAACAAGTGTCAGCGGAATATGGCAACATCACGGAGCAGGCGGTACAACGCGCGGTTAATCTGTTCCATGATTTAATAAGAAGATAATTATTTACTAACCAGTGATTAACTTCCTATTGGTATTTTTGACAAACCAGAAAAAGCAAGATGTCAGTGAGAATTTCCCGGATACTGGTCGTGGATGATGATATAGATATTCTGGAGCTTTTGAAATATAATTTTGAAAAGGAAGGATTTGAGGTTAAAACCATCGCGAACAGTAAAAACACCATTAAGGTCGCCAAAAAATTTTTGCCGGATCTGATTATTCTTGATATCATGATGCCACAGATCAATGGTATCGAACTCTGTGAGCAACTACGAAGCATACCATCCTTTCAGAATGTTTATATTTTCTTTCTTACAGCGAAGGCCGGGAATGCTTTTCAGGAGACTGTGCTGAACATTGGAGGTGATGACTACATTGAAAAATTAATGGGCATAAGGACCTTAATGTATAAAGTGAACTCCGTGTTGAAGAAAAGATTTGTTATTCAAAAGCGGTTTTCAGAAATAACCGTTGGGGATCTCTATATCCACCGGAAGTCAAATTCAGTTTTTTTTAGAGATTCAAAAGTAACCGTAAGTGAGGCGGAGTTTGAACTGCTATTTTTCTTAGCTCAAAATCGCCATAAAACCATTACGCTCGATACTATAATTCATAATATCTGGGGATCCGAAATTTATCCCTTTCATAAAACTGTAAAACTTTACATTGACAACTTACGGACAAAAATTGGTCCCGACATCATTAAGGTAATCAGCAGTAACGAGTATCGTTTTGGGCTCTGAATCGATAACGAGTGTGTCTTGTAGATATTCGTTGTAGTCCTGTTTCTAGGCCCATAGATTTTATCTTTCGTGCAAGAATGGAGATCATTTTAAATCTACTTTTAGTACACACTTTCACCTTGACTACAATTACAAAATCATGTTCTGAGGTTATTTACAGGATGTATTTATCAAGATACTAGTGTGTTGAGGTTGCACATCTGGGGCTGTCCAATAAGTATAGATTCATTCAAATGAAAAAAGCCCTTTAGCAAAA
>CAZAHL010000085.1:0-22456 GCA_964484845.1 uncultured Chryseolinea sp. | reverse complement strand
TTAGCTAATGTCTGATTTTTATACGGAATATCCTATGCTTAGAAATGCACCCGATTTAGACTCTATACTTTTCCCTTAACCTTTTGTAGCTACATGATCACTAACTCGGCGTCGGTATCGATTTATGTGTTATACTCTTAAGTTTCACGCAAAGACCGCAGAAACTTTAATCGGGAACTTTTGCGGCCTTTGCGAAATTATCTTTGTGTCCTTTGCGTGAAATGTTTTTCGCTATCTCAATCTTATCCTACTTTTCCCCGAACCTCTTTTAACTTCATGATCATTAATTCTGCATCGGTATCGATCCAGCTGTTGTATTCTTCGATTGCTTGGATTCTGTCTTCATCTTTGATGTAACCTTCTTCAACCATTTGAGATGATGCCGCCACTTTAGACCATATTCCAACTTTAGAAGCGAAATTGGGATCTCCTCTCTTATATACTTCGTCTGAATTCAATACTTCAATATCATGAAAACCTAACTCTTTAAAATAATTAGCTAGGTCTTCAGCGATTTGATTGTTCATCCCGGCGTCGGCTCTCCATTTTAAAAACGTTTTGTAGAATTTTGCCATACTTTCCGGTGGATTAGGTTTCCATTCCAGCGCGTCATGGTTATAATCCAGAATAGAAATTTGACCATTTGGTATTAACATTTCCTTTAAAATGTTCAGCGCCTCCTTCGGATTGCTCAGCCATTGTAAAACCCTGGCTGCGACAATCAGGTCAAATTTTTCGTCTGGCTTGAAATTAAACAGATCGGTGTGAATCAATTCCAGATTATGTACGGAGCCATAACTTTCTTTTCCACTTTGAATAAAATTTTCTGTATTGTCGATTCCAACTACAAAACCCGATTCGCCGACATATTTCGCAATGCCTTTTGATATCGCACCGGTTCCACAACCCACGTCCAATACGCGCATCCCTTTTTTCAAAACAGGAACTAACGTTGCGTAATCTATTTCGACACTTCGGTCATCAAATATTTTGGCTGCACCTTGAGCTTCTCTTTTAATTTCTTTGTTCATTTTCATTGTCTTTGGGATTTTAAACCAACGATCGTATGTGAGATTGGCTATGATTTTATATTTCGCTCAAGGTAACAGACATATTATTCAATGCAACTATAACGGACATTTGAAGAAGAAAAAAAATGTAATTTAAAGTAGCTGCCTGCTATTGAGTAACTAACAAATGTCAGTTTTAATGTATGTATATCTGGGAAAAAAGTTTCGTCTTTAGCAGAGCTTGTAAGAGATCTAGCCCGAAGAATTTTGCAAAGAGCATAAAGTTGATATAATAAGAGGTCGCGTATCTAAGGACTTCTTTAAGTTGCGTTTTCCATTTTCAATTTAACAGTAGAGCCTAATCGTTCAGAACGGAAATCCAAAGTACCGATTAGATCCAGCGTCTTACTTTGGATCGATAGGTACGGTAATCGTTGCCAAAAACTTTTGCCATATTCTTTTCTTCAATTGGGATGTACCAAAAATTAGCAGCGATCAAAAAGAGCAAAGGAAAAATAAAGGAGACCCAGGTTCCAAGCAGCGCTGCAAAACCAAGTAACAATATTGTAAAACCCAAATAGATCGGATTTCGGGTGTATTTAAATAATCCGAGAGTGACCAGCTTTATGGGTGTTTTAAAAGTGTGAATTTGGGTAGCGACTTTTTTAAAATACCGTCCCACCCATATCACCATGATCAAACCAGTGACTATGAATACTATTCCGAACAAATTCAATGGATACATAATCAGTTGATTACTTTTTAGTAGCAGATGAATTGCTAACATTGATAATAGACACAGAAGGACGAAGAATGGAGGAATGAATTTTTGCATAAAGTTTGATTGAATAGTTTCAGAATCAAACTTAGGGAGTCACCCGATCGCAAGCATTAACATAGGTTAATGACTTGTTTTTCGCAATCTACTGAGTGAAACGGGTGAGATGCCAAGATAGGAAGCGACCAAATGTTGTTTGACTCTTTTCTCAATATTCAAAAACTCATTTTTAAAAATCAGGTATCGTTCATCTGCACTCAATAAGAGGAGCTCTCTTTCCCTGGTCTCTTTGATTGTAAAGGCTTTTTCCAGCAAGGCAATCAGTAATTGATTCCAGCAAGGATCTCCTTCTTTTAGTTTAACCCATTCTGGATATTTAATCTCGTACACAATGCTATCCTCCAACGCCTCAATATACATGGCGGAAGGTTTGTGCGTTATCATAGCAGAGTAAGATGAAACAAAATTTCCTTCCGGGATAAAACTTTTGGTAACCTCATTTCCCTTGTTCTTTAAGTAGAAATATCGGAAGAGGCCCTGATGAACATAACCAAATTTTTTCGGTATCTCTCCTTCCTGAATAAAATAATCTCCCTTCGAAATCTGTTTTACGTTGAGCAGCTTTAAAAATTTTAACTCTTCGGATTTAGGAAGATCGATGCAATTCTTCACGAACTCAATTAAACTATCCATTTATTTATCATCCTCGGTTTACATCTCAGGCTCATTAATCTTTTCAGACGTAAGTTGAATTTTACAACCTGTTTAAGAGCTAGGGCCGTATTTCATCAAACATCATTCGTAAATCAACCGCACTCTTCAAGCTCGAGCCGAACCTCAAACCCGAAACCTTAAACTTGAAACTATCTACATTTGTCTTTTAAAAAATTCCCATCCCTCAACATGAACGTCAATATCATTCGGATAATCATGTTTTCCGCCAATAACTTTCAGTAAAACGATTTCCGGTTTACCTTTCTTTTTATAGGTATATCGCTCAATTATTTTACCATCAGTCGGATCGTTGTCTGGCACAGATTCTTTTAGAGGCGATCCCTGATAACCTGCTAAGCTTGCCCAGTATTGAAAGCTTTTATCTGTTGAACGGACATTCCCCATGATAAAATCTCCGGATTGCATCATTCCGCCTTCGTACGGATTAAGCGGATCCTCGGTACCGTTTACGATCATGATGGGAATGGCAACCTTGGCTTCTGAACAGTCGAGATTATCAATGGCTGGAACATTTGCAATGAGGGCGGTTACTGCGCGGAATTTGCCGGGCATGGTCATAGCAAGTTTGTAACACATTTGTCCGCCGCCAGACGTGCCGATAGCAAAAACGTGTTGATCATTAATTTTGTACTTGATTTTAAAATACTTGATCATGGAATCGAAGAAGGTATTTTCATCGATGTCTTCCTTATTGGCCAAGGAGCTTGCTGCTTTTCTGCATTCATTCCAATACTTTTTATAGCCGTCTGGAAACACCAGAAGTGCATTTTCTGCAGGCGCCCTTTCGATTAGTTTGGTGGTGCCTTTCATCATCTGCTTGCCATTTCCGCCTGAACCGTGAAGAATAAATACCAGGCTCGCATCTGACTTTATCGCCCCCGGATTAAAATGAAATAACCGGTATTTACCGTCGACCTTTATAGAGTCGCTGATCAGCTGTGCTTGCGCTTTGAAAGAAAGGAAGATAGCAAAAATAAGAATGGGGAAAGTACAATTGTTCATCTTGAATGGATCTGAAGTGTAAAGTCGGCTCGGATAATCAGCAAAGTAATTTACGAAGCAATAAACTGTTTACACTAATGGTACTAAAAAAACCGGAAATAATCCGTCTCTTTGATCAACACAGACATCTTTTTTTTCACAAAACCCAGAAATCAATTATGAAATTTGCCGCCGTTATTGTCTGGTGCCTGGTATGCAGCACCCTGTTCGCCCAGCAGAAACCCATCGGAATTTTTAACAACAATAAAGATATTGGGAAACCAAAAGAGGCAGGGGGAGCTACGTACGATGAAGCAACTCAGTCGTACACATTGAAAGGGGCTGGTTATAACATTTGGTTCGAACGGGATGAATTTAACTATTTGTATAATAAGATAACGGGAGATTTTGTAATCACTGCCAATTTTGAATTTAGTGGAAAAGGAACTGATCTGCATAGAAAAATAGGATTAATGGTCAGGGAATCCGACGATGAAAAAGCTGCCAGCATCAACGCTACCTTGCACGGTGATGGCCTCACCGTACTACAATGGCGTGAGCTTCGTGGCGCTTTTATGCGTGATCCGGAGGACGAAATTTTTACCCCGAAAAATAATTATACGATTCTACAACTTGAGCGCACCGGTAAAAACATCATTATGCGGGCAGCCCATCCCGGAGAACCCTTGCAAATGATTGGTCCTCACAGAATGGAAAATTTTAAGGATTCTGTTCTGGTGGGCTTGTTTATTTCTTCACATAATAAAGATGTTATTGAACAAGGCAGAATGTGGAACGTTCGCATAGATCGTCCGGTGGCTGACAGTTATAATCCAGGCAAAGAAGGATGGCTGGGATGTCGGTTAGAGACCATGAACGTCTTTGACGGAAAAAGAAAAGTTATCTATGAAAAAAACGGCCGTTTTGAAGCGCCCAACTGGATGCCTGATGGTAAGCGGCTAATGATCAATATGGATGGGTTGCTTTACACCATTCCCACGGAAGGAGGGGAGCTTGCCAAAGTAAATACAGGCACCGTAACCAAACTTAACAACGATCATGTTATTTCAAGTAATGGTAAAATGATCGCTATCAGCAGCTCTCTCGAGGGTAGGCCTGGTGGCGGATCCGCTGTGTACGTTCTTCCGATTGAAGGAGGAGAACCTAAGTTGCTTACCGAAGAAACGCCATCCTACCTCCATGGCTGGGCACCGAACAACAAAGAAGTAGTATATGTAGCCACGCGCAGCGACAATCCGACGTATGACATATACAAAAAATCAATTGATGGAAAAGGTAAAGAAGTAATGTTGACAAATACGGGTAAGGGTGAGCATGTCGATGGCTGCGAATATTCACCCGATGGAAAATACATTTATTATAACGGAAGCCAGTCAGGCACCATGCAGCTCTGGCGAATGAAACCCGATGGAACAGGTCATGAGCAAATCACGTTTGATCAATATAATAATTGGTTTCCTCATATTTCTCCCGATGGAAAATGGATTGCATACATCTCATTCCCGTACGACATACCGGTGAATAGCCATCCTTCCTATAAGAGGGTAACATTAAAGCTAATGTCAACGGCTGGAGGCGCGCCGAAAGTACTTGCTTATCTGTATGGTGGTCAGGGAACAATCAACGTTCCGTCGTGGTCACCCGACAGCAAAAGCATTGCTTTCGTGAGCAATTCAGGAAAATAAATACTATTTATTATTATATTGAAACTCCTTATCGAATTTGCCATTGATAAATTCTTCGGTTTTAGGGAGTTCGAAAATATACTTATAGATAGGGTCTATTTCCACCTTCAAATTTTTACCTGTGAATTCCATAACATGTCCGCCAAGTCTTTTATCATCCGAAATAAAGTGAAAGTGATAGTTAGCTACATTAATATTTCCAATAAACTCCGGACAAAAAAAGCCGACAATTGTCCCGCTTAGATTCTGCCCTTCAAACACGGGCCGCGCTGGAATCAAAACATCTAGGCCAGTTTCATAAGGCTTTTCTTGTTTAGGTACGCCTCCTAGTTTTATAGCGCTGAATTCACCGTGAATACGAAAGGCATAAAATATGTTCTTTGTTTTTAGTTGATCATTAATGGCATTTCTCACTCCTGCATGATGAACTACGGAGTCGATATTGAATGATTGTTCTGGATCGAAAAATACTGCGTTGGCGAAACTGATCAGTTCTTCGTCTCCTGCTTCCGATACGACACCGTCTTCAGTTATTTTATATAGTATGCCATCTAACATTACCAACTCGCCTTCCAGTGCATTGTAAGATCCAAGGGCGATGTCTCCTTTTGTTTTTAACTCCTTTGCTGTAAGCGTACCATCATAAATTTTATTTACAAAAGCCCACCAAATGGAATAATGATAATAGATATCATCTCCTCTCTCAATTTTATTTTCTAAGGTTGTCCTCTTGGATGAAGGACTATCGCACGCCCCGATTAATAGGGCCACGCATATCAGAACAAATTTTTCTTTCATAAGGAGAAATAGGATTGATTTTTCTAAGTAGCTGACAATAGCTAAATGAAGACGATCTATTTTAAAAGATATGAGCAAATGAGAGTAGGTAAAAAAATGGATAGTGTTTAAGAAAGCCTGCTTTAACGTATTCAATTAAACATAACTCAGCCACCAATGCTTATGTGTACTTTTATAATTGTAATACCATTTGCAGGCCGGATACAATGCGACTACTATTAATATCCAAGCCACGTATACCCAACCTAAGGCATACCCGGCACCTGGCGGAATACCACCAAATCCTTTGCTGAAATGAAAATCAAGCTCTGACCAGGACGTACCTGTTGTAATCATGTAGGCACACAGCGAGGAAAAATGGATGAGATAGAAATGAAGGATGTAATAGAACAATGGAACTCTTCCAATAATGCGTACTTGTTTCAGCAACCCATTCTTTCGCCAGCGTTCCATCCATGATAGTATGACCAAAACGGGTCCTAGTGTCATGAGCGTATATAATAAGGATACAGGATATTTTGTAACGTTTAAGAAACTCATGAAGGTGAATATTCCATTTTTCTGAACCGTCCATTGGCTAGAGTCGCCATATACATTCATACCTCGTAACACAAGAAAGAGAAATATCGCCGCGATTCCAGCATAGAGCAAGGTCTTCCTTCGTTTTGTTTCATCAGACTTTGGATCATATAAAAACCCTATTCCATAACCAGTCATCATGATCCCAAGCCAGGGTATTACTGGGTAAGCTATGTTACAAAAATTTCCAGGTGTCACAGCAAAAAAACCCGATTGCTGAATAAGAGCCCACCATGCATAACCGTTGTCTTCTGGCGAAAGTTGAATCATATCCAGCAGATTGTGTCCAAAGATCAGGAAGAGTCCTAGAATTAGAATGATCCTTTGAGGAAGGTACACCAGTGCTGCTAGCACAATCATGGAAGCTCCGAGAACCCAGATGACTTGGAAAAGAATGAAGTCATAATACCAATTGAACACTAGACTAAACCGTACGACCGTCAACTCAAGAACGATGAGCCAAAGGCCGCGTGTAACTAAAAATAAGGACAGTTCACTCACGGATTTTCGTTGTCGGCTGATGCTTGCGGAAATACCAGAAAGAAATACGAAAGTAGGTGCGCAAAAATGAGTAATTATTCGGGTGAAGAATAAAAGGGGATAGGTCTTATCCAAATCCGTAGGTTGATACAGTGCCGTATCTGTGTGAAAAAAATCCCGCGTATGATCAAGCGCCATAATGACCATGACGATTCCACGCATAATATCAATGGTTGCAATGCGCGGTTTTTCAGTGAGCGTGTGAATGTTTGCTGGGCTCATTTTTTCAACCAACACGGTATTTGATCTCATACCGAGAATTTCATGTACATCGAATTTCACCATACAAAGTTTAAAATTTTTTCCGCTGCAATAATCGTTGATCAATTAATAGAAATGTATAGCACTAAAGTACTAATCTGTCCTGTTCGGACTGTCAGCACTTGCTAGATGCATAAATACGTATGATTCAATTATTTGTTATAGCTCCGATAGAGCGGATGTAAAAAATTTTACTTCTAGGATAAAAGTACTAGGCAGTGCCAGTTTGTTCAGCAACTTGAATAAAATAAAACATTGCGACTGAAAGCGTTAAAATTGTAAATAGTAAGATCGTTTTAAAACAGGTTTTCTATTCTACTATTTGTAACGCTAACAATGAAGACCTAAACTTATTTTTTCAACTCGAGTCTTTGCGCCTGTTTCTGCGCTTTAAGAGCTAACTCGGTAGCGAGAAAGCAATGTTCCTGTGTCATGGCCGTTTCTGTACGATTGGTAATATCATTGATAAGCTGAGCTCCATAAGGGAGCGTGTCTTTGCTGCAATCCATGTAACGGGTTTCTTTTTTATCCACCAGGAAAAGATGATTTCCCCCTTCGTGTCCTGCGATATCGACGTTCTTTCGCAATTCAATGTAGCCGTCGGTGCCAAGGATTGTTAACCGCCCATCACCCCAGGTGTTAAGACCATCCGGTGTAAACCAATCTACCCGAATGTATCCAGCCCCGCCGTTACCTCGCAATGTAGCATCCCCGAAGTCCTCGAAATTTGGATATTGTGAATAGTGAACATTTCCCGTTTGGGAAGCGATTACTTCTGCTTGTGTGGATCCCGTGAAAAACAAGAACTGATCGAATTGATGAGAGCCGATGTCGGTGATAATACCACCATAGTTCTTTCGATCAAAAAACCACTCTGGTCGGGATTTTAAATTTATTCTGTGCGGGCCGAGTCCGATCGTTTGAATAACCTGTCCAATAGCTCCAGCTTTTACGAGCTCTCCCGCTTTAACGGTAGCCCGGTTCTCGAACCGTTCACTATACATGATAGAGTAAATACGCTTGGTCTCTTTTTGAACTTTTCGTACTTGCTCCAGCTGTTCAAGGGTGGTGATTCCTGGCTTATCGACCATAAAATCTTTGCCGTGGCGCATCACCTGAATACCCAGAGGCGCGCGATCAACCGGAATTGAAGCGCTGACAATTAGCTGAATAGAGGAATCTTCCAATATTTCTTTTTCGCTGCGCGCTGCCTTTGCTTGCGGGAATCGCTTTGTAAAGGCATCCGCCAAATCAGGTTCTTTTGCAAAAAAAGCGATGAGCTGACCGCCGTTTCTGATCATAACTTCTGTTTGTGAATTAATATGTCCATGGTTTAATCCGATAACAGAAAAGCGAATGGGGGCCACAATCTTTGAATTGGATCGTGCCGATTCTTCGCTAAAAATAGGCCTTGAGGTTGCATGATAAGAAGCGGCTGTGATTTCTGACGTGGTAATTAGTCCTGCCGCTGTCGCGAGCGACTGCCTGATAAAATTGCGTCTGTTGGCTTGCATATAAGGTGGTTTGTTGCACAATGTTAGAAAGAATGTATGTAATTATTCAACAGTTTAATCAAGCAGATCTGAAAATTTACGTTTCCCGGCGGGTTCAATCTCAGGTATGTTTTTCGTGTTTTTACAGGGGAAGCATGTTGTGGCTATTCATGTGTTATAAATGCAATTTATGTCTTGTTATAGCGTTTCATCACCCCGGAAATGAACGCAAGTATTGACCTGTTTTTGAATCTTACAACGGCTTTATTTTTCAAATCAATTTCATTTTCTTCATAGTACACTAACTTAACCCTATGAAAAAAGTTGTCGCGCTTATTGTGTGGTTGTCTATGGTGCAAGCCGTTTACGCCACTGAAATTGACAGTGCAATGTTATTCTTTGATAGTCTTGAGGCTTCATTCCAGTACCAGCATGGCGAAATAAAACTGGCTGATGGTATCGGTACGCTAAACGTTCCAGCAGGGTTTCGATTCCTCGATGCAGAGCAATCGGAATATATCATTCACGAAATGTGGGGAAATCCGGAAGGCTCAGGGGCGTTAGGGATGATCGTTCCCGAAAATGTCGATATCACGGGCGAAAGCTCGTGGGCTTTTATTATAACCTATGAAGAGATGGGTTATGTAAAAGATGATGATGCCGAGGATATCGATTATGATGAATTGTTGAAGGAAATACAAAGTGATGCGGCCTCGGCAAATGAGGAACGTGCAAAGCTTGGCTATGAATCCATTGCCATTATCGGATGGGCCTCAAAACCTTATTATGACCTTGAGAAAAAAGTTTTGCATTGGGCCAAAGAGATAAAATTTGGCGAGACCGAAGGCACCACGTTAAACTATAATGTCCGCATATTAGGAAGGAAGGGCATCTTAGTGTTAAATGCAGTATCATCTATGGCAGAGTTACCCGATGTACAGAAAAATATCGCTCCTGTTCTGGCATCTTTTAATTTTGATGATGGCAATAAGTACGCTGATTTTAATCCCGATATGGATGAAGTAGCCGCCTGGACCATCGGTGGACTTGTTGCCGGAAAAATGCTGGCAAAGGTTGGGATCTTCGCGTTGCTTTTAAAGAACATCAAACTCATTGGTTTAGCGCTTGCTGCGCTTGGAACAGCCGCCTTCAAATGGTATAAAAGGAAAACAGAACTGCCTACCGTTCGAAACATAAGTGAATCAAACAGTTCACAGGTATAGATTGAATTTGGTTTTTATCTAGAGGTCTGATAAAGGGTAACACTTTTCTCAGACCTTTTTTTATATGATCACGTCCATAGTAAAGTTTAAATCGAGCAACCCTAAGTTTAAAGAAAGAGGGCATATTTGGAATTTGAATTTTTTTTTCTTGTGGCATGAGGGTAGATGCTGTATGAGTTGTCTCATTGGAAAATCAGCTAAATCTCAAGACTTAACCCGAAACTCATGTTACAAATCACAAAAAGACAAGCATGGTACGCTGTCTGCTTTATGTTGCTATGTCATTGTTTGAATGCTCAGACCATAACTCAGACCGTGAGAGGCAAAATTGTTGATCAGGAATCACGTTCAGCTCTACCCGGTGCAAATGTTATCGTACTCGAAACCAACAACACGCTTGGATCCACAACGGATGTAGATGGAAATTTCAGAATAGACAATGTGCCGGTCGGAAGAATTTCATTGGGCATTACATTCATAGGATATGAAGACAAGGTGATCCCAAACATTCTCCTGACATCAGGAAAAGAAACCGTGCTGGATATTGTATTGAAGGAATCTTTAACCATGATGGATGCTATTGAAATTAAAGCCGATAAGGATAAATCCGAAATCGCGAATGAGATGGCACTAACCAGCGCAAGAGGATTTTCGGTAGAAGAAACAAAACGTTATGCTGGTTCCTTTAATGATCCGGCTCGCATGGTAGCAGGTTATGCGGGTGTGGATGTCGATCCCAGCGGAAACAATTCGATTATCGTTCGTGGTAATTCTCCAAAAGGAATTCAGTGGCGATTGGAAGGCATCGATATTCCGAATCCAAATCACTTTTCAGACGAAGGTGCTACCGGTGGGCCTATCAATACCCTAAATAGCCAGATGCTTGCTAACTCAGAGTTTTATACAGGAGCATTTGCGCCTGAATTTGGTAACGCGCTGTCAGGTGTGTTTGATATGAAATTACGAAAAGGAAATAATGAGCAACGTGAGCATACTTTTTCTATTGGGATATTGGGAACGGACGCAACCATTGAAGGTCCTTTCGTAAAGGGAGGTGGATCTTCGTACCTTCTAAATTATCGCTACTCAACCCTATCGATACTCGACGGCCTGGGTATTGTAGATTTTGATGGCGTTCCGAAGTATCAGGATCTTTCTTTTAAAGTAAACTTGCCTACAAAATCATTCGGCACATTCTCAGTTTTCGGACTAGGGGGTAAGAGCAACATAATCGAAGAAGAATTTGACGATGACAACGATGAAATATTGTTGGAGAAAGGAAATTACAAAGCTAACATGGGCGTGGTGGGAGTAACTCAGTACTGGTCGCTCAATGCCAAAAGCTACTTGCAGAATAGTATTTCGGTATCCCAGAACGGCAGTGGCTACCTTGGATATAGACCCAATACAGAAAATAATTTAGTGCGCGATGAAGATATGCAGTTGGATAAAAATTCATATAAAGCTGCTTCGACTTTTAACCATAAGTTTAACGCCAAGCATACTGTACAGGCGGGAGTCATCTATACACATCATACCTTTGATTTTTACAACGAGTATTTTGACGAAGAGAGTAATGAATTCGTTAATGAACAAAATATGAAAGGTGATGCCGATCACTACCAGGGTTTTGTTAGTTGGAAATACAGGCCCTGGCAGGATGTATCGGTCGTGAGTGGCTTCCACGTTCAGAAGATCTCCATGAACGATGACATCTCGGTTGAACCACGTGCAAGCTTGAGGTGGCAATTTCATCCTTTGCAAGCGTTGACCGCTGGATTTGGAATTCACGGGAAAATGGAAACGCTCACGAACTATTACAGCATCGTACAAGCAGAAGATGGCACTACCAGCATGCCGAACAAAGGGCTTGACTTTTCGAAAGCACGACACTATGTGATAGGATATGAAAATAAACTCAGCCCTAATCTATTTTTAAAACTGGAAGCTTATTATCAGCAACTTTATAACATCCCCGTTGAAAATAACCCAGGCAGTTCGTATTCCTTAATCAATCAGATGGAGGGCTTTACCGATCGCGCCCTCGTCAATAAAGGCACGGGCAGCAACATGGGCTTAGAGATCACGTTGGAGCGATACTTTGCCAACAACTATTATTTTCTTTTAACAACGTCTGTGTTTGATTCTAAATACAAAGCAATGGACGGTGTGGAAAGAAACACATTGTTCAATGGTAATTACGTAGGCAACTTGCTGATTGGGAAAGAATGGCATCTAAATAGCAAAAAACAAAAGAATAAAGTTATTGGGATCAATGCAAAAATTTCTTCTCTCGGGGCGCGCAGATACACTCCGATCAACCTGGAGGAATCTCTAATCCGAGATGAGACGGTGGACTACGAGAATCAGGCGTTTTCTAAAAAGGGGGATAATGTCTTCATCGCCAACATTGCAATCTCTTATCGAATTGACAATAAAAAAATAAGTCAGGAGTTAAAACTTGATATGCAAAATGCCACGAACAATTCGGCTAAGCTGGGATACTTCTACAACGAAAACAACGATAAGATTGAATCATTCGATCAACTCCCGATGCTGCCGGTGTTGATGTATACTGTGCACTTTTAGAGATTGGTAATACCCATTCATTTATCTCATCAATTGCCACGAGCTTTAGCTCGTGGTTTTTGATATATAATCTTTGTGGCTTTAGCCTAAATTTCAGAGCAGAATTGGGCTAAAGCCCGCCTCACTCTGCAATTTAGACCACGAGCTAAAGCTCGTGGCAATTGAGAAGCACTGATTACAGGTTACCGATTACTGATTACCCTTTTCGCTCAATCTCCTTCAAATTCTCCAACTTCCTATTTCTCAAAAACCCACCAATGTCTTCGAAGTGTTCTTTGATGCGTTTGTTTCCAAACTCGAATACTTTGTTGGCTAGGCCATCGAGGAAATCTCTATCGTGAGAAACGAGAATCAACGTTCCGTCAAATGCTTTTAACGCATCTTTCAAAATATCCTTTGTTTTGATATCCAGGTGGTTCGTTGGTTCATCGAGGATTAAAAGATTGACAGGTTGCAATAATAATTTGATCATCGCCAGACGAGTCTTTTCTCCACCGGAAAGCATTCTGACTTTTTTATCGATGGTATCGCCTCCAAACATGAACGCGCCCAGAATGTCCTTTATTTTTGTGCGTATGTCACCTTCTGCAGTTTGATCAATTGTTTGAAAAACAGTCAGGTCTTGGTCGAGAACGGAAGCCTGATTTTGGGCAAAATATCCAATCATGGAGTTATGACCAAGCTGAAGTTTTCCTTCGAAGTCAATTTCGCCCATGATAGCCTTCACCAATGTAGACTTTCCTTCTCCATTTTTGCCAACAAAAGCGACTTTCTCTCCGCGGGCGATTGTAAAAGATGCATCTTTAAATACGGTATGATCTCCATATCTTTTTGTCAGCCCTTCGACAATGACCGGATAACTACCTGAACGGGGCGCGGGTGGAAATTTCAAATTCAAAGCAGAGGTATCGACTTCATCAACTTCGATGATCTCAATTTTCTCCAGCATTTTCACACGGGACTGCACCTGCAGGGTCTTCGAATACGTGCCTTTAAAACGATCGATGAATTCTTGAATGTCGGCAATCTGTTTCGCCTGATCGTCGAATTGTTTTTGTTGCTGCTCGCGTCTTTCTTTTCGCAGTTGCAGGTAGTGGGTATAATTCGTTTTGTAATCGTAAATTCGCCCCATAGTTACTTCAATGGTACGGTTCGTCAGATTGTCTACAAACGTTTTATCGTGACTAATGACGATTACAGCCTTCGCGTTGTTAATTAAAAAATCTTCCAGCCATTGGATGGATTCAATATCCATGTGATTGGTAGGCTCATCCAAAAGAATTAAATCCGGTTTTTGCAAGAGGATCTTCGCCAACTCGATGCGCATACGCCATCCGCCGCTAAACTCTTTCGTTGGTCTTAAAAAATCAGACCGCAGAAATCCCAGTCCCATCAGCGTTTTTTCAACTTCTGCATCGAAATTGATCTCTTCGATCGAATAGTATTTTTCACTTAGCTCCGAAACCTGTTCAATAATTTTGGAATATTCATCAGACTCGTAATCCGTACGTGTTTCCAGCTGCCTGTTAAACTCATCCATTCGATTCTTCATATCCAGGATTTTCGCAAAAGCTTTGGAGGCTTCCTGGAATACGGTTGCATTATCTTCGATCAGCAGGTGCTGCGGTAAGTAAGCAATAATGGCGTCTTTGGGTGCTGAGACCTTTCCCCGGGTAGGTTTATTTTCGCCCGCAATAATTTTCAATAGGGTAGACTTTCCAGCCCCATTTTTACCCATCAAAGCAATTCTATCGTTTTCATTGATGTTAAAAGTGATATTGCTAAAGAGAGCCGAACCGTTAAACTCCACACTAACTGCGTCAACTGAAATCATGATTATTTAATAAGGCGGCAAAGATAACCATTTATTGATTTGTTGAATGTGGTTTTTTGTTTTCAGCAATCGTTATTGTTTAATATTAAAGGTGGGAAGCCAAGGTCTAAATTAAACAAGATGGATAGGGGAATCGGCTCCAAAGGCATTGCATTTGATTAAAAGAAAAGAGGCTTGCATATCATGATGGTCACAGGTTATTGAACCTGAAGCAGCCTAAGATCATTATCACCGTAGAAAGTAATAGTTTATAAAATGACAAAAACGGGTAAAGAGAAAATTCAGTTGGCAAAAAGGACCGGCATATTTTCATACTCCATTCGCATATTGACGCCGTAGTAAAATACATTCTGCATCAAGAAATTCATCACCTAAATCAAACCTTTAAACAAGGATATCGTGACTTGCTAAAAAAATTTGATATTCCATTTGAGGATTTTAGGAGGCACCTACGGAGCCTAATGCGATAAATTATTATTTCTATAAACAGGATGCTCCGCTGGAGCAAATTTTATCAATATCTAATCCGCACCGTATGTATTCCATTGGTCAGTATCCTGACCTAGCTCAGTTAAAACCGTTCTGTTATCGAAAAAAAATCAATTAAATTTCACAATTCGCAGCAGGAACCAAGGTTGTCGAAATAGTAAACCCCGAAGTTTATAAGCTACCTCGATGGAACCATTTTTTTCGACGACCGGATACAGCTCCTGAGAGAGTAGTTCTTGATCCACCGGCTCCATCGGAGCCCCCTGTTTATAGCTAAAATAATATCGCTAATTCAGGCTCCATAGGAGCCTCCTTGAGGGTTACTACTCGGATTGTTATTTTCGGATTTTGTTAAAGAAATAACGACATTCAAGATTTTAGGAGGCACCTACGGAGCCTAATGCTTTAAATTATTATTTTTCTACAAACAGGATGCTCCGCTGGAGCAAATTTTATCAATATCTAATCCGCACCGTATGTATTCCATTGGTCAGTATCCTGACCTAACTCAGTTAAACCGTTCTGTTATCGCAGAAAAAATCAGATTAAATTTCACAACCGCAGCAGGAACCAAGGTTGTCGAAATAGTAAACCCCGAAGTTCATAAGCCACCAGATTGAACCAATTTTTTTTAGACGATCGAACATAGTCGTTGCCTAGGGAGGTATTTTATTTGGATTTGATATGGTGATCATATCAGGAACGGTTCCATTTTTTACAAAATATTTTGTTCTTGGAGAATCCAGTACCGGCTGGGCTGTTGGCTGTATCAACCTGGGGGCTGCAGCAGGCGCATTGCTTGCCGGAAAGTTAAGCAGTGCAATTGGTCAAGCTCATCAGATAGTAGCTCTTGATCCCCCGGCTCCATCGGAGCCCCCTGTTTATAGCTAAAATAATATAGCTAATTCAGGCTCCGTAGGAGCCTCCTTGATGGTTACTACTAGCATTGTTATTTCGGATTTTGTTAAAGAAATACCGACATTCAAATACGAGATATCACATTATGCCCAGCGAACACGTTGGCCTGTTTTGAAATCAGTAATGTTAAGCCTCTTGGAAATTTTTCCGTAGTCAGGCAGTCGTATGTGGACGCCGTTGCATTTGAATCCTCGTACCCACGTATGTGATTAAAAGTGGTAATAATTGAAGCGACTTATGCAAATCTTGCTTCGCTTCTTACTTCATCCAATTCAAAAACTTCGGAAATCAGTTGATAGGAGCGAAGTCGATCTTGAAAATCGTGGGTGATAGTAGCGATTATAATTTCATCAACGTCATAAATATCCGCAAGATCGGTTAATTTATCCTTTACCTGTTCGGGTGTTCCACTAACCATTCGTCCACGGTTAAATTTAATTCGCGCAATTTCGTCGGCGGAATATTGAACATGTTTAATCTCATCATAAGGAGGAAAGCCCTGTCTGATACCGCGTTCCATGTTGAGTAATTGATAATCCATAACAGCCTGTAATTCATTTGCCTTTTCCACGCTGTCGGCACACATCACAAAGATTCCAACGCTTGCCTGAGGATGTTCAAATTGATCTGAAGGTTTAAAAAGCTTTTTGTAGGTCTGCACGGCTTCGGGTCCACCAATTGGGTTAATAAATTGCGCATACGATAGACCCATTCCAAAATGTGCTGCGATCAAACCACTTTGTCCGCTGGAAGTGAGCAGCCATAGCGCCGGTTCCGTTTCAATAATTGGTGCCGCCTTTACATTACTTCGCTCACCGGTGTCTGTAAGGAAATGTTTGAGATCCACCAATTGTTGAATGAAATCTTGTTCGCTAAAGGTGTTGGAGGGGTTCAATAACTGTGATGAGATACGGTCACCTCCAGGTGCGCGACCAATACCCAAATCAATTTTTCCGGGAAAGAGCGCCTCCAGCGTACGAAAGTTTTCGGCGACTTTAAGCGCGCTGTGATTCGGGAGCATAATACCGCCGGACCCGACCCGCATGCGCTTGGTTTCGCCGGCAAGATGTGCCAGTAAAACTTCAGGTGCAGTGCCTGCCAGGCTGTTGGTATTGTGATGTTCCGAAACCCAGTAACGAGTATACCCTAGCCGATCGGTTAACTGAACAAGCTGGCTGGATTCCTTCAAAGCCTGAACTGCATTGCCACCCTTTCGAATGGGTGACTGATCTAAGACGCTTAATTTGATTTTCCTTCTCATACCATTATAATGGCAGTATAAGGAATAATTTCCCCAAATGGTTCGGAGTGGGGCAGGTTAACGGTTGAAAGTTAATAGTTAAAAAGGACACAACGTTTAGAATCTACACTCTGTTAACTATTAACGGATAACTATAACTACTTACGTTATCTCAGTAATTCCTGCTGTAAAGAACAACATCCTTAATCATGCTTTTTGCAAAAGCATAGGACAATCCTTTGTCGACAAAAGATTTTCCTGCATCGGCAAAAGAAAACGAAGCTGCATTGGGTACGTTGAAACCCCACGAGCCCGAATATTGAAGTTTGCCTGGCAGGATAACGGCAATATGACCGATTCCCGTTGGCGTTGTGTAAACAGCAATTACTGCCTTGTGCGCGTTCGCACTATTTTGGGCCTTTGCTAAGGCTTCCTGGTCATAAGCATAACCCAGAGATGTCCATTGACCTGATTCGCCCAACGATTTCGGAATCTCATTGATTCGCAAATAACGGCTTAGTTTTTCAGAGAAAAATGCATTGGTCTTATAAACTTTAGAGATTGATTCCCCTATGAAGGTACTGCATTGATATTTTTCACCAGTTGAGCTGGTGCAAGTTAAAAATTGCTCCAGCGACACACTCAAATCTTTTTTCCAATTCTCATTCAAGCTCTGTCCGAAGGATGTTGAAAAACTAAGGAGCATAATGAGCGATACATTAATTCCAAAACATGTTAAACGATTCGAAAACACGGTAATACGTCCCTTATTAGGCTTGGTTGTCGTGAAGGTTAAAAAATTCATAGTAAGCGAATTTATGGGTTTATCCAGACTCAAAAGTGGCTTGTTTTATCTCTGAAAACATCAGCGAAATCCCTGATTTATTAAAAATCAGGGTAGGCTCGCCCCCTTGAAAACAATCCAATTTTAAACTCCTGGTTCCGACCCAAGAACGCTTACGAAAGGCGAAAACCCTAACTAATTTATTTAACTTCCAATAATTGTCGACCAATCGCCGGTCCGTTGACGGATAGCTTCGAAACATATTTTTTTGCTTGATCTTATTTCATTGAAGGGAAGAAAAAATCATAAACAGAGCCCCGGTTTGGGAACGAAACTTAAATCTTCATTGATTTGATTTCCCACTACTTTTTTGCAATATTTTAGATTAGGTCGCATTTAAAAAGAGCGTAACACGAATTCCGGAAAGAATGTGTCGCATGGAGACATTCCTAAGAACATAGCAAACCTTAAATTGTTTTCTAATAGACGATGATCAAGAAAATATTTTCAATGGCTTTGAAAGATATCAATCACCGCATTCGGGTTTGCGCACGGAATTGTCGACACAAGGTTTTAATCTTTACCTGAATGATGCAATCGATCGCAGAATTATAATTAACAAAGTTTTAACATTCTTTTCAGCTCAGGCACACTTATTTTTTTGTAAAATCGAATCCTTATTGCGTTACTTTGCGTTTTAACAAAATTGTTAAACAAAAAAGACAATGGGGACAGAGGAAGCGCAGACTGAGAAACTGATCAAGGAAAAGGCGAAAATTCTATTTTTTAAAAACGGTTTTTTAAACGCAACCACTCAGGAAATTGCTGACGAAGCCGGGGTAAACCGTGCCCTCATCCACTATTACTTCCGTTCGCGGGAGCAGATGTTGGAGATATTATTGGATGAAGCCCTTCAGGAAAAGAAGGATCGTGTTCGAAATATCCTGACTTCGGATTTTCCGTTCCATCAAAAGATCGTGAATTATATTAATACAGTGGTAGATTATGGAATTGCGTATCCTTACCTAGACAATTTCATTATCAGCGAAATCGCACGACGACCTGATAAAGTCAAATTGTTTTGTTCAAAGGATAAAGTAAAGTCGAGTGATCTCATTCAGAAAGATCTGGAAATAGAAATAAAAAATGGAAACATTGCCCCGATATCGGCAGAGCATTTTATGGTTAACCTGGTGTCGCTATGCAATTATCCATTGCTAGCTAGATCCGTAATTCAAGCTATTCATGGTCTGACTGACACTGCGTATCGCAAATTTTTGATAGAACGAAAACGCATTATTTTCCGCACCATATTCAATATGGAAATGCCGGAAGTTATTTCAAAAGATCCGGTAACAAAAAGACCCTTATAAAGATTTAGTACATATGCCATTCTTTGTATACAGATTATTTTATTGCATCATTCTACTCATTTTAATAACTCCAAGGTCTGAGGCGCAGGACACACGCGACAGTACTTTACAAGTGGCCACGCTGGAGAAAGTCGTTGACTACGCGTTAACCCATCAACCGGCTGTTCGGCAGGCACAGATCGATGAAGAGATTGCCAACAAAATTATCAAGGGTAAGCTCGCAGATTGGTATCCACAAATTAATTTTACTTACAACTATCAGCGTAATATAGACTTACAAACTGTGGTGTTTGACGGTAGGGCCGTTCCCTCAGGTGTACACAATACTTCATCCACACAATTCACGGCAACACAAAACCTTTTCAATCGCGATGCTTTACTTGCAAGCAGCACTGCATCTAAAGTCAGGATCCAGGCAAGCCAGCAGACAAGCCGTAGCAAGATCGATGTGGTGGTGAATGTAACCAAGGCGTTTTACGATTTACTGGCAACGTCTCAGCAACTGAAAGTGAGCGAGGAATCGATCATACGGTTGCAACGAAGTTTTACTACTGCATTCAACCGATATGAGTCAGGGCTCACGGATAAAACAGATTATAAAAGAGCAACAATATTACTGGGCAATGCAAAGGCTGAGGTAAAGACAAATACTGAATTGCTAAAATTTAAAAAGGAATATCTGAAAACTTTAATGGGGTACCCCATGCAAAGCGATCTTCGCATTCAATACGACACACTCCAAATGGAAGGTGAAGTTTCACTCGATACGCTCCAAACTATTAATTATACGCAACACATCGACTATAAGATTTTGTATACGCAGCGCGAACTTCAAAACGCAAATGTAAAATACAGTTATTGGGCGTTCTTGCCGTCGTTGAACGCGTTCGGTGCTTATAATCTCAATTTTCAAAATAATGAATTTGGAGAGTTGTATCATCAGGAATATCCCTATTCATATGTCGGGGCTACGCTGGCATTCCCGATTTTTCAGGGTGGTAAACGTACTGCGAAGATCCAGGAGGAGCGATGGACCCGGAAGCGACTTGACTTGAGTCTCACCGATCTTCAAAATAATCTCGGAGCAGAATATACGCGAGCGCTTTCTGCCTATAAAGGTAATTTAGCAGTATACCTCGCGCAAAAAGAAAATGTGACTCTGGCTCAGGAAGTATACGATGTCATACAGCTGCAATATGAAAATGGAATCAGACCCTATCTTGACGTAACCATTGCAGAATCGGATCTTCGCACAACACGGATAAACTATTTCAATGCACTGTATCTTTTGCTAGCAAGTAAAATGGACGTACAACGTGCACTTGGTGAAATTAATTTCTAAAAATATTTTCAAAAATCATATGTCAGTAAAAAATTTACATTTCTATAGCGTCATCGGGTTGGTGTTTCTGTTAGGTGGATGTGGAGATAAAAATCAAGCTCCGGTTCAGGGACCTCCTCCTGTTCCCGTAACCGTAAAAAAAGTGAGCGCATCCGATGCTGTATATTATGATGAGTATCCGGCTATTCTCAGTGCGCTAAATGAAGTAGAGTTGCGTGCCCAGGTCAACGGTTATATTACGGCCATTCATTTCAAGGAAGGTGAGGAAATTAAAAAGGGGCAAAAATTATATTCAATTGATCAGCAGCAGTCCGAGGCTGCGTATCAGCAGGCATTAGCAAATCTGCAAGGTTATGAAGCTAATTTGATAAAAGCCGAAAAGGATGTAGAACGGTATCGTGAACTCATTAAGAAGGATGCTATAGCCAAACAACAGGTGGAATATGCGGAGGCGGCTTATATAGCGGCTCAAAAACAAGTCGACGCTGCAAGAGCAACCGTCCGAAGTGTTCAAACAAATGTGAGGTATTCGACAATTGTTGCTCCTTTCGATGGTACTATTGGATTATCCCTGGTGCGGTTAGGGGCATCGGTATCACCAGGGCAAACGTTGCTCAATACTATTTCATCCGACGATCCAATAGCGGTAGACATTTCGGTTGATCAGAAAGAGATTTACAGATTTACTCAACTACTCGGTAAAAAACCTTTCAAGGGTGATTCTACTTTTAGACTGGCTTTTCGAAATGAGGTATACCCTTCCTTTGGAAGTCTCAGCGTTATTGACCGTGCGGTCGACCCTCAAACAGGCTCTATAAAGATGCGCGTTACTTTCCCGAATCCTGATCATGCTTTAAGGGCCGGTATGAGCGGAACGCTGCGGGTGTTGTCAGCCGTTTCGAAAAAAGCGATGCTGGTGCCTTATAAAGCAATTAATGAGCAGTTGGGAGAATTCTTTGTTTATGTCGTCGATAGCTCCAAGGTAACGCAGCGAAAAGTATCGCTCGGGAAACAGATTGGGACGGAGGTGATTATCAATTCCGGTTTAGAAGAGGGCGAAACGGTAGTCACGGAAGGAGTTCAAAACCTTCGTGAAGGTTCGTCAGTGAGCATTGCCGCGGCAGCCGGTAAATAAATTATAGTAGAAATTCATACTTATAGTAAGAACGCATGATAGCAGATGTTTTCATAAAAAGACCGGTCACCGCCATCGTCATATCGATCGTAATTGTCCTGGTTGGGTTGATCGCCATGAGTACCCTTCCAATATCCCAATATCCTGATATCACACCGCCTACAGTTTCTATTAATAGCAACTACATTGGGGCGGATGCCCAGACCGTGGAGCAGACTACCACGACCGCGATAGAAGCTCAAGTCAACGGTACACCAGGAATGACATTTATGTCAAGCAACAGTACGGGTAGCGGGGCCAGTAGCATTACCGTAACTTTTGACATTGGAACGGATATCAACATTGCCACGCTCGATGTTCAAAACCGTGTAAGCGTGGCTGAACCATCTTTGCCTGAGATCGTAAGGCGGCTGGGAGTGACCGTGCGTAAGCGAAATCCAAGTATCTTTCTGGCATTGGCATTATATTCGCCGAACGGTACACACGACGCAACGTTTCTAGGTAATTTTGCAAATATCTATCTGAAGGATCCTTTGCTGCGCGTAAAAGGCGTGGGTGATATTTTTTCAGTGGGGGATGATTTTGGAATGCGTATCTGGTTAAACCCTGAGAAACTGGCCAGCCTGCGCATAACACCTGCCGAAGTAC
>CAZAHL010000084.1:0-22467 GCA_964484845.1 uncultured Chryseolinea sp. | reverse complement strand
AAAATAAAAATATACCTCGTGTGTGCTAGGATTTTAACATAGAAACGACATTGAAACATTATTCATTAACTAACTCAATCCCTTCCAAATTTTCAATGCGGGCGATAATACCCCAGCCGTAAAAATCATTCGCTACACCCATTAACAATTCATTCTCCCCTGACTTAAGGTTAAGGTTAAAAGAAGAATTCTCAACAGAACAGCGGCCGTTTGGAGTTTTACGCATGCCTTGCAGGTATAAGTTTTTGTCTACGTACACCATCTGTCCATTGACAAAAACCCAAACTTCATCACTAAATCCCAGACTGATTTTTCGTTGTTGTGCTGTAGCTGAACGGATGGTTTTCTTCAGCCAGACATACCTTCGCCCTTCAACGCCAAACTTTCGAGTTAAGTTAATCAGAGCATTCCTTTCTGCAGAAAGAGAATCCCATGCAGTCTGTGATGTTGGAAAATCTGTCTTGATCAACTCCCGACCTTCCGTCAAAGGCACAGGTTGCGTAACTGACCAATTCCGGATATAGTTCGCATCGTGCTCCGTCATGTCAACACCTCTGACAGGCGATAGATCCTCTACGGCATCAGGCTTCACAAGCAGATTGGCAAATGTTGCAAAACCTTCAAACGCTATAGAACCCTGCTTTGAGTTTCCTTCCAGGTAAGGGATCTGTAAAACAGGGTGCGCGACGTTGTTTACATACGCTCGCATTTGCATGCCTGAGACAACTAGCTTAATGTGATTCCAGTCCTTGTTGTTCAGATGCGCCGGCCCTTGATAATGGGGCAACATATCCCAAAGATTTACACCTTTCATGACAGGAGCATATTGCACTGCGTCGTTACGCTTAAGATTGTCTTCCCGGCCTACCCGCAAATAAAAACATTCATTTTCGTTTTTGTCCTGATAACGAAAATAGACACTGACAAAGGGTGAGGCAGAAGCATCCATCGGTTCCGCATCAAATTCGATTGTACCGTTGGAAAAGTTTAAATTCTTGAGCGTCACCAATCCACCGCCTTGCTGGATTTTCATCGCTGAAACATTTTTATGCTTTAAGAATTCAACTTTTCCCTCTTGAAAGTCCCATTGATCAGCAATCATGGGAATGCGCATTGCTTTTTTCGCGCCTTGTTTGTCGTCTTTCTTCTGAGCATGTAGTAAGCCAGCGGATAGTAACAACAGCATTAGAAGGAATATCTGATTTTTCATAGCAACATTTTATAGTTTAAATATTACGGATTGTAAGAGGAAACGCAAAAATGGTGGGAAGAACATGAAAAACTTGCTCAAATGTTGTCAAAGATTCGTTCAAATTCGGATCATTTAATAGGAGTGCGTGACACGGCTTCCTATTCAACAAACATGTTTCATTAAGGACTATCGACGAGTTCGCCCACATGGTACAATACTAAAAGCATGAGGACTACCAGTCTACCCCCTAACAGTTCATGCAATGCTGGTCCCAGCTGCACCACACTGCAGATTTTAGTATAAAGATTTTATAAAGATATCTTTTAAATTAACACCGTTAATTCGAACTTTAAACGAAACGGTTTATTTGAACGATGCATAAATTTCCGATCGCGGACTACAAAACATTTTCCGAACTACCCTTTTGATCAATTTAACAAGTTGAAATTTTCGATTTATATAATTGACTTTAGTTGGAATTATCTTTTTGTTAATGACTTTGGAAAATCAATTTAAGGAACAGCGGATCCGATTTAACCGGCAAAAGCATGTGGGAAGTATTCAAAGAACTGGCAACTGATTCCTCCTTTAAGTTTCTAAAACAAAATATGGAGAAGGGGATTGTTGGTAATGTCAATGTAATATCTCCCGTTAACGGCAAACGATTAAACATTTCGGGTATCCGTTAGAAGATTGTTATTATCTTTCCGCTTCCATCCTACCCGACAAGGATGATCTGATAGAAGAACTGAGAAATGAATTAGGAAAGAAAAAGTAGGGCATTTTTTAATCGTAAGAGTATGTCATTGGATATCGCCTCATTGAATTCTGGAAGTAACGGGAATTGCTATTATGTAGGCAATCGGAAAGAAGCTATCTTAATTGATGCCGGCATTTCCTGCAGAGAAACTGTCATCCGGATGAATCGATTGGGGTTACGGATTGAAAAAGTAAAAGCGATATTTATTTCACATGAACATTCCGATCATATCAAGGGAGTAAGGTCTCTCGTAAAGAAGTATAAGCTTCCCGTCTACATAACAAACGGTACTTTACAAGAAGGAAGATTAAAAATAAAAGATCCGTTTATTAAACAATTTCTGCCCTACCAACCTGTTATGGTTGGTAATCTTTGCATAACCCCCTTTCCGAAATTTCACGATGCTTGTGACCCACACAGTTTTATCGTGACTTGTAATCACGTGAATGTTGGCATTTTTACAGATATAGGATTTCCATGCAAGCATGTCATCAACCATTTTAAAAAATGTCACGCTGCCTTTTTAGAAGCTAACTACGACGAAGAGATGTTGGATAAGGGAAGTTATTCCTATTTTTTAAAAAACCGGATACGGGGAGGGAATGGACATTTATCAAACACACAAGCGTTGAAATTATTTCTTGAACACAAGCCGCCATTCATGAGTCATTTACTTTTATCGCACTTGTCACAAAACAACAATTGCCCGACGATCGTAAAAAATCTTTTTAGTCCAAGTGCAGGAAAGACCGAGATCATTATTGCTTCGCGATATGAAGAGACGGAAGTATATAACATTAATAACACACCGGGTTATGTTGTCCGGCCTGTCAGATCTAAAGTAGTAAGACCGAATTTTCAACTATCGTTGTTCTAACGATTTTAACGGGAGCTCTAGTGTAATTCAGGTTCCTGGAGTTGTGAGCTACGAGCCTCAAGCTACGAGCTGCAAGTAGGTTGTGCCAAACAACTACACGATACGTGCTGTACACAGAAAATAATTGAGTCTATTAAATAAATCACTGAAACAACTTGAGGCCTGTAGCTTGAGACTTTTGATCAGGCACTCGTGACGCGTATCGCACAGCACACGGCTAGGTTCTAAGTATGTCAAAACAGTGTTGACACAACACTAGACCAATTTGTTGCTGTCATTTCCCATACGTATCAACCTGTAGTATTATTGTTAAATGTTCGGAAATTGACTTTATTACCATGAGTCGATGAGGTCAGTTTTTCCTTACTGCTTCGTCCACAACGTTTCCCTTCTCGCGTACTGTCATCTTTGAAACCTTTCCATTTTCGTTCTTATTAAATTCAAATGTTAAGTCTCTTTCTTTTGTAAAAAAGATGTTATCAGATTGTGGGTAAAGAATATATTTTTGGTCTCTTATAAATAGATGTAATCGATCAATTTCCCTTTCAACTTTGCATATACCGGAATGAGGGGCTACGTATTGCCCAGCAAATTGATCAAGAATGTTGTCTGCCACTTTTATTACTTTTCTATGGTTCATGAATGGTGCGGGTCCATGGTCGTAACTTAAAACACGAGACATTCTCCAGACGTTGTCAGTTAAAATCCAAACATTAGTAAACTTTGCTAAACCATCCAATCTTGCCTCCTTCCCTTTTTCCAATATATAGAATACGTGTTCACCAGAAATAATGGCCCCATAAATAGTATCGGAACCTTGTAAAAAAAAGACTTTAATGCTCTCTTTGATCGCCTCCCTTCTTAGTTTTAAATTTCCATTTCCGCATAGATTTTTTCTCACGCTCCTGATTAGATTTTCCCTACCCAGTGTCAAGCCACCTTTATCATGGTAAAACTCTATATCGTCCGTAAAGAATTGTTGCATGATCTCGATATCACAATTGTTATAGGCTACCCAGAAAAGGCTGTCCTTTAATAAAATCGTACTTGTAAGATTTCTTTTTTCTGATTGAGCCAATAAAGAATTGGAAAATGCACAAAAAAAAAGGAATGTTGCAAACAATAATATCGAGGTTTTCATGGTTTATTGATTTTTTGGGTTCTGAAAATTGACTAGTTTTTGATTTTTCTATCAATGATAAAATTTAGAATTAAGCTTGTGCCTCCAAATAGAAAAATCATCGACAGGTAAGCCACTGATTCATCAAGCCAATCATTTTTATATAATAGATTTCCTGCTAAAATTCCAATGGCGACCCCAACACAGAGCATTCCCAACTTCAGTGTCTGAGATTTGGAATTGCTTTTGGATGTAAACAGAACGGGGTCTATTCCTTTTTCTAGCATGGACATTCGTTCTCTGTAACGTGTCATCAAAAACACGTAGGCTATTCCAAATATTCCTCCGAGCGCGGCAATCGATACGAACAGGTCTCTGGTTATGTCTTGCATAATTTTTAGAATTTAGTAATGATCATGAATCTTGCCATAAGACAGAAATATTCAGGGAGGGGATACACTTTTTGTGAAAAAAAAATTTCGCGCAAAAGAAATACACTAATTTGTAACCAGATGACCAAAACTCTGCTCTTATCTCTGGATGGAGAATGCCGAAGAACAAGATTATATCAGAAGGATAAAAAAGGGGGATCTTGCTCCATATTCATTTATTGTTGATAAATACAAATACATGGCATACACCATCGCATTAAAAATAGTAGCTAATGCAGAGGATGCACAGGATATTGCGCAGGAGAGTTTTATCAAGGCGTATCAGCAGATCCACCAGTTTGAAGGAAAATCAAAGTTCTCCACCTGGTTATATACCATTGTGTACAGGACAGCAATTTCCAAATTGAAGGAAAATAAAATCGAAACCCAATCCATTAACAGTGTACTTCATGAAAATTATACTCAGGACTATACACTATCACAGCTGGAAAAATTGCAGGTCGAAGATGAACAACTACACGTAAAACGAGCGATTCAGAAACTTCCTAAAACAGAAGCATTGCTGATCACCCTGTATTATATAAATGAAAATACCGTGAGGGAGATTTGTGACATAACAGGATTGTCCTTTGCCAATATTAAAATAAAATTATTCCGGGCAAGGAAAAAATTAGAACGTGAACTGCAGTTTCTAATAAAAAACAAACTTGACATTACCAATGAAAAAGGTAAGTAAAAACGACATACTAAAACTCTATATTCAAAAAGTGGAGCTGGATAAGCCTTCGCGCGATTTTACAGCGACAGTCATGGAAGAGATAGCAGTACAGCACGAAGCCCTTTTTAACCCTGAACTGCAATCGTTGCTGAAACGTAATGGTATAGAAAAACCACGTCCGGGTTTCACACAAGGTGTAATGGCCCGGGTGGAAGCTGCTGACTTCAACATAATCCATAGACCCATCATCAGCAAAAAGGTATGGTTGATTGCTTTTGCTACCACAGTGGCCTTTGTTGTTCTTTGTCTGGGTTTCTCCCAATCGGAATCAGCGTCACCTAATGGTTTAACTCCATACTTTATTAATTTTGGCAAAGCATTGAACACTATTTTGACTCATGTAAAGTCTGTCCCCTCCTTGTATCAAATAACTTTTATTTCACTAAGTGCGCTCTTGGTAATGGACTATTTATTAAGAGCCCGAAGTCGTGAGACAAAATCGCGGGCTTCGTTGTAATAGTTTTCTAAAAAGTTTTGTGAAAGTTTTTCTGGAAATTCTTTTGCCCCAATTGCCAGCGAAGTCTATTGTTGTCCGAAGAAAAATTAATTTTTGAAGTCGTTCAGTCGTCCGTTACTAGTTTGTTTTCTGTCGCGTGTACGAGTGGGCTGGGCGCAACGACGCCTGAAAAATTAACGCACGTCCCATCACGACGTTTTTTTGTAATTCAGGACCGCCCATGTATTTAATATAACGGCGAATAAGGCGACGATGAGCAAGTGTCCAAGCACATCCATTAATCCACTTCCTTTTAGCATCACCATCCGCATGACGCTGATGAGATAAGTAACGGGATTCAATTGGGAGATGGCTTTCGCCCACTCAGGCATACTATCGGTTGACGTAAATAATCCTCCCAGGAGAATAAAGATCATCATGAAAAAGAACATGATAAACATCGCCTGTTGTTGCGTCTCACAGAAAGTGGATACCAAAAGTCCCAAACCTAAAACACATAAAAGGTAAACAGCAATGAATCCGTACATCACAATAAGACTTCCAACGGGTACAATACCATAAACCAGCCACGAGATTAAAAGTCCGATTGAGAAAACTATATTTCCTAAAACCCAGAATGGAATTAATTTTCCCAGAATAAAGTGATGTTTTTTAATTGGTGTTACATTGATCTGTTCGATAGTCCCTACCTCCTTTTCTTTTACAATATTTAAGGAAGAAAGGAAGCCGCCGATCATGGTAACGAGAATTGCCAAAATGCCTGGCACCATAAATACCCGGTAATTGAGCAAATTGTTAAACCAGTTTGAAGAAACAATCTCAATACTCGGGTTTTGTATAACCCGTGTGGGTGATATGAGTTCAAGCCTGATATCGTCATTGTAATTTTTGATGATACTGCTCAGATAGGACCCGCCTAAGTTTGCCTTTACACCGTTAATGGCATTTACAGCGATAAACATTTTCTGTTCCCCTTCGCGGATCAAGGTCTTTTCAAATCCATGCGGGATTTCCAATATTAAATCCGCCGCATCTTGTTCAATTAAATGAAAGGCATCTTTAAAGGAGGCATTATACCCTGTAAGCCTGAAATATCCCGAAGCTGTGATTTTGGAGATAAGCTTTTGAGAATAGGAAGAATGATCGTGATCAACGATTGAGATATTGATATTTTTTACCTCATAGTCTGCGGCCAAGGGTAAGATCATTAATTGAATCGCAGGCATAACCAGTATCATCGCAAGAATGACCTTATTGCGAAATATTTGCCTGAATTCTTTTTGAAGTAAAAATCGTATCGTTCTCATGCAAGTCGTATTTTAAAACTTTTCAAACTGACTACTAATAAAAAGATCGTTGTGCCAAAGAGGATAAGGGTTTCTTTCCATATGCCTGAAAATCCAACACCCTTTATCATGATCGATTTTACGATTATATAAAACCATTTCGCGGGCACAATATTCGAAAAGAGTTGCAAAGCCACCGGCATATTCTCGATCGGAAACATAAAACCGCTGAATAAAATGGTAGGTAATAGCAGTCCCATCAATGAAATAAGCATAGCGACTTGTTGTGAACTTGTTTTCACGGAAATGAAAATGCCCAACGTAAGACACGTTATAATAAACAATGTACTTTCAGCGAATAACAGCAGAACGCTTCCGTTTACCGGCACGTCCAGAACAAAGACGCTTAGGAGAAGTATGGATGCTACGTTAATGAGTGAAAGAATTAAATAAGGAACTGCTTTAGAGACCATCACCATGATAGGCTTGAAAGGCGACACAAGCAGAATCTCCATCGTCCCAATTTCTTTCTCGCGTACAATCGATATTGCCGTCATCATCACGCATACCAGCATCAACACCAGCGCGATAACACCCGGCACAAAGTTATGAGCGCCTTTTAATTGGGGATTATATAACATTCTCATTTCCGGTACGATCCGGTAAGAGGTAGAGGTTATGTTATCCATATCCTTTTGATAATCCTGGATAACAGCAGAAACATAGTTGGTTAACGTATTGGCAGTATTCGGATCAGAGGCGTCTGCAATGATCTGGATCTGCGCCTTATTCTGATGCAACAAATCATTATTGAAATCAGCGGGAAATATAACCGCTAGCTTGATTGTTCCTTCCTGGAAAGCAGCTTCGATTTCCTTGGCGCTGATCATCGATTTTTCAATTTCAAAATAGCGGCTAGCTTCGATCCTTGCAATAATTTGCTGCGTTGCAATATCTTTCGCGTTGTCAACAATAACAATTTTTGAATTTTTTACTTCATTGGTCAGAGCAAATCCAAAAATCAAGATTTGCATGATAGGCATGCCAAAAAGAATCAGCAATGTCTTTTTATCACGAAGTACGTGGGCGAATTCTTTTTTGAGGAAGGTTATGAATTGTTTCATGGCATTTACTTTTAATCGCCGCGTTTTGCACCCCGCGCCAGTTGATAAAAAACATCGTCCATCGAGTCTGAATGAAAAGTGGTTTTCAAATTCGAAGGTGTATCTAATGCCTGAATTCGTCCGTCCACCATAATAGAAATACGGTTGCAATATTCAGCTTCGTCCATATAGTGTGTGGTGACAAAAACAGTCACCCCTCTGTCGGCGGCTTCATATATTAAATCCCAGAATTGTCTTCGGGTAACGGGATCCACCCCACCCGTAGGTTCATCCAGAAACACAATTTTTGGTTCATGAATCACGGCTACCGAAAAAGATAATTTCTGCTTCCATCCCAACGGTAGGGATGACACTAATTTTCTGGCTTCCTTCTGCAAGCCCAATTGTGCTACCAACTCCTCACTTTTTGTCTTTAATTGTTTATCTGTAAGTCCATAGATGCCTCCAAAAAACTGAATGTTTTCCAGTACGGTCAGATCATCGTATAACGAGAACTTCTGACTCATGTAGCCAATATTTTTCTTGATCAGCTCCGTCTGCTTGTAGACATCATAGCCTGCAATAACAGCACCTCCTGAGGATGGCGTGGACAATCCGCAAAGCATCCTCATAGCAGTTGTTTTTCCTGCACCGTTTGCACCGAGAAACCCAAAGATTTCACCTTTATAAACTTCAAACGATATTTCATTCGTGGCTATAAAGTCGCCAAATCGTTTTGTTAGCTTTTCCGTTTTGATAACTGTTTCTTGCATATTAGTTCTTCAAAAGTTTTATAAAACAATCCTCAATGGTAGGTTGGGTTTTACGAAGGACGATGTTTCTTAAACCCTGACCTTGCAAAAATTCTATGACTTCATTTTCAGAAGTATTATCGGAAAAAGTAGCGTGAGCATACTCACCAAAAGCATAACTATTGATGGTATGGTCATAAGCTTTTAACTGCTTAAGCAACGGATACATCGTATCCGATTTGATGGCATACAATGGATCCGGATAAGCACTCATAATTTTTTCCGGTGTATCAATTGACAAAATTTTTCCTGTTTGGATTAAAGCAATGCGATCGCAGAGAGTCGCCTCATCCATGTAAGGCGTTGAAACAAGAATGGTAATTCCTTGCGCCTTCAATCTTTTCAGCATTTCCCAAAATTCCTTCCGGGAAACAGGATCGACACCGGTAGTTGGTTCATCTAAAAAAAGGACTGTGGGTTTGTGAATCAGCGCACAACACAGCGCAAGTTTTTGTTTCATTCCCCCCGACAATTTCCCGGCTCTGCGATCCTTGAAGGGTTCTATCTGAACATAGATATCTTTGATTAAGGAGTAATTTTCTTCAATGCTTGTTCCAAATACAGTAGCGAAAAAATGAAGGTTCTCTTCAACCGTCAGATCCTGGTAGAGCGAAAACTTACCCGGCATATATCCTACGGTATTCCGGATTTGTCTGTAATCTTTTACAATATCATACCCATCTACCGTTGCGCCTCCTCCATCGGGTAATAGCAGCGTAGTGAGCATGCGGAAGATACTTGTCTTACCTGCGCCATCCGGGCCAATTAATCCAAAAAGTTCGCCCTGCTCTACAGAAAAAGAAACGTTATCCACGGCTACGGTCTTTTCCTTACCGTAAACTTTTGAAATAGAATGTACTGCAACGGCTTCCATAGATCACAATTTAACTTCTCCGTACATTCCTATTTTCAACAGGCCATCATTTTTTACGCCGATCTTAACAGCATAAACCAGATTGGCACGCTCATCTTTTGTCTGGATTGTTTTGGGAGTAAATTCCGCTTTGTTACTCAGCCATTGAATGACGCCCGGATACTCTTTATATTTCCCTTCCTTATCATCTACAAGCACTGTGACTTTTTGATTTAGTTTTACACTGGGTAACTGATCACCCGTTATATAGGCTCGTAAAATGACAGTAGATAAATCAGCAATTTTATACAACGGTTTACCAGCGGAAGTTGTCTCATGAGCTTCTGCGTACTTTGTCAGTACTGTTCCATTAACAACATTTATGATTCTACATTTCTCCAGCTGATCATCGAGTTGTTCCATCTGAACTTGAAGGGGCAACGTTTCTTCACGAATGCTAGCCGTAGTAACGCCCAGGGAAGATTCCTGAGCAGCAATTTGTCTCTTGATAATGGCTACTTGAGCCGTAGCATCGTCTGCTTGCTTTTGTGTAGCGGCATCCGATCTCAGGAGATTAGCAACACGCTTTTGTTCCCGTTCAGCGTGTTGAAGCTCCTCCAATAAGGCCGCTAGCTGCGCTGAAATATTTGGTTTCTTGCTAAGGACCGCACGGACCTGGGCCTGAAGTTGTTTCCTCTTGAGATACAACTGTGTACTGTCGATGTACCCAATCGTTGAACCGCTTTTTAACGTTTGTCCTTCTTCGATGTTGAACTGCTGAATGGTTCCAGTTGCTTCTGCAGAGATAATTGTTTCTACTGCTTCGAATGTGCCTGATGCATCGTAAGCATTTTCATTCGATGCGCAGGCACTCAATACGATCAAGATGGGTAAAAGAAGACTTGATTTTTTCATGATAAAGGTGATTTATTTCTTGTTGTTTGGTTAAATACCGGCTGTAGTTTGTAAATTATATTGCGCTAATAGTAATTGTATCTCATGCATGATTTTATCTTTCCGAGCCCGGTCCTCTGCAGTAACTTCCCGCAGGTAATCGTTTGAATTGATCACGCCATTCTCCAGTTGTGCGGAAGCTGTAGTTTTAATTTTTTCACGCAATTGAATAATCTCATCATCGGACGATAAAATATTCTGCAGTTTGTTTACTTCACCCTCCTGATTCTTTAGCGTAATATTCGTATTGTACAAAAACGTTTCTTTTTGCAAATCCAGGTTCCTGCGATTGATATCCAACAATGCCTTTTCTTTTTTGCGGGTATAGAATCCTGAAATTGTCCAGTTTAGTCGGACGCCGCCAACATAGTAGGCATCCGCCTGGCTGTTCAACATATTCAACGCGGGTCTGCCGTAACCTCCCTGGAAAAAAGCGGAAAGCTTTGGAAGATTTCTTGTTGTCAATATTTTGTTTTGAATATCAATGGCATTGCGCTGATAGTCGTACAGCAATAATTCGGGTCTGTTGATCTCACGTAGGTCAAGGACGCGCGTGGGTTTTTCCAGGCTTGTTGAATCGTTTAAAGATTGTCCTGTTAACAATCCCAACATTTCCACGTAAGCTGATCGCGTTGCCTTCAATTCTATCGTGCGTTGATCTACTTTTAAAGATTCCGCTTTCAATACATCGGCACTACTTTTCAGAGAGACACCATTCTGGATAGCCGCCTCTGTTTTCCGGAGGCCACGTTGAATATCGTCTTTTAATAGTTCATTCTGATCAACTTGTGCATCCAGTAGAAGTATGCCAAAGAACAATTGATTTATGCGGTCTTTGAGCTTGTATAGTTCTACCTCTAATTTTTGCTCATCTATTTGTGCTGTGGTTTTATGAGACAGTTTTTGATTTTTGATAATTCCGCCATCGTATAAATTACCAGTCGCCTCCGCGTATACTTTATACTGATTTTTGCTAAGGGGCTCTATGTTCATCTCCGGTGATTGAAAAGGAACTTGGGTAACATCAGATTGATAGGTCTGTTGCCCGTTTATTGTTATCACCGGAATGACTCCCTTGTTAGCATTGCTTATTGAATATTCCCTGGTATTGGAAATCAATTCCCGTTGTTTTATCAACGGATAATTTTGCGTTGCCAGCTCATAACATTTTTCGATGGTCAGTGGCCCCTGAGCCTGAGCCGATCCCAGGGCCCAAAGCAGATAAATGGAGAGTGTTATTTGTTTCATAATTTCTGGATGATACAGTTTAAACGGATGTTTTAATCATTTGTTTAATTTTGGGGTAAAAAAATTTACTTTGCCTTTAGCATAGCATTCATCCACTTGGGAATCAACGCCTTCCGCTCTTCCATTCTCGCAGCAAATACTTTTTCAGCCATCATACCGGAAGCCTGAAAAATCGGCTTCATAATAAAGGGAAAGACAGTCATCCCCAACAAACTCATAAAGAAGTGGGCGGGATGCAAATCAGGCCGTCGTTCCTGCAGTTGCTTTACAAAATGCGATTCAAACGCCTTTGCCACTGGTAATTTATTTACAAACTGCTCAGGATTATACCGGATCTCACTTAATATAAAAAGCGGCAGATCTGGATTTGCAGTAAGAACATCGATGTAGTTATTTGAGAAAGCAATAATTTTCTGGTCTAAGCTTGCATCGGCATCATTTAATATCGGCACGATGGACCCGAAAAACTTCCCTAATTTTTCGAACATGATCAACTCAAATAACTTTTCTTTGCTTCTAAAATAGTAATTCAATAAAGCCAGATTAATACCGGCCGCTTCAGCAATATCGCGTGTTCGTGTCGCTGCATATCCTTTTTGCATGAAAACCTTCTGTGCTGCTTCTTTAATTTTCTCTGCTGTTGATAGATCAACTTCTTCACTTTTCTTCTTAGCCATGCTTTTTTTCAATATAAGGTACCTGTATAATTAATCAGATATTTTAATCAAACGTTTAAAACAAATGAAAGTTTCGGTGTCAATCGCGAATTTTGCTTGAATTATAATTAGATGCTGTCTATAAAGACAGGTTCACGCTGAGCCCGCAAAGAAAAGACACGCAAAGGTCGCAGAAAACTATCTTTTTTGCGTCCTTTGCGAATTCGCTTTGCGCCCTTTGCGTGAAATATTTTTTAACATCGCTACTTATAGACAGACTTTAATTAGTTTAAAGTTAGGTCAAATTGCAAGCAGGATTTTTTTAAAGTCGATATATGAAAAAAGTATCTATCCAAGGTCTTGACCTTTGGCAGTTTGAGGGCCTGTCCAAAGAGACTACTATAAGACATTTTGTTACGGACCGAGCCTCTCACCAGTCAACTAAAGAGTTTACGCTTAGCTACTCAAGCTTGCCTGACAGGGAAGAAATTCAACAGAACAGAAATCTTTTAGCGACAGCTATGGGTGTAAAAAATTCTCACTTGGTTTTTCCGTCCCAAGTTCACAAGACAAGGATTGTTCGGGTAACTCCGGAAACTTCAAAAGAAGAAGTCTCCGAAACAGATGCCTTGATCTCAAACTCAAAGGGAATTTGTATTGCTGTCATGTCTGCCGATTGCACCCCCATTCTTTTATATGACAAAAAAAATAATGCTGTGGGGGCTGTTCATTCCGGCTGGCGGGGAACGGTCGCTAGGATCCTTGAAAAAACATTACACCAAATGCGCACGACCTTTGGTACAAAAGGAGAAGATCTCTATGCAGCTATCGGACCTTCCGTTTGCCAGGAGTCCTATGAAGTGGGCGAAGAAGTAGTACAATCCGTACATGACTCATTTGGAAAGGAAAGCGGTTTATTGATCGCGCAACATAATAATAAAGCAAAACTGGATCTCTGGAAAGCGAACAAAGTTCAGTTGCTGGAATTCGGCGTATTGCCATCGCAGATCGAAATTTCACATTTATGTACAGTCATAAACAACAATCATTTTTTCTCTGCAAGAAAAGGAGATACGGGTAGGTTTGCGGCAGGAATTATGCTGGTTTAAAGTAAGAGATCTACGTAAACCGACTGTTATTCCGGACAGATTGATGTCAACTTTTTTAATTTGTTTTCTTCCCTTACAAATAAGTGCTAGTCCTTTGTCAAGTTTCATTTAGCTTGAGGTATGAGCTTTAAAATCACATGAAACTTTTTAACAGATCTATCACAAAATCAATAACGAAGAGATCTATCGTCCCGTTAGGGACAATATACCGGTAGATGCAGAAATACGATATTAACCTAGTCCCGTAGGATTGTATTTTACCAATTCGGGTCCACAATAACCCATAGGCTAGGCAAAATTGAGCGCATAAATTTGAAATAAAAAAAACCCGGGCATTAACCCAGGTTTTTTTGAAATCTCTCAGAGGAGGATTACTTCACATGATTGTTAACGATCTTTGCTAATTCAAACATAGAGATTTGCTCTTTGCCTGCGAAAACAGTTTTCAACTTGTCATCCGCGTTGATCATTCTTCTGTTGATTTTATCTTGAAGACCGTTCTTCTTGATGTAATCCCAAATCTTCTTAATGATTTCCGTTCTTGGAATTGGTTTGCTTCCAATGACTTCTGCTAAAGCAGCACTAGGAGTAAGAGCAGCCATGAATGCAGCATTAGGTTTTCTTGCTGACTTCTTTTTGGGAGCTGCTTTTTTTGCAACCTTCTTAGGTGCTGCTTTTTTTGCGGCCTTCTTAGGTGCTGCTTTCTTTGCAGCTTTTTTTGGTGCTGCTTTTTTTGCAGCCTTTTTCGCTTTTTTTGCCATAGCGTTAATTGATGTTTAGTGATTTAAATTTGTTGAATCCAACCTTATTGTTACCTCAGGATCCTTCACATTTTTGTGTTTGTCAAGTCTAGTGAGCAACAATAATCAGGACATACTGTTCGCTAAAATAGCGGTGTATATTTAATAATCCTAATGCATGTTTTTCATTGACAAAATAGTGTCGATCAACAGGGGATTTTTGATGACTTAAAATAGACCTAACTTCTATCATTAACGACGGCAAAAGTTATAGACACAGCGTCCAGTTAAAGTGGCGGTCAGTCGCTTTTGACCATCGGGCATTTCTTATTTTTCAAGTCTTCACCATCTCTTCCGGACGATATTTAGGGTGGCGTAACTCGTAGACATCTTGCGTTTACCTTAACTAATGGATAGGATGATCCGTCATCAATAACTGCCTCGAATCGACGAGATTTTAAGAGCAAATGTTGCTCTCTTTGTCCAATCAAATCAAAGAGTTTTAAGGGTCGATAGTGCGTGTTAGTGCGGCTCTGTCCTATGAGGATTCTCACCGTTACGATTGACAGATCCGGAGAACAATTTGAACAAGAAGAAGAAGTTTTTTAAAGGGATAAGTATACATCAATGAGAAGCTAAGACATATCATCCAAAGTAAAACATGAGCGTTTTACCTGGAGATAAAAAATGAGTGAATGTCTTGGTGTTTGCTTTGAATAATCTCAAAGTAAAAACACAAATGGATAAGAAATATTAGCTGAGTTTAACTCTGACAGCATTGAGACCTTTAAAGCCTCTTTCAGTCTCGAAAGTGACCGTATCATTTTCCTTGATAGCATTGAGAAGTCCGTTGCTATGGACAAATATACTTTCCTGGGTGTCTAAGTCTTTTATAAAGCCGAAGCCCTTTGCATTATTGAAAAAGGTAACCTTACCCTTCCTAACGGCATTCGCCTGAACATCTTCTTGTTTACGAGCACCAATAAGAATGTCTTCTTCACGAATAGTCCTTTTTTTAGTTGGATCTGGTGGTTTGGAAGAAATATTTCCGTTTTCATCTACATAAGCCAACATATCCTCAAAGGTGGTTTCGCCCTTGCCGTTAGCCTTTCTTTCTTCTTTACGTTGCTCCTTTTCCTTCCTCTTTTGGAGCCTTTTTTTCTCTAACTCTTTTTTGTTGAATGTTTCTTGAGGTCTTGCCATAGATGTTTTTTGGTTCTTGAAATGTTTAAATTAAGTGCGTCTGAAGGTTTAAGGCCTACTTTTCCTGCCTAAACAAACGGATAGGCAAGATAAGACATCTTTACAAATAAGTTTTGGTTAATTTGAGTTCCCAACGTTAAATTTTATTTTCAAAAGCTAATTAGAGTCTGTCTATAAAGTAGCGATGTTAAAAATATTTCACGCAAAGTACGCTAAGGAAATCCCGCAAAGTGCGCAAAAATATATCTTCTGCGGCCTTTGCGTGTATTTTTTTCTTTGCGGCCTCTGCGTGAACCTTGACAGACACTAATTAGTATAGAACGTATGAAACCAGATCCTGTAGAGTCGGTCCTAGCTTAGGCGTTGTTAAATTGTGCTTCATCGCCAACTTATCCCGTAAAAGCTTGGATTTTAACACGTAGGTGTTCCACCAAATAAAAAAATGGACCCAATTGAAAACGCTGCCAGCTTGACCATAATCGAACGGATCTGGTCACTATTGATCATTCAAAATGGAATCCCCTATAGAAATAGGCTTGAAATGCCTCATTTCTATATGGTCTCATAATTGATAACCCAGCTGGTACTTCCAACATTTCACTTCAATTCAATTATAGAAAGTACTGATTGGCATAATAAAACCCGACCCGACAATGTTAAAAAATTACCTCAGCATAGCGTATCGAAACCTGGTTAAAAACAATGCCTTTTCATTTGTCAATATTGTTGGCCTTGCTATCGGCATGGCGGCTTTTCTTTTCATCATTCAATATGTCCGTTTTGAACGCAGCTATGAAAATTTCCATACGAATGCTGATAACATCTATCGCATCACGCTGGACCTGTACAATGGAAATGAATACGTTGTAACGGATTGTGAAATGTATGCACTGGTTGGTCCTATGCTAAAGGAAAAAATGACGGAGGTGCAGGATTATGCACGAATGTTCCATAATGACGGACTACAGGATATAGAAGTCGGAACTCAAAAGTTCTTGGAAGAGGGCATCTATTTCGCGGACGCCTCAGCCTTTAACGTGTTCACAATAGATGTATTGCACGGTAATAAAAACACGGCTTTATCCGAACCCTATAAAACTGTCCTGACCGAATCAATTGCTAAAAAATACTTCGGCCGCACCGATGTTGTCGGTGAGTCCATAAAAATTGATAAACAATTGTATCAGATCACGGCAATCATTGCTGAGCTACCACCCAATACCCACCTCAAGTTTCATACACTATTATCGCATACCACCCTTTCAAAGATTCATAAGTGGTATAAAGACGATAGCTGGAATGGCAACAATGAATATACCTATTTATTGATGGCTCCCGGGACAGACCTTCAGGCCTTCAACAAAAAGCTGGTTGCCTTGGCGATCTCACTGAAAGATAAAATCGGCGATGAGCGATTTGTTGCAGAACACATAAAAGACATTCATTTATTATCCACCAAATCTTTTGAGCCTGAGCCGCCAGGCTCTGCCAAAGTGGTATACTTCATGATGATCATTGCTGCATTTATCATTGTCATCGCCTGGGTAAATTACGTTAACCTTTCTACAGCAAGGGCGATCGAACGCGCACGTGAAGTAGGCATACGAAAAGTAATGGGCTCCCTACGGTTACAACTTATTTTTCAGTTTTTATCTGAGTCTGTAATTGTCAATATCATCGCGGCTTTACTCGCCTTTATTTTCTTTCAAACCGGTTTACCTTTTTTTCGTGATTTAACGGGACTTCCCTTTCAACTTGATTTTATCCGAGAGGTGTCGTTCTGGTATTTGTTCGCCGGATTGGTCTTCATAGGGTCGGCATTGTCCGGCATTTATCCGGCGATTGTATTATCCTCGTTTCAGCCCTCGGCCGTTCTGAAAGGAAAGTTTCGTTCGTCTGCTCATGGCAAACACCTTCGGAAGGGACTTGTCATCTTTCAGTTTGCCGCGACAGTTGTTTTAATGATATGCATGTCGGCCGTTTATTTGCAAATCAGTTTCCTTCGATCTTATGACTTGGGGATGAACGTCGATGAAACACTTGTAATACGAGCCCCCCTGGGAGAAGAAATGGATTCCCTTGAGTTGGCGAAACAACAAACCTTAAAAACTGAATTACTCCGTAACCCGGTTGTTCAACACGTTGCCTTTTCTGAGGCAGTGCCGGGATTAAGCTTACACGAATTAAGCACCACTTCGAATGTAAAGAAGGTTGGGGAGGAGAAGTCGCCCGGGAGTTACAATTACTATTATGTTTCCATTGACGCGGATTATATCCCTGCGTTGAATATGAAATTGTTAACGGGCCGAAACTTTAAGAATGGAACGCCCAATACTGACCAGGTTATAATTAACGAGGAAGCCGTCGTCAGGTTAGGTTTTTCGGGTGCTGAAGAAGCAATAGGATCAAAAATTACCTTTCGAACCCGTGGGAATGGAGAACCGGCGACGATCATCGGCGTTGTGAAAAACTATTATCATCGCTCCCCCAAAGAGCCACATATCCCTATGATCTTTAAGTACGAGGAAAATGCGACTTACTTTTCGCTTAAACTAAATACAGAAAACATGCCCGAAGCGGTTGCTGCCGTCAAGAAGGTGTGGAATGAAGTTTTTCCCAATGCTCTTTTTCATTATTTTTTTCTCAATGAAACCTATGATCAACAATATCAGGCCGATGCCAGATTTGGAAAGGTGATTGCCACCTTTTCGGCTTTAGCTGTTTTTATTGCCTGCCTTGGATTGTTCGGACTTTCTGCTTTTACCATTATTCAACGCACGAAAGAAATCGGGATAAGAAAAGTGCTGGGAGCTTCTGTTATAGAAATTGTTCAATTGCTTTCCAAAGATTTTGCAAAAGTGATCCTCATTGCATCGCTGCTTGCATTGCCTCTTGCTTATTTCGCAGTTGAACAATGGCTCGCCTCCTATGCCGTACGAATAAATTTAAATGTTTGGCTTTTTGCCATCCCAGTGATCATCATATTGATCATTGCCATGGGTACTGTTAGTTTTCAAACCTTGAAAACTGCTCTTGAAAATCCTACCGACTCATTGAAGCAAGAGTGATTTTAAAATATAAGGTAAGAAGTAAGAGGTGATCAGTAAGTGGTGATCAGTAATCGGTAGTAGTAGTAGTTTGTCCCGATTACCGATTACCCCTTACCGATTACTGATTTCACCGATCACAGTCAGCGACGTCGATAGCATCTAAGGCCTCCAACGTTACCCCTGAAGGGTATCAAAATTTGTTCTCCCGACAGATGGGACACGCTGCGGAGACCAAAAAAACTAGTGGCATTTTTGCCATATTAACTGCTTATAAACGGGTACCACTCCTGATCGTCTTCGCCTACAAGTTGGTAGCGCCGATAGCCCTTGTACACATGGTTGCCCTTACCTTCAGGATCTGGAACAAACACCACGAGTTGGTAACAATCTAATGCATGTACAATACCTCCGTTGTTGGGAAAACCCCCAGAAGGTGTTACGGACGTTGGTAGTAAGGTGAGATAATCAACCGTAGCATAAAAGACGTAAAAAGGATAATTTTTTGGAGAAGCAATGTTTTTCATAGTCCAGTTTCCCTCAGAAGTTTGAGTGAAGGTGTACTTATCGACTACTCCCTCTCCATCACTGCAAAAATCACTTGCAGGAGGATCAGGATTAACGATAACCTCGCTTGTGAGTCTTGAGTAAGTACCGTTGTCCCTAATTGTTAGGGATTCGCTTTGTACCATATAGCCAGTAGGAAAGGTCAAACTTCTCACATTCCCAGGTAAGCAGTTGGCCGTATAGTCTGACTCACCATCGGTGCAACACCCCTTGATATATTGACCAAAACCACCTCCGAAGATACCGTATCCGCAATAAGGAAAATAAAAGACGTCGGGGATTTCGATTCCTTCCTTTACTCCTTCCCTTATAAAACTCGTCCATTCCCATAACCACTTTTCCCCTTCAGCGTTTACAATCCCACATGCGCCTGAACCATTGGGATCATTTAAATCCTCTACGATAACAGGCACTTCAGTTTTATCCAGAGGCTCGCCGCCTGGACCATGAGGTATTATATCAATGATAAAAGGTGAACCAGCTGGAGGCACACCATCCGTGAGATCCTCCGGATCAATGCCAATCATAATAGTAGATGTCGAATCATTTCCTGCCACCTCTGGTACATCGTAATGATGCGGTGCCTCAATAACCACATTCGTAGAACCGTTAAAATAATGTATCTGTATATATACCCCTGCAATCTCCGTATTTTCATCATGCAAAAATCTTATAGGTATAAGGGTACCTGGTATCAGGTGGAGGGTATCCTTAATGTTAAATTTCAACGAGGAGCCGCCAGCAGGTGCCGAAGGAATTTTACCTTGGATTTTTATAGCACTATCAAACAGAAGGTGATTAGACCAATCTTCTAATTCTTCAACAGTAAGGAGACCCGGAGTTTCCGGCTCGGGTTCGGGAGTAGCTTCAGGATCATTACAGGCCAGCAACAGCATCCCGCAAAACAACGTCATGCCGGAAAATTGTAAGAATTGTGTGAGGATTTTCATGGTCAAAACTTTTAGTTATTATCAAGCCAAAGTAGGTCAAGGCAATGAAGCAGTTGAATTTCACATCATATCTGGCAGCTTTCGCTTTGCAAGTGGCGGATGCACTCCATGAAAAAAGGTACGGGGTACGAAATACGAGGTATGAATACGTACTTCCCGTTCTCCGTCATGCCGAGCCTACACATTTTTTAAACATCTCGGCCCTTCCCGCGTGGGCATCCCCAACTGTGAGACTACACTAGTAAAGACCTGCTCACAAACCAAACCAGTCTCTTTCAAACACTGACTTCTAATACACGCACTCCATAGTCTGGGGATTGCTTCGTCAGCACGCGAGACGCGTGGCTTCCACGCAATGACGGACCGATCCACCCGTGCACAGTTAAGTAATCTCCACACTATTGAATTTTACGGATACAATGATTACCTCGGTCAGCGACGTAGACAGTGCCAGAGGCATCCAACGCTACCGCTGCAGGCCATCTAAACTTAGCATCGGCGGCATCGCCATTGACAAGGCCCTGCGAGTACATTCCCGCCACCGTACTCACCGTACCACTTGACGTAATCTTGCGGATGGTTCCGTTTTCTTCTTCAGCGACGTAGACATTGCCTGAGGCATCCACGGCTACCCCTGTAGGATTATTAAATTCAGCGTCACTGCCGGTGCCGTCCTCATGACCGACTGTGCTGCCAGCCAGTGTACTAACGATACCGGTGGACGAAATCTTGCGAATGCGATGATTGGCTGCATCTGCCACATAGAGATTGCCTAAGGCATCCACCGCTATTCCAGTAGGTCTATTAAACTTAGCAGCCGTACCATCGCCGTCGGTGGAACCGGATGTGCTGCCAGCCAACGTGCTCACGGTACCCGTAGGCGTAATCTTGCGAACGCGGTGGTTAATATCATCTGCCACATAAACATTGCCAGAGGCATCCACGGCTATTCCTTTTGGAAAATAAAACTGAGCAGCCGTACCTTCGCCATCGGCGAATCCGTCTTCGCCACTACCGGCCAGCGTACTCACCTCACCTGCAGGCGTAATCTTGCGAATAAGATGATTAGCTCCGTCAGCCACATAGACATTGCCTGAGGCATCCACTGCTACCGATCTAGGCGAAAAAAACTGAGCAGCCGTGCCTGTACCATCGACCGAACCCGATGTGCCACTTCCAGCCAGCGTACTCACCGCGCCAGCAGGTGTAATCTTTCGGATTCGGTTGTTTTCTGCATCCGCCACATAGACATTGCCAGCGGCATCTAACGCAACACCTGTGGGTTGATAAAACCGTGCAGCTGTGCCCATATCATCGGTGAAACCTAATGTGCCATTGCCCGCAAAGGTGCTCACGGTTATCATTGCTGTTTGTATATAAACAAAATCGGTGTTGGAGGTGGCCACTTCGCTACCTACCTGTACGGTGATTTTTCCGGTGCTGGCACCGGCTGGTACGGTTACCGCCAGACTTGTGGGACCGGCTGCTGTTACGATAGCCAACGCGCCGTTAAATTTCACCACATTATTTGCAGCGGTAGTAGAGAAATTGGTGCCGACCAGGTTTACATTGGTGCCACTTGGACCTGTAGCCGGGGAAAAGCTGCTGAGGGTCAGGGCTAAGGGAGGATTAATAGTAAAATCGGTGGTGGAGGTGGCAACCTGGTTGTCCACTTCTACAGTGACTTTGCCGGTGGTGCTTCCGGCGGGTACGCTAACCGTTAGACTGGTAGCAGTAGCCGCGGTTATGGTGGCTGTTGTACCGTTAAATTTCACCACATTGCTGGCGGCGGTAGTGGAAAAGTTGGTACCTGTGAGGGTTACGGTGGTGCCTGCGGTACCCGAAGTTGGAGAAAATCCGGTGAGGGTTGGTGTGAGGTTAACCGAATTGGATGGATCATCCTTCTCACTACACGAGCTCCACAGTAGGAAGATGAAAAGGCTCAATATAAAGATATGGGATATTTTTTTCATGGACTAAAAAGGTTAGTAAGAATAAATGGATATGGTGAAACAAGAATGCTGCATCAGGAAGATAATCAATCTGAAATCTGGCGGACAGTCCGGCAAGCATGTGGGCCTATTAGGCTCATCCTTTAAATCCTTTATGATGAAAGTATTCACGATTAAAGCGTTGTAATTACTAAGGAAAGTAGGTTATGGCAATGTGATTGGGGAATTCAATATCATATCTGGCGGCTTTCGCTTTGTAAGTGGCAATTGCACTCAATGAAAGTCGGGATGTTTAGTGTTGTTACAATTTCCTTTACGGCTAAGCCGCAGGCGACGCGAAGGACCAAAGAATTCATTTTGTTGTCTTCGCAGAGTCTCCCGCCTCGGGGACTCTGCGTTTCTGTGGAGAGA
>CAZAHL010000083.1:0-22534 GCA_964484845.1 uncultured Chryseolinea sp. | reverse complement strand
TGAATTTTTAGGAAAAAAAATAAACCTTGTCCTGGTTGACAATACCGTTATGTACGGCGTATTGAAAAACACAACGGCCGATGGAGTAACGCTTATCAATATGCGATTGAAAAAAATGCACTACCCATTCAATTCTATCGCCGAAGTTTACCTGGATACGATCGTATAATGTTAAAGCATCTTACCATACGAAATTACGCATTGATCAAGCATCTGGAGATGGATCCATCTGCTAATCTCAACGTCATAACGGGGGAAACGGGCGCTGGAAAATCAATTATGCTGGGTGCGATCGGCCTGTTGATGGGCAACCGGGCGGACACGAAAGTTTTATGGAATGAAAATGAGAAATGTATCACAGAAGGAACATTCAATCTGAAAGGTCAACATCTCAAGACCATTTTTCTTGAAGAGGATCTTGATTTCGATGTGACTACTGTAATTCGAAGAGAGATTAGTCCGGGCGGGAAATCACGCGCTTTTATCAATGATACACCCGTTACGTTGGAAGTCATGAAGCGTATTGGAAACCAGCTAATGGATATTCATTCCCAACATGAAACATTGCTGCTGGGCCAACAAGCGTTTCAACTAAAATTAGTCGATGCATATGCCGAGACCAGAACTTTATTAGAAAAATATGGTACGAGCTGGAACGCGTACGCAAAAGCAAAAAGGGAATTAGACACGTTAACCACGGAAGCAGAGACCTTGCGACAGGAATCGGATTACATCGGGTTTCAGCTCGATGAGTTGGTTAAAGCAAGCCTTGAAGAAAATGAACAGGACTCGCTCGAGTCCGAGTTAAAAATAATGGAGCACGCAGGAGAAATCAAAAGCCGATTTCAGCAAGTTCTTGAACTCGTCAACAACGGTGACTATGCTGCGCGGACGAGTTTAGGAGAAGCAAGAAATCATATGCAAACAATTTCTTCTTTTTCTACCCACTATGAAACTTTGTATAACCGGCTTGAAAGTGTGGTCATTGAGCTAGACGATGTCGTAAATGAAATTGAGCGAGAAGGAGATGCTATTGAAGTTGATAACAACCGCACGGAATTAGTAAAAGAAAGACTTAGTCTCCTCTATCGTCTTCTGAAAAAGCATCGTGTTCAAGGCGTAAAAGAGCTGATGCAAATCCAGGAGAATTTACAGCGAAAATTCGACGTAACATCGAATCTTGACGAAGCATTGTTATCGGCAAAGAAAAATTATGAATCCGCTGACAAGAGCGTCAGAGCAACCGCCATGGAATTAAGCGGAGCAAGAAAGAAAGCTTTGCCTTCGTTGTGCAAGCAGATTGTAAAGCTCCTCCGCGAGCTAGGTATCCCGGATGCTGCCTTTGAAATTGATACGATTACAACGGAACCAACACTTACTGGAATTGATAAAATAGAAATCCTATTTAGCGCTAATAAAGGCATCGCTCCGCGAGCATTGGCGCAGGTCGCTTCCGGAGGGGAATTTTCAAGAGTGATGTTTTGCATAAAATATGTGATGGCCGAAAAAATGGACATGCCTACTTTAATTTTGGACGAAATTGATAATGGTGTTTCAGGAGAAGTTGCCATTAAGCTTGGAAACCTGATGAAAGGCATGTCAAAGGGACATCAGTTAATTTCTATCACTCATTTGCCGCAAATTGCCGCAAAGGGTGACGCTCACTATTACGTTTTCAAAGATAATTCCGCAGCTAAAACGATCAGCTCGATTAAAATCTTATCGAGCAAAGAACGAATAGAAGAAATTGCAAAAATGATTGGAGGTGCAAAGCCTTCGAAAGTAGCTTTGGAAAATGCACAGGAACTATTGGCGAATTAAAGGATGCTACTTTGAGGTGGTTTGTATTTGTGCTCTTTGTGTTAAGCTCTTCAGCCGCGCTTTCACAACGCTTGGTCAACGATCAAGCTCTTTATTGGATACGATATCAAAATCAACTTATCTTTTCCCCAAAAATTTACTGGACTAATGAGGTCGATAACAGGAGGTTCTTCCATCCGGATGTGCAAAACCAAACCATTTTTCATTCACACCTCCATTATAAAAAAAATCGATGGGATTTCGGAGGGGGCATGACTCTTTCATGGGTATTCGCTCAGAAACCGGAAAATGGATCCAGTAATGTCGTCACAGAAATAAGGCCAGTGATCGAGGTAAATCATGAATTACCAATAGGCAAGATATTTTTGCAAAATCGAATTCGCGTCGACAGCCGCTTCTTAGAAGAAGATTCAGAAAAAAATATCTTCGAAGAATCTATATATGTGTGGCGCTTCCGCTACCGGATACAATTCAGAATCCCGATTATAAAAAATACAGAAAATGTTCCGCGTGTAACGCTGCGTATAGCCGATGAGATCATGTTTAACCATATCCGGAATACATTCGATCAACATAGGATATATGCGAGTGCAGATTTATTCTTGTCCAAAAGCATCAGTCTGGAAACCGGCTATATTTATATATATCAACAACGGTTTGGTGGGGACGAATTTTTTCAACGAAATGTGTTACGGTTTTCCATCCTTCACAAGATAGCGGCACATTAATTACCAGTGGAGGCTGTCGTTTTATCCCTTCTAGCTTCTTTTTTATCTTCAATAACACGTTTGCCCAATGTTCCTCTTAAGCGGGCCCAAAAACTTTCGCGTTCCATAAGGGAAACGAAATCATTTACATAAGCAGCTGTTGTGTCAATTCTAGGTAACGATCTGTCGTCAATGTCCAATAACTTAAATACTATGGGAATCTGTTTTACGTCGGGACAATGGCGTTTTAGAAACCTTCTCAACATTGCCGATTGATATGGATCTGTAGCCAGCGCAATCTTTTCGAATCCCATCTCTTTTGCCATCTTCCAGGAGTAGTAAACATTTTCTGTGCTATGCTCGGCCCTTTTCTCTGAAAATGTATGATCTGAGGGTATCCCTAACGAATCGGCCATGATTTTCATAGCAATGCTTTCAATAAAATGAGTGTAAACCGACGAACCGGAAAAAATGATATTTTTTGTATAGCCACTATCATAAAGGTGCTTCGCCCAAAATAACCGTAACGTCATCACAGAAGTCGTCATGGCTTTTTCATAAGGGACACCTGGAACAATTATAACGTCAAACGGCTTCTCTTTTTTCGCTTTGGCATAGGACTTTTCGGCGTAGTTGGAAAAGGTGCAATGTGTAAAACCCAATGTTAATCCCAGAAACAGAGGAACGTACAAAAACCCTTTTAAGAGTTTTTTAAATCTTTTATTCATGCATATATAACAGCATTTTATTTCATTTGTTGCATCAGCCTCAATTTCCAGTTTTTGTCATATTCTAATGTGCCTTCATCCACTAATTCCCTGATAACATCGACAAAAAGCTCATGGTCACGGGGCGCAATTCGTTCTTCAACCAGCTCGATCGTTTGCGGCCCTTGCTTTAAAACGCTAAATATTTCATCTCTCAACTCCTCGAACGCCAGCGAATTTTCCTTTTTTCGTTTCTCAATACATGTGTCGCAGATCCCACAGGTATCAAACGTTACCTCATTAAAATAATCCTGAATCATTTGCATCCGGCAGCGATGGGTTGTCGTGACAAAGTTTATCATAGAGGTCATTTTTTCCTCGATCAATTTTTTCCGGGCTGCCATCCGCGCAGTGTTTAATGGAAGACGATCAGCATCTTGTCTGGGCAGCACAAAAGTTAACTGCGGTTTCTCCTTCACAGGTTGATAAATAATCACTTGCAAGGAATTTAAATGCTTGAGGATACGTATCATTTCCTCAATCCCGATCTTCAAGCCTTTAGCGAGGTACGATTCAGAAATTTTAACGAAGTCCGAAAATAATTCTCCACCGTACAACCTTAACAGCATTTTAATCACGGGATCAAATTGTGCGTTTGCAATCTGAAACTGATATAGCGTGGGCTTATCGAAGGTGAAATGAAGCTGTGAAGGACTGTAAAAGCTTTCGTTAAACTGCAGCAGGCCTTCCTCTTCTAATTTCTTTAAAGCCACATAAATCTCCGACGCATGATACGTGAATCGCTCAGTAAATTCATGCAAGTCAAAATCATAGCTCTCCCCTTCACCACTTCCCAAAGCGAGTTGATAGTAGTTGGCTATAGCCTGGTAAATCTTTTTTAAAAATTCCGGTGATGGATGAGCTTGTTCAACTTTTAACTGCAGATTCAAGATGTCTGCCTGTTGATAGATCATGACAGCATATGCACGTAAACCGTCACGGCCTCCTCTACCCGCTTCCTGGTAATACGATTCCAGGTTCTCTGGTAGATCCAAGTGAATAACGATCCTTACATCCGGTTTGTCAATGCCCATACCGAAAGCGTTGGTTGCCACCATTACCCTGCTTTTATTTTGAATCCAGTAGTCTTGTCGTTTGGACCGTTCTTCAAAACTCAGCCCGGCATGATAGTAGTTTGCAGAAATTTTTCGTTTTGTGAGCCATTCGGCAATCTCTTGTGTCGCTTTGCGTGAACGCACATAAATAATGGCCGATCCCTTTACCTTTTGCAGAATTTCCAGCAATTTTTTTTCTTTATTCTCAGTTTTTCGAACTACAAAAGAAAGGTTGGGTCGCGCAAAGGATTTCTTAAAGAGCATTGACCCTGGCCGGAATGCCAGCTTATCCTTAATATCCTCACACACAACAACGGTAGCGGACGCCGTCAAAGCAACGACGGGAGCCTGTGGAATCAACTCGCGTAAAGCTGCAATCTGCAAATACGGCGGCCTGAAATCATATCCCCATTGAGAGATACAATGTGCTTCGTCGACCGCAATAAGGCCTACCTTCATTTTTTTTACGCGGGCTTTAAACAGTTCAGTTTGTAATCGCTCGGGAGATACGTAGAGAAATTTTACGGGGCCATGAACGCAATTGTCAAGCAGTATATCCACTTGCTGCCGGGTCATACCGGCGTGGATTGAGAAAGCTTCAATTCCGCGATCTTTTAGCTGACTTACCTGATCTTTCATTAAAGCAATCAACGGAGTGACGACAATACAAAGCCCGTCCAGCAACAAAGCGGGAACCTGAAAGCAAACCGATTTACCACCTCCTGTTGGGAGTAATGCCAGCGTGTCCTGCCCTTTTAAAACAGAATTGATGATATCCTCCTGCAGCGAGCGAAACTCGGTGTGCTTCCAGTATTTTTGCAATATGGAGAGCGGTGTTTCCAGCGAAGGCGAAGATAAGGAAGCGGTTGTTAATTAGATTGGAAAATTGAAAGATTGGAAAATTGGAAGATTACCAGGCAATCTTTTCTTTGTTCAGGAAGGATGCTATGCCGCGTTTGAAGTCATCGCTTTCCCGGGCCCTGGCATTCATGTCAGAGGCAAAAGTGAGGGAATCTGTAAGCGACATAACGTGAAGTTTTGTAATCATTTGTTTGGTAAGCATCATTGCATGTGATGAATTGGTGCGCACCAATCTTTGTGCGAAATCAATGACGTGGCTAGCAAGGTTATCATTGGATACCACTTGGTACACTAACCCCATTTGAAAAGCTTGCTCTGCCGTGAAAAGGTCGCCGCTGAGAAGAAGGTGTTTAGCTTTCGCTTCGCCAATCTTCCGCAAAAGGAAAACCATAACGATCGCAGGTATAAATCCAATCTTAACTTCCGTGTAGCCAAACTTTGCCTCGGGTACTGTAAAGACAAAATCACATACTGTAGCAAGGCCACAACCACCTGCCAGGGCATGACCCTGAACTTGCGCGATGACGACTTTTTTTAATGTGTAAATCTGTAAAAATAATTCCCTGAGGTGGTTTGAGTCTGCGAGATTTTGGTCGAAGGAAAAAGACTGAAGTTTCTGAAGGTGATCAATGTCGGCCCCTGCACAAAAAACCGGACCATTGGCTTTCAAAATAATAACATTTACATCCTTATCGTTTTCATATTTTTCAAAAGCCATCTTTAACTCTGAGATCAATTCTGAGTCCATTGCATTTCTTTTTTCCGGCCTGTTAAGCGTAATGAAACCAACACGGTCGTTGGTGATACACGTAATATATTTCATGTTTATCATATATATAATTCAAAAGCTCCCTGGTGTAATACCGAATATACGCTCGCCTCAATACTCTTCTTTTGCTTAAATAATTTATTGGACAAATAAAATGCATTGCTACTATCTAAAATAAGTTGATCCATGGTGATCCGTCCTGCCAACTCGGCTAGATCTTTCACCGCATTATTACTGATGATGACGTAATTAACCTTCACGTTTTTTGGGAGATGAAAATCCGCATCATGAATTCGTAAAATAGACTTACCCTTCCAAACCATCAAAGAGCACCCGTTGAATTCTTTGCGCAAGCCATCTCCGGAATGAATTGTTTCACCTGCTCCCAGCATAATTCGATGCGGCATAATATGAAATCCAATTCGATCAGGATCACTTAACAGCAAGGAGTCAGCAATAAAAAAAGTTTGGCCATGATCAATCATGTCGATCGCAGTATGTCCTTTAATATTATAAACCGTAAGTTTCTGAACGCTGACATCCCGATAAAAATGATTCCATCCGATAATCGAAAATAAAGATCCGATTAAACACGCGGCGACGAGATACGAAAATTTGCGTGTCCGAATCAGCAGAATTGCTGCGACAAGAATCGCCAGCAATAACCAGCATTGCAATGTTGTGATATAAACATTTTCAATAATACTAAATGGAAATTCTTCGACTGCAAAAACAATAAAGTTTAAAATCTTTATGATCCATTCCATAACTAAACCTAAAACGAAAGCGACCGGCTGAATAAAATGCAACGCCAGAAGCACCAGGCCAGTAATTAGTACAATGAAAGAACCAGGGATAACAAAAAGATTAGAAAGAAGGAAATAATTCGGAAACTGATGAAAGTAGAGCAGGCCCAAGGCAAACGTGGCAAGCTGAGCTGCAATAGAGACGGAAGAAATTTTCCAAATCTCATCCAGTACCCTATTTGTTGGTTCCCAAACCTTATAAATTCCTGATTGCAAATACACAATGCCCAATACAGCCAGATAAGAAAGCTGGAAGCCTACGGACATGATGAGATAGGGATCGTACAATAAAATGCAAAATGCTGAAGCCGCCAATATATTGTAAATATTAGTACGGTGCTGTGCCGGTTTCGCTAAGGCGACAAATGAGAACATCGTTACGGCACGAAGCACAGACGGTGATAAGCCAGTAACGAAAGCGTAAAGCCACAACACTACGATACTAATTCCAGCTAAAATCCATTTGCCATGCTTCAGCTTCTGAATAGGCTTTAAGAGGAATAAAAGAAGTCCATAAACTATACCGACATGCAGGCCGCTAACGGAGAGTATATGCATCGCGCCCGATGCTTTGTACGCTGTTAAAAGTTCGTTGTCTAATCCGTCCGTTACGCCTAACACCAAAGCGGAAACAATACCCTCTTCCCGTTTGCCGGCCACCTGTTTTTTCAACTCCGTATCCGCCCACTCCCTGCAGATCAGCGCATAGTAATTAAGCCAGCTCGGTGGTTCATGGCCGATCAGTCTAACATTATCCTTGCGAATAAAATGTTGATGATAAATATTTTTGAAGGTAAGGAATCGTCTGTAATCAAATTCTTCTGGATTTCCCGGTCCAGGTACCCGTTGAGGAGTTCCTTTGATCACCAACACATCTCCATATCGAAAGGAAGCAGGCAGATCTTCCTTTGAAAGATATAACAAGATGTTCGTGTTACAAGTGATCCATTCGTTATCAGTCTTTACAGATTCGACCCTCGCCTCAAGTTTCCAGGAACGATCTTTTTCTATCGGTGAGCTGGTGATGACTGCCTTGTAAAATTCTATAGGTGACCCGATATGGAAAAGGTGGTCAGGTTTACGTATATCTGTATTTATAAGGACATTAAGGTATCCTGCCAAAAACAACGAAGTTAATCCCACGAATCCGGCATACAGTTTTATCCTGGAAATGTGACGAATAAATTTCTCCTGCCATGCGAACACGGAAATCAAACCGTAAAGCAAGACAGATATTAAAAAGAGCAGCGTAACGTAATTCTCAGGTAAAATGTCCGGATAATAAATTCCCAGATATATCCCGCACACAAAAAAGAATACAATCCTTACAAAGGCATAGGGTATCCAATGGATCATAAAGAAAGTTATACAAATTGACTCAAGGAAATAGGAAACGGATCGTAATATATTTGCGACTATCATACTGTGGGAGCCTTGTGTACCGGACAGGTAGAGTTTCGAGTTTCGAGTCTAGAGTTTCGAGTTTCAGTCTCGACGTTCGCGCGTTGATACTAACGGATAGAACTTTGAAAGGAGCCCTTACTAAAAATTTGCGCGGGCTGAACGCGATAGGCCCATAACCCTAAAGTTTAAAGTTTCGGTCTTCAGGTCTTAGATTTTCATTGTTAAGCTGGAGTTTGATGTTGTTTTGCCTTTAAGCCGCAGCCATTCAGATTCAACGCTCAATCGTTGAGCCAACAACTTTAAACCTTAAACTTTAAACTCGAAACTATTTACACCGTGTCACGACCATACGCTTCCAAAATATCACGAACCAATCTGTGGCGGACAACATCTTTTTCGTTGAGTTCAACAAATCCGATACCGTTAACATCTTTCAGGATGCGGGCTGCTTCCTTTAACCCCGAATGCTGTCTTGTGGGGAGATCAATTTGAGTAGCATCACCCGTAACGATCATTTTTGATTCCGGTCCCATGCGTGTGAGGAACATTTTCATTTGCATGGGAGTCGTGTTTTGCGCTTCGTCCAGTAAAATGAACGCATTGTTAAGCGTTCTTCCCCGCATATAAGCGAGGGGAGCAATTTCAATAATCTCCCGCTCCATATAATAGCGAAGTTTTTCCTGCGGAATCATATCGTTCAGCGCATCGTAAATTGGTCGTAGGTACGGATCAATTTTTTCTTTCAAATCACCGGGCAGAAACCCAAGATTTTCCCCTGCCTCTACTGCCGGGCGCGTTATAATCAGTTTTTTAACATTTTTGTTTTTTAATGCTTTCACCGCCAGCGCAACAGAAATGTACGTTTTTCCTGTACCAGCGGGACCGAGCGCAAAAACCAGGTCATTGTCTTTAACCAACTGGACGAGTTTTTTTTGATTGACAGATTTAGGCTTGATCGAAACACCTTTGGCTCCGTAAATAATTACATCCTCCGCCAGAACCTGCTGATTTTCAGGCAGCATAATTTCCTGCTCACGATCGACATAAGCCTGTACGTTTTCTTCGGTTACCCGGCCATACGTATGGTAATGATCTACCAGCAAGTTGATGACATCATCAATTTGAATAATTTCCGCCGTTGAGCCTTTGATAAAAATTTGATTACCACGCGAGACAATTTTGCTTTTTGGAAAAGCAGCAATCAGGGTATCCAGGGTTTTATTCCCAACTCCGAGAAAATCGATCATTGAAATATTCTCGAGTGTTACAACTTTTTCAATCAACTAGATAGCATGTTAAAGTGGAATATTTGTGTGGGTAGTAATGGTGTGATAAGGTATGTAAGGTGTCTAACATATTCCTTTAAACAAAGTTCAATACCCTGATATCTGCCGTAAAAATGTTTATTTTGCTGTATCAAATTTAATGAATATCTGCGGCAGCATCAACTATGGCCATTGTAACTCTACTTACAGACTCAGGCGAAAGTGATCACTACGTGGCCTCTATTAAAGCTAAAATTATAAGTATTAATCCCGGTATCCGAGTGGAAGATATTACGCATAGCATTAAACCATCGGATATAGCACACGCCGCGTTTGTGCTACGCAATGTCTTTCGCGATTTTCCAAAAGGAACCGTTCACCTTGTCGGCGTTAATTCAACCGGCAACAAAGGCGAGGCGTTTATCGCCCTTCAACTTGAAGATCATTTTTTTGTTGGATGTGATAACGGATTGTTTGGTCTGATCAGCGAAAGGCCCCATCAGCAATTGGTAGCGTTGAATGCCATTAACAGTATAAGCACTACATTTCCGGAGCGTGATGTTTTTGCGCACGCTGCCGTGAAGTTGGCCAGCGGTATTGGCATCACCAACCTGGGTAAGCCGATGCCGATGTTTAAGAAAATGATTGACCGTAAGATAAAAGCTACTAAAAAACAAATTACAGGAAGCATTGTGCGGGTTGATAGCATGGGAAATCTGATCACCAATATTTCAAAAGAGGTATTCGATATCTTGAGTGAAGGAAAAGTGTATACCATTATGTTTGGCGGAGAAAAATTCAAAAAGTTTCATACGCAATACAACCAAGCCGAGCAGGGCGAATGCTTTATTGTTTTTAATAGCTCCGGACTTTTGGAAATCGGAATCTATAAAGGCAATGCGTCGGAGCTTTTGGGATTGGATTATGATGGGGTCGTTAATATTTTGTTTGAATAAGGGAACAGCTGACAGCTTACAGCAAACAGCTGACAGCTTTGGGCAGACAGTGTACAGCGTTCAGCAATCTTCGGACGGTATAGATAAGGTAACTTCAACACCCAGAACTTCAACACTTCAACACTTTCAACATGATTATTCGAATTGTCAGGATGCATTTTACTGAAGCTGGCGTTGAACAGTTTTTGAAGATTTTCAAACGGCATCAGGAAGCCATACGGAATGTGGAGGGATGCACTCATCTGGAACTACTAAAAGATTTAAGTAATCCGTTAATCTATACAACGTTGAGTTACTGGCAACAGCCTCAGAATCTTGAAAATTATAGAGAATCGGAGCTTTTTAAACATGTCTGGGGTCAGGTTAAACCATTGTTTTCGAGTGGAACACAAGCTTTCTCATTGGAAAAGGTACTGATGGAATAATCTTAGCTTGGTCTTAAAATTAAGATTTGTGGAGAAATTAAACTTTATCCATATTTGCACCCTTCTTCGCTAGGGCTTCGACGCAACCGTCCTTTAAAAAGGTAGTTATCGAAGCACTGGCGAAGCCAAGCCAAAGTGGCGGAATTGGTAGACGCGCACGACTCAAAATCGTGTATCTTCGGATGTGTGGGTTCGATTCCCACCTTTGGTACTTGTTGAAAGCCAGTTTATTACTGAGCCCGATCTGAAATACTGTGAAAAGTTTGTTGTAAGATTTGCACAACAATTTGCACAACATTTGGAAACTGTCATCCATTAAAAAGGCACCTATTAATGGTGCCTGATTTTTTAATCCTAACTCTTCCAGAGTCTTTCTCGTACCCTTACTAATCCAATCAGCTAGTTCTCTTTCGTTAAAGAGTCTCTTTAAAAGTTTTACAACGTTACACCTAGGCAACAATTTAAGCACCTTAAGCAAATATATTTTCCAAATAATGATGCTAAAATTTGGCTTAAGGTGATATCTAACTAAATATTAATGTAGCATTATTGTTTCAATACGGCCTTTGTAAAAATGAAATCCGGAATCTGTTGATTGAATTTTATATCCGTCATTCTAAATTCTGTCCCCTTTCCATCTTTCAGCATATCCTTATATGTAATTAAAGTAGGGAACCACCTGTTTTCTATTTTTTTTGCCTCTTTTAATTCTGTACGTTTCAGCAGTTGGCCGCTCTTGGCGTACATCTCCTGTTTTAGAGGGATGTATCGTTCCGTATCAATCCACATTTTTTGTGTGTGATGTGCAACATTCTCCACTTTCGCTGTAAGTTCAAGCAGCCAAGTAGCTCGGTCTTCAATTTTTTCCTCACGAATTACTTTTGCCGTATAAACCTCAGTGAGTTTTCGATCTTCCATCATGTCTTCATATGAAAGATCCGATCCCATTACGGATTGCCTTAATAAATGGCCTGAAATCTGAATGGTGCGGTCAGTAGATGGCGAGTATATCCATAGTAGATTTTTTAGTTTCAACATCTTTGTGCCTTTTTCACTTGCAGGTGACACGTATTCAGTGAAAGACTTCTCATTTCCAACTGACGATGTCTTAGAAGCTATTGTTCGACTGCTTCGTTTTCCATGAATCGTCATGGTCGATTCGAACACTCTGTTTTTGGAAGACATATTTTGATCTACTTTTTCAAGAATATCTTTTGCATCTTGTGCAGCAACCGCCGATGCCAGAAAGACATATATTAAAATCATTTTAGTTTTCATCAGAAAATATTAGTGTGTAAAACAAATTGAACCTGTATTTTTTTTACTAAATCTTTCACAATAATTTCATCGTCTAAACTTCCAATTCTTTAAACAGTTGTGCCGTTTTCCGTTTATAGATCCCGATTCCGGATAGTGCATTGCCTAGCACCATTGAGAAAAGGCCTGGAACAAAACCGATATAAAAAGCCGTGGGCGTTATTGCAGCCCTCACGACCGAAGGCATCATCAGTGATGAATTTTGCATTGAACTGCTGATATCAACGCCAACAACCTGTAAATAATACGAAATCCCCAGGCCGAGTACGGTTCCTGTTATAGAGCCTATGGCGCCAATCAATATTCCTTCATAAATCAACGTGGTGTATAAATGTTTTTTCTCCTCGCCCAATGCCAGCCGGACACCAAATTCTTTATAACGCCTAAGGCCACCTAACAAACCGGCGTTCCATAGTACGACTGACATGGCCAGAACAAAGACAAATACCATAATACCACTCATCTTACTCGAATACTCCAAATATTCTGCCATACCTCCCTGGTCTGTTAATCTAAGCATGGTCGGAGCAAACTCGTCTGTTTCCCGCCGAACACCGTAGCTTGCATTAAACGTATTGGCTACTGCTGTAGCCTTTACGTTGTCGTATTGTTCGCTGCTAAAATAACCAAGCACTTCACCTGCAGCATCTTCCATAGCCAACGCCTGTTGGGCATCCGCAACGTCCACGATAACAGCACCCCTGTCCAGGACGGTCGAACCAAAGCGTACTGTCCCGGAAACTGTAAAGTTCTTAAATGCCATCCCACCATCCATGGTTGTTCCAAACAACGTAAATTGATCTCCAGGTTTTACCCGGAATTTCTCCGCTAAATCGTAGCTAATCAACGCTTCGCCCCGTTTGCGTGGAGAATTACCGCTCACTAAAGATTCGTTGATGTTAAAACGCGCTGGTTCCTTCGAGCCGTGTGATAACAGGTCAATGGCCCACCCAACAACAGGTCCTTGGGCGCGTGTTTCACCATTTTCGTCCGGAAAGTCAATTAATCCTCCAAACCGAATTCGTTTTACCCAATCCAGAGCAGGAAAGGTTGATTTTATTTGTTGTACCAACGAATCAACGCCAAGTATGGCCAGGTCGTTGGGCATTTGTTCAGACTCTTCTGCATAGGCCCGGGTCACTACTTTTAAATGGCCCGTACTGAAATTAGCATTCATCACGATGGATTCCCCCATCACTCCCTTTAACCAGCAATTCAGTAAAACTGTAAGGGCAACTCCGATGCTTACAACGATGATGGGCAGCACACTCCTGCTCTTATCATTCAATATCCCTTTTAACAAAAATCTGATCATTGTATTTTTCCTTTTAATGCATCCGTAGGTTTCATTTTTGCTATTCTCCTTGCTGGAAAATAACTGACGATCGTGGATGAGATCACAACAAGCAGTATAGTAGATAAGATCATTCCTACACTGTAGAGCGGAATGATACTTTGGGAAATGGCTATTCCGGCATCGTCTGCAGATTTCGGCATCGGGATTCCATTCTTTTGAAGATAAGCTAGAAAAGGAATTCCGTACAACGCACCAAGCGCAAGGGCCAAGAGGCTATGCGCGCTTCCTTCAACAGTGAATATTTTCACCACCTCACTGCGCGTCATTCCCAATGCTATGTACGTTCCAATTTCTTTTTGCCGCCTGAAAATTGACAATACCTGTGTATCAAAAATCGCGAGCAAAGCTATAGCGAGGAGCAATCCATAAATGATTTTACTGCTTCCTTTTTTCTGCTGTATCATTTCATTGAATTCTTTCAGTAGAAATTTCTCGTCTTTATATACCCAAGTATCGATGGTTTCAGCTTTCAGTGACGTGCGCGAAACAAGAAGCGTTGCTTCGCCGGTCATCCCCGTCATTTCCTGCAGCTTGTCTAACGGTATCCAAAACTGTCCATTATCAATGGTAGGAACATTCGAATCAAATATACCTGCTATCGTAATTTCGCGAGCGTCAAACGTTCCGTTTTTATCGCGCCAGCGTACGAGTACATGATCACCCTTTTTCAACCGCGTTGTTGTCGCCATTCGTTTCCCTATGATAGCTGGAATATCACTGGTATCTTCTATAAACAGCTGAGTAGGAAGCTTTAGAATTTTTTGATCGCGGTCTATACCTTTAAGCACAATATTGACCATCCTGCCTGCCGGATAAGCTGATGCCTGTGTAATGAGTATAGGCGTTAGTGTATCATGCTCCACTAATTCTTGAATTTTTTCGGAAGCCGGCGCATGCGCATCCTGAAGCGTGAACGGATCGTATCGATCATAAAGAGGATGCCAGAGCTGACCGCTGCCAATTTCCCAATCTCGGGTGTCACGGATGGCCTGCATGTTCCAGCCGTCAAGCATACCGTTGTAAAAAACGATAACCACAAATGAGAAGGAAAGTACGGCTACGTTAAGCCAGGTGCGCAAGCCGGCTCCAAACAAATTTTTAAATGCTAATTGTATTGCTAACATAACTGTCAGGTTTTAGCGGTAAGAACTGATTCTTCTTTTTCAACCATTCCGTCTTTCAACGAAATGATCCTGTCGAGATACTGCATTACTTTTTCATCGTGTGTAGAGAAAATGAAGGTAGTCTGAAATTCTTTATTCAGCTTTTTCATAGTCTGGACAATATGATGGGAATTCTTCGCGTCAAGATTTGCTGAAGGTTCATCTGCCAGAACAATTTGAGGACGCTTAACCATTGCGCGTGCGATCGATACACGCTGGGATTCTCCCCCGGAAAGCTGTGCTGGTTTTGATCCTGCCTTATCAGTAAGTCCTACCCACTCAAGCGCCTCCATTACAGCTTTTTTTCGTTGGGCTAAAGTCTGTTTTTGGAGCAGTAACGCAAACTCCACGTTCTCAAACACAGTATAAACTGGTAATAAATTATAGGTTTGAAAAATGAAACCGATGTGGTAGTTCCGTAGTTTTGCAGACTCTTTGTGGGTCAGACTTGAGGTCGATTGCCCCATAACGACAACACTGCCCTCTGAGGGGTTATCGAGTGAACCGATGATATTTAACAAGGTGGTCTTTCCTGAACCACTTGGTCCTACCAGCCCAGTGAATTCTCCTTTACCAAACGAAAGGGTCACTTCATGCAAGGCTGTAAATGTACCGCTCCCTACCGGAAAACGCTTGGTTAGTTTATCAATTTTAATGATCGAAGAATTTTCCATACTTTTTAATGATTAAATACCATCATGACTTGAATACCCCTGCCGGAAAATAAATTCCCCGTATCTTGTTGCTGCGGCAGATTATATACTTCCGGATTCCAATAAGCGATTAAGTATACGTACAGTTTATTGAATTGCTTTTTCCAGTTAACCAGGTTATAGGATTGATCCGTGGCCCAGTTATAATAGACTATTGCACTTACATTGTCGAATAAACCAACCGGATAAGAAAGTGATAAAGCCGAAAAGAAAATAGGTTCAGAAAAGTCAAAGGCATTTTTGTCATTGGAAATCAGCAATTGCTCAAAAACAAAATTTAAACCGTTGCCTACACCGAAGGTATAATCGGTACCTGCGTTCAAAATAACCTGATTGGTTGAAACTCCTAGCTCTCTGCTTTTATTTATCCACACACCTTCAAACCACAACCCTACGCCTACATCCCATTTTCCATCCAATGCTAATCTGTTCTCAGCGACGCCAGCATAAGCGAGGATTGAAGCATCAAGGCCACGGGTGTCTACCAGGCGATGATGGAACGAAATTCCTGCTTCCCCCCTTGGCACTGGAGTTTGGAATCTTCCTCCAAATTCGGGATACCTTTGACTTGTCTTACCGATCTCCCAGGTTTTTGGATCATCGTTTCCATAAAGTCCCCATAACCAAATCGTTGAATTATCGAGAAAATAATATCTTCCTAAAAGTCCCCAAACGCCGGTGGTGATTCGAAGCGGATCACGCGGATCAACCAGTTCGAACCACATGAGCGGACGTAATATGGAAGCGGAGCCGAAGTTTATTTTTTGCAGACCCACTCTTAATTCAAATTGATTTGTTGAATAACGCGCCCATGCACGGTAAGGCCTTATGCTTCCATCGGCAGCGCTAGAATCGAAAAGATGAAAACCGGCACCGCCATTCACATTCGCTGATACTTCGAAATCAATTAGTTTTTCGTTTCGTAATTTGTGGCTGTAATTTAGTTGAGGGATGTATCTGCCGCCCAACCACAATGACAAATCATTGCTGGGATTGTAATTTACCCAGGCGGATAGTTGTCCGCTGAAAAGCAACGTGTCATTGCTTTTACCTTTGAGCGTATCCTGAGCAAGACTTGTTAAAGCATGAGTAAAATTAAACACCAATATGAGGAAGAAGCACGACTTCATGGTATTGGATCTCTCGGTGAAATACCGTATGCAAAAAAGTTCGTCAATTCTAAAATCAGCTCTTGTGGTGTGCGGTACAGTTTCAATAAATTTTCATCCACCAATAATTCTCCCATTTTTTGAGAAAAATAAAAAAGGAACTCTGGTTTCATGTCGCTTCGAAACCATCCCTTCTCCTGTGCTTGCTTAAAGTCATTTAGTATTTCGTTCCAGGATAGTCTTGTCTTCTCGTCAATATATTCTTTCAATCCTAATTCCCGGTCATTGTAAAAATCCTGCAAAAATTCCTTGCTGATGTTATGAGTACCATCCATTTTCATGAGCATTATTTTTCTGATCTTTTCCGAAGAAGTAGAGTCTTCAGTTAGAACATTTTTGAACTTTTGCAATCCCTCGTTCGCTACCAAGTCAAAAACTGCTTTCGCTAACTCAATCTTATTTGGAAAGAACCGATAGAAGGTCATTTTACTCACCTTTGCTTTCAGGCATACCTCTTCGATAGAAACCCGCTTAAAACCGTGTTTCCAGAACAAATCTCGGCTTGTAGCCAGGATTTTCAGATATTTTTTATTGTTTGAATGATCTTTCAATTTTTAAAATACTTACGTTATTTGAGTAAATATACGAATTATGTACTTTTGTTATAAATTCGTAACATAATTAATTAACATATTTTTAGGCAATGTTTAACAGATTGGAATCAAAATGAATCGATACACATCGTGGCACTTGGCTGGAGTTTGGCTAATGAGCACTTCAAGAAAGAAAGGGTTACAAGAGCCCTTCATCAGCGAATGAATAGTATGGTTCGCTGGTAATGATGATATGATCTAATACCTGAATTTCTAACAGCTTACCGCCTTCCTTTAATTTCTTTGTAAGATCCATGTCAGCTTGACTTACTTGGAGAGATTGAAATCTGCACTACATTAAATTGATCCATCGGACCAAGAAAGCTCTTTCGAAGGAATTGTGATGTGGTGCGAATCAATGTGAATTATCATGAAGTCACGGGAAATAAAATGAAACGACTCAAAATCGTGTATCTTCGGATGTGTGGGTTCGATTCCCACCTTTGGTACAAAAAAATCCTAACCACCGCACTAGTTGGTTTTTTTTTGTTTGAAATTCCTATACCAACCACTCTAGCAGTTCAAGTGAATCGTATTGCGATGTCGCAGAATTATATTTCATTTGTATGAAATATTGAGTAATGACTGAAGAACTTTCGGAATTTTTATCCTTCTACTTACCAAATGAGGATATCGATCCCCTTCTTAAATTATTCAAAGAAAAACGCATCAAAAAAGGCCGCCATTTGCTGAAGCCTGGAATGGATTGTAACTATCTGGCCTTCGTGCAACAGGGTATTTTCCGTGTTTACTTTCTTGATGCAAAAGAACGGGAAGTAATTACATGGTTCTCTTTTGACGGCATGGTCATTACGGACATGCTCGGATATTATACCACGGGAAAAGCCCAATTCTATGTGGAAGCCCTCGATAACAGTTTGATTTATAAACTCGATAAATCCGATTTGGAAAACCTGTATCAACGTCAACCAGTATACAGCAACTTCGGTAGAAAATTTGCTGAAGAGGCGTTGACGATGTTAATGCAACGAACGTTGTCGCTACATACAAAGTCGGCCGAAGAACGTTATACTGAACTGCTACAAATTCCAGATCTTATTCAAAAGGTGCCATTAAAATACCTGGCTACCTACCTGGGGATCACCGACACGTCTTTAAGCCGGATACGTAAGAAAATCCGCTAGCCTTTCTTGTCATATGACAAGTTCAGCACCTTGCTATTCGTACACCTTTGTATAAAAAGCAAAGCATTGATATGAAAGCAGGACTACTCATTATTATCCTTTCTTTGACCGGAATCGAGTCATTTTCACAAACCTATCATTCAACTCTTATGGACAAATTAGAATCATATCACGAAGTATTGTATCCGTTTGAAAGTAGATGGATGGAAATAGATGGCAACAAAATTCACTACATCGACGAAGGGATCGGCCAAATATTAGTATTTAGCCATGCCGTTGTAGGTTCGTCATTCATGTATCGGGAATTCGTCAAAGAACTCAAAAGTGCTTACCGCATCATCATTATGGACTTCCCAGGATTTGGACTTTCACAACAATCAAGTGAATACCGATTTACGTTCGTTGAGCAGGCCAAGATATTTCAACAGTTTATCCACAAGTTAAAACTTAGTGAGATTATTCTGGTAGGTCACGATAGTCCGTCAGGTTTACTCGCTGCCACGTGGCAGCCAGAGCTATTCAAGGCATTTATACTTACGGATACACAGATCTTTCCAAGTGATGAATATAAAAGGATTCATAAGCTCCTTAACATGGCAGGGGGTCGATTCTTTTCCACCTTTAACACAGCAACCAATTTCTTAACCTGGGGGACAATGAAATTCGGTATGCCGACCAAGAAATTCACAAAGGCTGAAAAAAATGAATACTACAAAACTTCGAAGGGCAAAATACGGAGGCAAGCCAGGAAAAATACTGAAGAGTATACGCACCGAGCGAGAAGCCATGGTTCAGCTAAAAACAGCATTTGAATCGAGTCTCTCACAAATGCCGATATTAATGATATACGGCGCTAATGATCCTGTAAATCAACTGGGTATTCCCGAACGAATGAAAAGAATGTTCCCTAACAGTCAACTATATTTGATTGAGGGTGAAAAACATTTTCCTCACGAAGGACAGGCCAAACTAATGAGTCTAATTATTTACAAGTGGCTCAAAGAAGGTAGCTATTGAATATAATTGTACGCAGAAAATGGTTCGTTATTCGGGACCTCCAATGTACAAGAGAGGAAGGATCCCGTGGAAAGGCAGACGGGATAGATCGATGTATTTCACTCGGTCTCTTATTACCCATTTTATAGTATCAAGAATGCAGGGTTTCCACTTTCCAACAAACATCTTCATAGCAACTTCAATACCGCAGTCAAGATCTTCTGATTTTTTCTTGTGTACATATTAACTGCTTTTACTTAAAAATAAAAGAAAAGGGCGACTATTTCATAAGGAACAATTTTTCCCCATAGGATTAAATTTTCTACCCTTTTCTGTAAAAAGTGATTTTATGATTATTGTTAAAAATAGAAGCTTCCAAACATTGTACAATGAAAACTCTAGTGATTGTCATTCATCCGAACATTGAAAAATCAGTTGTAAACAAAAAATGGATTGTGGAATTAACAAAATACCCTGACAATTATATTATTCATGATTTACATACCCAGTATCCAGATGAAAAAATAGATGTTGAGAAGGAACAAAGGATGGTTGAAACTTATGATAAGATCATTTTTCAATTCCCTTTCTACTGGTTTAATTGTCCACCACTTTTTAAAAAATGGTTAGATGAAGTATTAACTCACGGATGGGCGTATGGTTCTGGAAGTGGGTATAAGTTAAAAGGCAAGAAAATTGCGCTAGCCATTACCGTAGGTATTAATGAAGAAGACTATTGTTTATCAGGACGATACAAATACACACTTAAGCAATTGACAGCTCCATTTGAGTTGACATTTGATCATTACGTCAAGGCAGATTACAAATCCTTTTTTGCTTTCTACGGAGCGGAACATCATGCTACTGAAGAAAGAATAGAGAAAAGCACCAAGGATTATATTTCATTTATTGATCGTTTATGAAAGAATGTAGGGAACAATTTTTCCCTACAGGAATATGTTTTCCCGTATTGCAATTAAAGCTCTACCGCAAGAATTTTGATTTGACAAATAACATCCGTCAGCCTTAGTTACTCAAATCATTAATTCCTATTATGATAAGATTTTTTAGCATTCAAAACATCATTGCACTATTTCTATTGGTTTCATCGTTATTTTTCATATCTCAATATTCCCATTTGTTTGATTTCACTGCAGAATCCCTTGGAAAATATTTCAATGTTAAATGGTTATTGTTTGGACACATAGTACCCGCAGCCTGCGCTTTACTTATCGGCCCTTTGCAGTTTTTGAAAACATTCAGAAATAAAAACTTGAGGCTGCACAAGCTGTTGGGTAAAATATATATGGTGTTCATTTTGATTTCCTCACTCTCTGCTTTGATATTGACATTCACAACAACCGATCAAGTGGGAAAAATGTACACCGTATCCTTGTGGTTTTTGCTACTGATCTGGATATCTTCAACAGGAATGGCTTATTGGACAATTAGGCTAAGGAAAATCCAGGAACATGAAGAGTGGACTGTAAGAAGTTATATTTCGACATTTGCTTTTATTGTGCAAAACTATATTTTTAAAATCCCAGCAGTTGATACATTCGGAAGCTTCGCTGAAGTATCACCAAACATCTTTTGGTTCTCGTGGTCAATCCCATTGTTTGGATATCAACTGTATTTAGCAATTATAAAAATGTACAATCACACAGCGAGAAAACTATAACCTTAGCCATTCTCAAATGGTTTTTGGAAGTTGAGACGATGAAATTGAAAAGCGTGGGCGCAATGGTCCGCGGTAGAAACCAGCAGTACTTTTTCTATGTCCTGCATCGCTTTGCCGAGAGAGGCCGCATCATCAAAGTCGTCTATGCGAACTTTCAGACCTTTATCGCGCAGATCTTTCGCCTTTTCCTTGTTCCTCGCAAGAGCAATTATGTTGTCTATTTTTTGTTTTTTTTAGCAAATGTTCTACTGTTGCCGTTCCTAAATGCCTGTTGCTCCCGTTACTAAAACCTTAGCTCCCGTTACCAAAACCAAAGTTTGCTTTTTAATTTGTACTTTTTACATGACCCTTGTTATGCGCAGTCTCCATCAGCATCGCAGCTTTGCCCTTCCGTTACTTCAAGTTGGTTTTCTAGATTAGTTGAACTCCATTCGTCAAAAGATTTTTGTAGGGCTCCCAAAAATGCCTTACTCTCTTGCGCTCCCGATACAGCATCCTTTCTGTTAAAGACAAAAAATGGTACGCCACGCACACCCACTTGCCTAGCCTCATCAATATCCGCCAGCACTTTGTCAGCATAGCTTTCATTTTCCAACGCTGCTTTTAAAGCCTCGGCATCTAATCCTATTTCTTTTCCTAACGCAATGAGTGTTTGATAGTCATCTATGTTTTTCCCATCGGTAAAATAGGAACGAAACAATATTTCTTCTGCTTCATTTTGTTTATTGTGTTGTTTTGCAAAATGACTGAAGCGATGCGCGTGAAATGTGTTTGCCACAATGGATCGATCAAAATTATAAGTCAAGCCCACTTGTCTTGCCAATTGTGTGACCTGGTCATTCATCCCTTTTGCTTGCTCCACACTTATACCTTTATGCGCCGCTAAAAATTGATATATACTTTTATCAGGTTGTGTTTTCAATTCAGGCGCAAGCTGAAAGCTTTTCCATTCCAGTCGTACCTTGTCCCTGTGCTGAAATTGAGCTAGTGCAGTTTCAAATTTTCGTTTGCCGATGTAGCAGAATGGGCACATGAAATCACTCCATATTTCCACTTTCATTTTCTTTTCCATTGTTTTGTTTGATCTACAGGTTTGAATTCTTATATATCAGATTGACCTCGTCCCACGATGTTAAAGGCATCAATGAAAGAATAACAATACGTGATTCATATCTATTGTTGCCCTCGTGAAATCAGAATGTCTTTTTTTTTCAATAAAGGTATGGTATCTTTACTATACATTAATAACTACTATACTAAAGTATATCGGTATACTTTAGTATACCTATGGTAAAACACAACGAAAATGAGCTGCGAATCAAAATTAGAGTCGGTAAGGAAATGTCCCGCGGAGTACGTGTTAGCCGTAAACGACACATTGAACGTATTGCACGGAAAATGGAAGTTGCCAATAATAAGTTCTTTGATTTTTGGTAAAAAACGGTTCAAGGAAATAGAAAAAGGGATTCCTAAGATCACGCCCCGGATGCTCTCCAAAGAGTTGAAAGAGTTAGAGGTAAACGGCATTGTAACTCGCACGGTCTATAATACCATACCAGTCACG
>CAZAHL010000082.1:0-22666 GCA_964484845.1 uncultured Chryseolinea sp. | reverse complement strand
CAGAGCAATTGTTCCTTGATAATCGATCAATTGGAAGGATTAACAGACGGAGGATTTCCCTTACCATTCTATGCAGGCGCGGGGCCATCTGTTGAATACAAATTGTTAAGCAGACATTTTTTGAAGGAAACAAGGAATGGTGAAGGAAGCCTGGAACGTATTTATGAAAGGCGAACAACATTTTTTACATGGTATGATTAAAAATAAAAAGGGATGAGCAAGTAGCAAGCAGCACCAAAATTTCACGAGTTCCATCTTGTCACAACGGGTGCCTCGCACGGCGGATCTACAATGACGGTCCAGAACGGCTCTTTACATAGAGCGTAGAAGGTTCGTTACATTAATGAAACGTGCAAATAAGGCAGGCCGAAACCTCAAACCTGAAACTTCAAACATCGAACACAACAAGTCCGGCCTCGCTCCTGTCGGCTCACAACCTACCAGCTATCGTATTATGGTATCCATGGGTTCAGCAGATAGTTGAATGGTATTGCTTCCACAATCTTTAATACATTTGTTAAACCCGGGAAGTCAGGATTTATAAGCATGTTATATTCTAATGGGTAAAAGGTAATATCCATTCTTGCCGATGGAACCTTGAGAAATGGAAACTCTTTTTCATCAAGCCATATCTTCCCAAAATCCTGGGTCGCTTTACCATGAGGCAATACATTCCAGTCACCGGGAAGGCTTTCTGTTTCCAATGTGCCTATCAAAGTTTCATCAGGGACATCGTAAATAACCATATACCACGGTCTGGTAGCCACACCATTTCCCTTGATACACAAATATTCCAGCAGCGCAACACTTGGCAGGCTGCCACTATAGATCATTCTTGTACCTTTTGGATTCCAACGACCAGCGCCGGACGAACTGCTATAAGGACTTTTATAGTGAGCGTCTGACATAATCCTGTAACACCGCATACTACATCACATTGCCGTAATGAAGGGCGTCCAACGCTTCGTCTATCATTTCAACTCCGATGTTGGAGGTAATGAGCTTTGCTGGCATGTTCCCCAACGCCAAATTAGGACTGTGAAGCCAGCCTTTAAATTCTTCAGGCCCCCCGAAAAGATCAACTCCTTTTCTGATCACCTCATCAATCCGGAAGAATTGGTTTGATCCGGGCACTCCTATCGAACTATCGCCCTTCCACCTGGATACTGTGCTTGGTGAGACTGCAGCAGCTCTGGCGATCTCAGGTATTTTCAAATCCAGATACTCAATTATTGGCGCTACTTCTTTCGATAGTATTCCCGTTTCGACCAACTCATTGACCTGGACAAGGTTCTCAGCTTTCCTCAGGGATGGGATAAAATAGCCAAAACCGGTTTGTATCGCATAATTTTTCTGCTTGCCAGCACGCGTAACCCGGAAGGATCTGGCCTGCCTTGCTTGATGAGATTTTTCAGATCCTTTCGATACCTGAACCGCTTTTTTTGGTGCTGCTTTTCGTTTTGCCATAAACTATATCATTTGACATTTCAATATACGTCATTTGACATTCATAAGGAAACTTCTGCCCTTAAAATTCCAAGACCAAGTATCAATGGGATAAAAACTTAATTCCCAAGTTTGCAATTCGCAAATTAAGTGCAGCCGGTTTATTCCGGCAGGCGCATAATTGCTATTTTTTCATCCTTTTCATTATGCCCATATCAAATTATTTGAAACCCAAAATTTCACGAATCAAAAACTGGTTAAAAAACATCTGCATTTTTTGCAGTTACTAATAATAAATAATGACAATACAGGAAAATTTGAGATTAAGACCGGAAGTGGTGGAGAATGGTTTGATCTGAAAATATCAGTAAGCTGGGGAAATCAGCATGTAAACTTCAAAGACCTGCGCAAAGCCATTATGAATAAACAGGAGGCAGTGTGTTGCGCGGGAATTAAGTTTTTAGGATAGGTCCCTTTTCCAAGATCGAAAATCAGCAATCAGTTACCAAGCAAAAATCCTTCTCTCGTCACTCATTCATATACAATCCGACCCGTTAAACGGTTCTTATGATGTGAACCGAATTGATGCCAGGAAATTCAGCAAAACAAAGCGCCTCCGTATATTCCTTTTTCAATCCGGGATAGAATTCGCAGTAAATGTTTTTACAATCTCTCTGCACGATCTCCATTTCTTCAGTAGTGAAATTGTTGCACCGGTGAAGATAAGCGGCAAAAAAATGAAGAGCATTCAATAAGCACATAAACCTGGTGCAGTCAAGATACATATACATTTTCCTGGTGAGATGGGCTAACAGGTTTTCGACATTTTTCCTTGAAAGATCAAACAGATGTTTATGCTTTCCTTTTTTGCTCTCAAGATATGTTGTCATATATTCATAGATCAGATCAGCATAGTACTGGGCGCTCATCCATGAAATGTTTAATGTTTCCTGAAGATATCGCATGAAATTTAATCTAATTTCTGAGCACTGCTTTTTTTGGGCTGATAGCGTTGAAGGAACGGTTTCCGGCCACCGATCAAAGGGCCTTGTAATTGCCTGTAATTTCTTTGACCATATTTCAACGATATTCTCATCCTCGTCTATCTCGTAAGGTATCGTCTCCTTCAAGTCTTCAACAAGCTGCTGAACATCCCTCTCTGTGAAAGCTGTTTTGATATAAGGATAAAGCGTATTGATGAGCAAAGGGTGTACAATATCTTCAGCATAGATGATCTCATCCGATTCAACAATGGGTTGGGCTACCTGCATGATCAAAGGTATTACTTCGTCTGTGACGTCAGTTGCCAAGAGAAGGTAAATGAGTTCGTAAAGCCGATCTACAAACCTGACCGGTTTTTCAATAAAGTAATTCAGGTAGTGCTTAATTTCACTTATCCTTCCTTTGCCGATGAGCCATGCAATGATATCGACATCGTAGTATCCTGCGCTTCTGGCATACGTTGTCGGAAACCGTTTTCTGAAATCCATGAGAATTGCAATGTACTCGTCTGTTCTTTCCTGTCCCCGGTATTCAGCGCCAAGCTCGAACAACACCTCGTGCTCCAGGCCCAGGTTCTCAACGAGGTGCGGATGCTTGTCCGTAAAACCATCCAGATGACTTCGTATTTCTTCAATAGAATCTATTTTCCTGTAAACATCCCACCACTCGTCTACCAATTTTTCCTCCTCTGCTGAAATGGTGGGATACGGGTCCTCATCGTCATCCTTGTTGCCGTAGTCCGATGTTTGATACTCCTCATTCTGATTACGAGCGATATCATAAAGGATGGCTTTTGGCGCTTCATCTAATTGTGTGTCGTGTGCCAACACTTTTTGCTGGTCAGTATCGGCACAGCATTTCTTGTATTTTTTACCGCTTCCACAATGGCATGGATCGTTTCTGCCTATTTTCATCTTTCATTATTTTTATTGAATCTCAGAAAACCACCTGCTTGGCAGGTGGTAATGTTCTGATGGCTATGCCGTAAATTTATGGCATGGGTGGTAAATATAAAAAACTGTCACATGTTAAATTGCCTTGTCGACAGACAGGTGCCTATGCCTGTTGTCCATCCGTTTGGTCGGCGTGGCTCTTGGCCATTTTATCATAAAAGTTCTCTTTTACAAAATTGTGACTGATCTTTTCCTGCTCCAGGCGTATGCTCTTTTCTTTCAATAGCTGATAAAGTTTCTGTTCTTCTTCTGTGAGGTTAACTGGGTCAGAAACCAATGTTGGTGTTCCCTCCACCCAATCTTCTTCAAAGGCGAGAAGTGTCTTCCTGTCCATCATGATCGATTTTATTGTCGGATGAAATGCCCGGAGCTGTGAAAGGATCTGGAATCCCTGTATATCAAGATCTCCCCAATAATAAGTATTTATTCGACTTAACCAGGTTGCGTTCTTTAAGGCTCCTACCCTGTTACCACTTCCAAAGACAGCTATTGCTCCTTTTAGCTTCGGAATGGTTAGAAAATTCATGATGTTTGTGTAATTGGTTTTGTTTTCCAAGATGATCACATGTTCCACCGGCACGTCAAGCACATCTAATTTTTCAACGGGTATGCTGAGGTCGCTGAATCCTGAAAAATATTCCTCACAAATACATTCATCCAATATTCGTATGCGTATCAGTGGCTGTTCATATTTCAGTCCATAGCGTTTTTCAAAATTCCGGGTGCCAACATGTTCTTTTATGATCTTATCCTCCGGAAGCAAAAAGTCAAGCAGATCGCAGAGCAGCTCTTTATTGTTTTCAACGAACTTTGTATGAACCTTAATTGGCAATTCCCGAATATAGTATTTGTTCAGTTCATGTGCTTTCAAGAAGTACATACAAACTTTCAGGATGGACTCCCAATTGCCATGATGGTAAACCACTTTCAAGGGATTTTCAATGATCCATGGTTTCAATGCGGGAAGTCCCAGTACAAGCGAAAGATCATTCCGGAAGTTTTTCAGGTGTGTTTCCTTCCCAATAAAGCGGATATAATCTTTCTCCGTTTCGAAATAAATTCGTTTTATAAAACGGTTTTTGCCGATGCTCTGGTGATTTCTTTCTTCCCACTCCATCGAGTATCCAAATCCTTTTATCTCTTTCGAATACTTGATAAGCTGTTGCTGCTCGGAAGATATTTTCAGGAAATCAGTTACCTTCTCAATTAATTTCACCAGCCCGATTTGCGGCATGTCTCTGGGAAAAAAGCTTTCCTCCAAGATAACTGATCGCAAGAAAGAATTGTTAGACCACCAACGGACTGCTTTGTTTTTAATTTCTTGAGGAGTGATCATTTCGAAAACTGTGCAGCTCGTTCAAAATATTTCTGCTTTTCTTCCAGATACTCCTCTTTCGTGATATTTCTCACCACAGAGTTTTGCCCGTTAACATTAGAAACAAAATGTACGGCGTTGATGTAATCTTCAATGATGTTGATTTTCTGCAGCGGTGTTACGATGAGCAACTGGAGATTCAGTTTTTTAAACAGTTTTAAACCGTACCGCGTGCTTTCGTCGGACCCGCGGCCAAAGGCTTCATCGATCACCACGAAGCGGAAGGAGCGCGAGCGCGATTCGTCCCATGATAACCCGAATTGAAAGGCGATAGCAGACGCCAGTATGGTATAGGCAAGTTTTTCTTTCTGGCCTCCCGATTTTCCGGATGAATCGCTGTAGTATTCTTTCTCCTTATGATCTTCCTGGTATCGTTCGCTGGCGCCAAAGGCATACCACTGCCGGACGTCTGTTACACGTTCTGTCCAGCGTTTGTCTTCTTCTGTTTCGCCTTTGAATTTATCAAGCAGTTTTTTTACCTGTAAAAATTTGGCTTCATTGTAGTTGTCCGTTTCGCCGTAAATATTTTCCAGGCAAGCCTTTAAGTTGTTTTTAAAATCACTGATATCATTGTTGACGACCTGCTCCTGAGTTATTGTGATATAGGTACCCAGACTATACGGAATATCTACAAGGTGCTTATTGATATCGGTAATTTTCCTTTCGATCTCTTTATCGGACGAATCGAGCTGATTCTTAAATACGAGGATGCCATTGATAGTGCCTTCCTTGAGTAGTTTCTTAAAGCGTTCTCCGTGTCGCGGAATATCATCAAGCACAAGCTTTTGGTACATTCTGTTAAACTCCGGAACTGATTCTATACTTGCGTCAACATCGGTGGTCTCGGCCTGGTACTGCTCCCGATACCGCTCCATTGTCAGCACAATATCTTTTTCAAATTTGCCTTGTACTCTCTTCTTCTTATCGAGAAGCCCTTCCGGATCGTTGATTTTTTTAATAAGCCGTTGTTCTTCCTGTGTAAGCGATTCAACGGAAGTTCTGTCTTTTATCTCTGCGACCAGGCCAACCGTAATGGGCAGAAATTTGATTGGGGGAATTTCAACGGATTGCCACTGGATTACAACGTTTTTTAAATTCTCAAAAATGTTTTCCTCGACATCAATAGGTTTTATTTCACCATCGAAAACATTTTTAATATTAACGCTAAGCGCCAGCGCATTTTGAATGATCCTGTCTTCCAGCTTTCCCTTCTTTTGGTGCAATTCAGTTCTTTTATCATCTTTTTGTTGAATGCCTTCCACAATGATTTTGATCTTATCCTGGATGTCTTTCAATTCCTTTGAACTGGCCTCAAGCCGCTGCTTTTCTTCTTCCCGCTGTTGAATTTCTATTACTGTTTTTTTGAAGTTTATATCATTAAAGGAAGTAAACCGCGAGAGGTCTCTAAGGGAATCTCTTTTCTTCGACAACTGGTTTTCTTCTGCAGCAATGGTACTGATCTTTTTTTCTAAAGTACTGATCTCGGCGTTTTTCGCATTCAGTTCTTCCTGGTAAGTCCTCAATTTTTCAACATTCGACCATCCCAGAACATAAAATCTTCTGTCGTTAATGTCCCGGATATCATTTTTTTCATGTTTCACCTTGCCAGACTTGATTTGCCCGGTTTTCGTAAGAGCATATGGCTCACGATGAAATTCTGTTAACGTTTCGCAACAGACATAATTGTATCTTTCTGCCAATTCGCTTTCAATCCAATCATAGAACTCAGTATCACTTTTGATCTCTACCTTGCCGAACACTGAATTGTTTCTGATGTCAACGTTTGTCCTTCTGTTTGTTTCGAAGATGCGGAGATAAACAATCTTGCCATTGAGATGCTGTTCGTTCACGTACTGACTGAATTGCTTATAGTGTCGCTCGGGCACCAGCATGCTTAATCCAAAATCGTGAAGACGTCTTTCGATGGCACCCTCCCACGCCTTCTCATCTTCCTTCACGCGGATTAACTCACCCGCAAAGGGAATCTCTTCTTCTGTAAGATCAAGGTCATTGAGTATGAGCCTGCGCAACGCCAGATTTCTTTCCGGTATCTGGGTTTTTCGTGTTTTCAATGAGTTAATTTCTTCTTCCAGCTCAATGGCTGCCGACTGAAGCTTGTCCAACGCAACATGCGCCTGTGCGGTGTCGCGGCTTAATTCCGTCAGTTGCAACTGTATTGCCTCAAGTGACTGGCTGACCGTTTTAATATTTATATAAAAGGTATCTTCATCTAGGTGAGCAGGAAGCGCAAGCCTTTCGCATAGGGTTGTATATTCCTTTGCGCTGTTTTCCTTCAGGTCTCTTTCTCTGTTCAGGAACGTTAACTGACTTTCCAACTGGTGAAGTAGCTGGCTTACTTCCATTCCATCGCGCTGACTTTCCAGTTGCCTGAGGTTTTCTCTGTTCGTGCGTATGTCTTCTTCCAGCTCCGTGATAGCATTCTCGTTTCTAAGGTGCTTCTCTGCCTGATCGCTCAATACGGATTTGAGCGCTTCAATGCGTTGCAATGAAAACCACTTTGGTATTTCCTGGAGCGCGGAGTGATATTGCGCAATTTCTTCTTTAACAACATCCAATTGAGCGATGTTCGTCATGAGCGGTTCAAGCATTTCCTTCTGATGCCGCGCTCGTTGTGCTGCATCGTGTGCTTTTGTCAGCTCTTCGTAACTTCTCACCAGCTCGTTGATTTTATCCTGAATGTTGGTTTTGCCAAGCATTTGATCGCGCACAAAATCGGTCAGGTTACCAACGGACTTCATAGAAACCGTCTGGTAAAAAAGATCAAGCGCTTCAGCCTGGCGGATGCCAAAATACTGCCTGAACTTGTTCGCGTAATCATTGAACGTATCAAAAACCTCTACACCCGAAGTTTGCTTCAGCCGTTTTTTAAGCTTGAATATATCGGAGCCGAAGTCAGAAAAATCATTTTTGACGGATAGCTGTTGCTGGGCAATGACAAAGAATTTGTCAGGCTTGCCGTTGCGTAGCCAGAAAACCTGGGCCAGGGTTACGTGCTGGTCAAAGCCGGCATTATAAAAATATCCGAGTAAAACCGAATAGACGTTTTCGTCTCTCAGATAAACATCTTGTGACTTGCCAGATGTTTCCGATTTCGCATTCTTATAAGCACCACGGATATAACTGTAGGGCGTTCGTTCTTTGGATTCAGCGCCTGCGGCTTTGTTGAATATGATCTTATCCTGCCGGACGAGTAGTGTTGTAAGCGCATCTACGATAGTTGATTTTCCCGAACCAATATCTCCGGTTAAGAGTGCGTTGTGCCCCTCAGGTGAAATCGACCAGATATACTTGGTAAACGTACCCCAGTTCCTGAGTTCGAATTTATAAAGACGAAATCCGGCCAGCGTTTGCTGTCCGTTATGCTCAAAGTTCACTTCCATCATTATTGTCTTCGTTTTCATGATCGCCTTTGCGATAATTCTCTAACCGCGACTGGATCTCTTTCAGTTTCTGAATATCAATATAGGCGTTCAGTATTCTGCTGATCTCATACTTTTCCTTTTCGTTCTTCAATTCGATTAAGAAACCATACTCCGTCAATCGTTTTACGGCCGACCCGATCTTGTCCTCTTGTTTTTTTTCATTCGCTGAAAAACCCTGAAATACACTTACAAGTTCCTTGATCTCTTCCAATGAAATAACTGTTCTTGCCTCTGTTCCCGATTGATCGGACTCCAGCAATCGTTTTCTCAACACTACACACAACAGCGTAGGCAAATAACTAAGCTGTCTCTTTTGCATCAGTTTAGGATACAGTTCATCCAGTTCCGAGGGTATTTCTTTTTGCCTTACAAAAGCGTAACCATCGGCATGTTCAATAAACAAATTCAAACCAATTACATTGAAATATTCCGTGATTCTGTGTTGATATTGCAACAGCAGATTCCAGGCTTGATCCTGATGTTTGTAAAGCACTCCTTTCAACAAGTGAATGATGGGAATGCCATAATCTTCCATGTATCTTACTTCACTCATGCCAGAAAAATAGTTTTGGGCAAGGTAACTTCATTTAGCTTCTCATTTATTTCGTACGGAATCGTCTCTTTCAATTCGGCATCAATGATAGCTTTATTTTCTTTTTCATAAACCGAAGCTATACTGAAATAGGTGACAACTTCTGTCAATCCTTTTTCGATGGGAATCGCTCTTACGATCTCTCCAAGACTTATCTGCTTTCTGCCGCGAAGCAGCATACGGATACGTTCACGCAACGCTTCAGGGTTCACATATTGTTGCTCAAATAGTATGGATGAATCCGGATCTGCCATGCCTTCCTCTAAATTACCAGAGTCAACTTCAGGATTTTTAGGCGGCTCATAAGGCTTCCGGTCCATCACCAGGGAGACCCGTGGCTTGTCATCAATTGTTGTAAACTGATGGGTGGCCGGGGGGCTGTCTTTGACTGCAAGCGCTAACTCTTCTATTTGTCGGATGATATCGGCAACGCGTTTGTTTTCCAGGTAGATCTTCATTTCAATGAACTTGCGTAACTGTTCTACGAGGAGATGGGTGGTTTTATTTACTCTGTCCCCGGCATCCACCAGGTTAACTTTTAACCGGGTGACGAAAGATGTGCTTTTCATTTCAGCCAGCTCAGGTATCTGGAAAATTTCCTGTACGTACGTTTCCATTTCCCGTTGCTTTTCCTGGTTCATTAAAAACTCCCAGAACGATCTGAAGCTTTTACCCTGATCGCTCTCCATGATCATATCCTGTGCCTCAAATACGTGATCAAGAAATTTACCTTTAGATACTGCCTTTGTTATCTGATCTTCCCGTGCGCTGGCGTTAAGCTTCCTGAAATTCTCCTCTATCTGCCGGAAGTCTGAGAGCAGCTTCGTAGCCGATTCTTCTATCAGCATAAAGCTTTCTCTTATCTTCGTTTTGTCATAGCGGTCTATCTGTTCTTGTCCGAGCTTCTCAATTTCTCTTTCGATCGCTGCTTTTTGCTTCTCCAATTCCTGCCGCTTTTTTTCCTTATCGTCCGTAACACCCAACGCCAGGTCTTTCAACATATTGAACACATACAATAATCGCGACTCTGTTCCTACAAATTCGGTCTTGTTCAGCTCTGTCATCCACCGTATTGCTTGTTCCGTCGCAGGCGTCAATTCAAAAAGTGCCTCATCATTCTTAGGTTCATAGTACTGGCGGAGAAAACCTTCCTTTGTCCATTGATCCAGATAGTGCTTAGGGGTGCCGCTGTATTGTTCCACCGGTTGGTTGGTTTCGAATAAATAGTCAGAAAGGAGTGAATTGATCTCGGAATTCAGGTAGATGTTTTTGCTTTTATCTTTAAACGCGAGATAAAAGAACGATATGATCAAGGGTGCATTTTCCCTTCGCAACAGCGCAATCGCCAGGTTGTTATTGAATAGCCACTTTACCTGGTCTATTTGGGAAAAATTAATTTTCATTTTGATTACTGGCCAATGGACAATTGAAGTTGCGTAATTTAACATATTTTACAGTTACCAACGGGGAGAGGGCTTGAAAAACGGTCGGAGTTATAAATTGAAATAAAACGTTTTTGATTCCTGGCAATGCCTTCGGCCCGGGCTCTCCATTACAAGTCCGGCCTCCCTCCTGCTCACGCGCTCCGGGCTTTCCATTTCGATCCCTATTGCTTTTGCCTCCGCCGCATCACACACATTGTGCAGGCCGCAAAATCCAACGCGCAGCCTAAGCCTGCCCAAATATTTCATGCCACACTTCGCGTTAGAGTGTCGTTGCTCAGCCTCTTTGTAAACAATTAACGTTGAGCTGTATGAAAACCCAACGGCTTACACGATTGAAAAAGTTGTTACTCCGGAAAAGGTAGTTCTGCGAGACGGCCGTCAAGGTTATTTCATTACCGCTCCGGTCACTACTGGCGCAGTTGTGGTTATAAAGTATCCCTCCACTAAGATTCTGTGTTAATAACCAAGGGATTTAATTTTTATTAATTTTGTTCTGTTCAAGCTCGAAGAGATAAAAAAAGGTGAGGCAATTTCTTAGCGTGAACATGCTTTATAGCTGTTTGCCCGCAAATGCGCTCTCACCCTTTTTCACTTTATAAAATCAAATCTATTGGTAACTTACCTTCCATCAACGTTCTTCTTTTGCTTACTTTGTAAACATAGGAGCCCGCAAGAAAGAGACCAGTCAGCAAAGCGAACTCACCAAAAAAAGCACGGCGGTCTTCTAGTGTTAGCATGTAGATCATCAAGGGTTTGAAAGAAGTCAAGGCGAGAAAAAAGTCTGGGGACTATCCGACTAAGGATTTTGATACACTAATGGATGAATTATAACCATTATCCAACTTCAGAATTCCTCGATAGGCAACGTAAAAGAAGAAGTTGTGGCCCGCCAGCGCAGCCATTGTGCAGACCGCACTTCTCTCCCACTTCCAAACTCACGAAAAAACTTAGTAATATTTTCCTGAAGCCCGGATGCCTAAGCAATTTAATATAACACAGCCCATTATATAACTCTTGCTTGGCTATCCGCTTTGGGTCCATTTATAAAATCATAGGAAAGAAATTAGTTGAACGTAAACACTTTCCAGCCGTCGGCTCATGCAGTAACAGACTACCGCCATGCGTGGCAAGTCAGAAGAGATGGCAAGCTCCGCTATTCGTAATCTATAATATACAGTTTCACTCCTCGGTCAGAAAGATTCTTCATCAATTCTTGGTAATCCTTATTTCGGGGATCGCGGAGATCAAGTCTTGCTTCCCGGAATGCCAGTAACTCCAATGCTTCCAGTCCGAGAATCTCAGGAGGAATTACCGAAATGTCTGTATCTATAAAATTTATGTATTCCAGGTTGGTGAGTCCCAGAAGCTGGGGCGGAAATTCAGTGATTAACGTGTTATTAAAGCGAATGTACTTCAGTGAAGACAACTTGTCGAATGAATCCGGAAGTGCAGTTAACCTGTTGTTGTAGATGTACATTCCTTCCAATTCCATGTCGCCAATATCCTCCGGTAAAAACTCCAGTTGGTTATCGTTTAAAAACAAACTTGATAATTCGGTAAGCTTCGAAAGACCTTCTGGAATGCTTCTCAACTTGTTCTTTTGTAACGTCAGCGCAATAAGGTTTGTACAATCAAACAACTCTGCCGGAATGTACTTAAGCTCACAGTTATGCAAGGTAAGTTCGATGAGCTTATCGAGTTTTCCGATCTCAGGGGTTATGTAGTTAATCTTGTTGTGTGAGAGGTCCAATCTCGTCAGATTGGTCAACTTTGATACGTTATCAGGGATTTGGGTAATGTTGGAGCCATGAGCATCCAGAATGTGAAATGACTTCAGTCTCCGGACATATTTTAAGTGCACACCAAATTCCGTGAGCTCATTTCCTGCAATGTTTAGCTCCTCAAGTGATTTTAGTTTCTTTACCTGCTTCGGAAGGCTTTTGAATACGTTGTAGTCAATCTTAAGGGATGAGAGGCTTTTGTATTTCCCAACCGACGTCGGAAGAGATGACAAGTTATTCCACGAAAGATCAATGGTTTTGACATGTTTTAGCCTGGGAGATTTAAACTTACGTGCTCCTAACCCATTACCGGTTAGATCGATGTGCTCCAGCCGTTCGAGTTTCATTAGTTGTCTGGGAAGCTTTTCAATTTTGTTGTGAGACAGGTTGAGCCGCTTAAGGTTCTTGCATGCGAAAACTATTTCCGGGACCGTGGTTAGATCCATAAAGCTCAGATCAAGTTCCGTTACAGATGTGATTGAATCATCTTTAAGCCTGCTATCGTATCGCAGCTGCGCACTTCTTTTGGTTTCGAAAATCCTATTTGCCTCGATAAACCGGAGCGCTGAATCCATTCCATAGGTTGTCATGATAACCTCCGCACCTGCAACGACAGGCCTATCCACTGCCCCGGGTTGGTTTTCTATCCCTTGCGCAGATATCCCTGGCGCAACCAGGATACATAGTATTAGTAGCGGAAGAAATACGTTCAGCTTTAATCGTTCAGTTCGTGGAACCTGATTTTCTGACAGCTCATTCATATCTCAGGGATTCTATAGGATTTACGTTGGCCGCTTGCACAGCGTGATACAGCAATGTTAATACGGTAAAAATAAGTCCAAGAAGTAGTGAAAATAGGAACGGCCACAAACCAATGTCAATTCTTTGATCATAGTTCGCCAACCATTGGTTCATCAGATAGTAGGCAATGGGCATAGCGAATAGATTGCCAACTAATAAGAGAAGAATAAATTTCCTTGAAAGAAGCAAGATAATCGCGCTGATTGATGCACCATTGATCTTTCGAATGGCAATCTCCTTTCTCTTCAATTCGGCATTGAATGAAATGAGGCCGATTATACCAAGTGACGTGATTAGCATTATCACAACCCAGATCGCAGACAGCAGTCCTAAAAATTGTTCCTCTTTTTGATAAAGGGTGTTCAAATCGTCGTTTAAAAATGTGAAATCAAAATTATGATGTGGAAAAAAGTCATCCCAAAGTGATTCCAGTTCATCCAGGTGTTCATTCATCTGATCACCTTCTATGCGCAGGTAGATTTGATTCACTTCCCATTGGTTCAGAAAGATTATCAAGGGCCCGATCGATTGGTGCGAAGGTCCAATGCTGAAGTTACTTACCACACCAATCACTTGGTTGTTTGTTGTTTCACTGCCCTCGCTATGCCATTTTTGGTTCAATTTGGTTGCATACCCTTGCCACCCATATTCATCAACAGCAGCCTGGTTAATCAGGATCGATTGGTATTCGTTTTCACCAAATTGTTGCTCAAAGCCCCTGCCTTCAACAATTTGAATTCCCATCGTTTCGAAAAAATCAAGTCCCACATCGATGCGGTTCATAGCGGTGAAGACCTCTATGCCGTCCGCTTTTAAGAATACGGGATCTGCGGCATTGGGTTCCGCACTTAAGGAGTTGTAAGAGCTCGTGCAATCTGTTACATACGAAAGGCTTTTTATCCGATCCATAAACCCACGCAACCCGTTGCCCAAACTATCCACGCCACGAACGTTCAGCGTGATTACGTTTTCTTTTTCAAAGCCAATGTCCTTGTATTCGATGTACCTTGTTTGAGCAGCAACTACGACTACACCAATAATCAAGAATGAAGACATGGCGTACTGAAAAATGACAAGGGCTCGCCTGAATTTTTCACCTTTTGCAGCAGCTGCAAATTTGCCTTTCAGAATGTTGATGGGTTCAAACGAGCCCAGGTAAAAAGCGGGATAAATACCCGCTACCAACCCAACAACGATCGACAGCATCATTACCTTCGATACATTTGGAAGCGTCAAAAAGGTTACATTTGTCAAATGCATCCCTGAGAGGTCATTGAAAATCGGCAGCAAGGTAAACGACATCAGGATGGCCAGCAATCCGGCAACTGCAGCGATCAGGACGGGCTCCGAGATGAACTGAAAGATGAGCAATCTTCTTGACGAACCAAGAATCTTTCGAATACCCACCTCTCCTGCGTATTCAACCGAACGCGAAGTGGCCAGGTTCACATAGTTGGCACAGGCAATCACGAGGAGAAAGAAGATCAAGAGTGCCAGGACATTCGTACTGGTCCTGCTTCCATGTGGATAAGGTTCCCATGTGTATTCTTCATTGAGATAAATGGAAGTTAGTGGTTGAAACAACACATTAGCAACACCCCCCCTTTCTTTAAAGAAGTCGTTCAGGTACTTTTCGCAATAGGCGGGGACTTTGCTCCTCAAACCCTCAATGTCGTTATGCTCGTTGAGCAGTACATAGGTGTACACATGGCCGCCAAGCCATCGATCGCTATCAACCTGATTAGGAATGGTGGTTGATATCAACGCTTCGATCGGGAGATGTGTTTTTTCATTGTCCCTTACAACTCCGGTTATTTTTAACGATCTGGAAGGACTTCCGCTTGTTTGTACTACATGTCCCAACACATCTGTTGAGCCAAACAATTTGTTAGCTATGGATTCTGAAATGACAATCGAATTTTGATCCTCTAATGCAGAACGAGAATTTCCTGCAATGAAATCAAGTTTCAATACTGTCAGGAAAGAGTTTTCGGCAAAGAAAATTTTTGTTGATTCGACGCGCTCATCGCCTGCAACCAATGTGCCTGAATGAATTTGCAACCCGCCCATTCCATACAACCTGGAAACCCCTTCAATTTCCGGAAATTCATTTTTCAAGGATGGCGCAATCGGAATCCCCACATTGCTGTATATGGTTTGTTGCCCATCAAAATGCAAATCATAATTAACCCTATACACACGGTTCGCATGTTCAACGTGACGATCGAACGAATACTGTTCATCCACATAAAGCCATAGCAGAAATACAACGGAAATGCTGACTGCCAAACCAAAAACATTAATCGCTGAATACAGTTTTCGTTTGACAAGGTGTCGATAGCCTGATCTGAAATTCAATGGCAATAATGATAGAAAACGGAACCTACTCTTCCATGGCGGTATCCGCTTTTTTGAGGTGACCTTGAAGTATTCATCTGCAAGGGCCTCAGGACTGTCCAAAGATTTCTGCTTGGCGAGTTCGAAGGCTTCCTTTTCGGACTGGCCGTCAGAAATGTAATCCTCAATCCTATCCCGCAGATTGCACTCCAACTCTTCAATGTAACCTGGCTCCAGACCCTGCTGTTTCCATAGTTTTTTTTTCCAGTCAGCGATGGAGCGGTCTAAGTCAAATTTTTCCATATTAGCCTATCTCCAATTTTGGATTCATTCCCCACAAAACGGTCAAGGCTTTCGTTACATTCATCCATTGCCTCTTTGCTACATCCCGTTCTTCTTTCCCCTGGGGCGTCAGAAAATAGTACTTCCGCTTTCTTCCATTTTCCTGGATCACCCATTCGGATTTAATAAGTCTGTCTTTTTCCATCCGATGAAGAACGGGATAAAGCATAGCATCCGTCCAGGCAAGTTCACCGTTGGAAAGTCGCTCGATGTTTTTGATGATTTGATATCCGTAACTCCTGCCATGAGAAAGAACCGACAGAATAAGTGGTTTGGTTGACGCTGCAACGAGTGTCTTGTATGCCATAATGCGCAATTAGTATATATTACCTGTTGTTATTAGGTAAATATACCTAATTTCATTAGGTAGTGACAGATTGCGCCACATTTTTTTTAAAACCCATTTGGATTGTGACAGGAAGTGAACATGATTCTTGATCTATGCCATCTCGACAAAATGAACATCGTTGGTCGATAACTTCTTGAGAATAGTTAAGATGTCTGGCAATCCTGAAAATTGGCCATCTCCAGGTTCCATAATTATCCACTCACCTGTTTTCTTTTTTGCAATGTCCATAGTGAAGAAGTTACTCTTTACTTTAAATCTAATATCCTTGAATTTTTCTAAAGCAGGTTTGCATCACCATAATCTCCAATACAAGTCGGCCTCCCTCCTGCTTACGCACTTCGGGCTTTCATCCCTATTGCTTTTGCCTGCACAGCAGCAACACACATTATACAGGCCTCTCCTCCCAACGCACAGCCTAAGCCTGCTCAAAGAGTGTCGCTGCCCGGCTAATTGTAAAAGCAGAATTGGAATTGCTAAAACCCATCGCACAAAACTTCAAAAAGATTTCATCAAGGCCCCGGATACCAAAGCTATGTTAACATAACGCATGAACATTATATGACTTACCTGAGCGCAGCGAAGGGGTCATCACCGGTCGCAGTCTGGACATATTTGTATCGAAATTTCGAAAGAAATTAAGCAGTGATCCTGAGCTGAGAATAACGAATGTTCATGGGAAGGGATTGGTGCGCAAAGATTGAAGCGATCCCGCGGGAAGAGTTGGGATGGTTAACGTATTCCTCCGTGATTTTATAAAATCTGTATTCCAGGTATTTCCAACTTATACCCCTACCTTTAGTAAATAACTGCAACCATGACTCGTGCCTTTTGTGTAACCCTGCTCTGTCTTTCTACCCTTGTTGCGTCTGGACAAAGGGCAGGCTATTACAATTCCCTGGAAATGGCGCTGCAGAACCCAGAAGATGTACTTACACTCAATTTGTCAGGACAACAACTCACAACGCTGCCAGAAAGCATCGGGAGATTTAAAAATTTGACAGGATTATTGTTGAATAAGAATCAGCTCACATCCTTGCCGGCATCCCTGGCTTCTCTTAAGAAACTAAGGAATCTGCAATTGAGCCATAATCAGTTCACAACGCTGCCCGATGTGGTCTGTAGAATAAATGTCCTGGAAGTGTTATTCATTTCCTATAATGCGCTTACCACCTTGCCTAACGAGATCAAAAATTTAGATGCACTTACCGCTCTTTATGCAGAAAATAATCAGTTAACTAGCTTGCCAGAGACCTTCGGTGAGCTGAGTGCGCTTGAGTATTTGGATCTGGATGAAAATAAGTTAATAACGCTCCCTGCATCCTTCGGAAAGCTTTCGCATCTTGAAATCGTAAATCTGAGAGACAACAAATTCACCATATTACCCGAGTCTTTTGGAAACTTAAAGAATATCCAGTCGCTTGACATGGGTCGTAATCAATTTTCAATACTGCCCGAGTGTATTTGTAAACTGGTTAACATGCACTCGCTTGATTTGGAATCGGGATACTTCAAAACATTGCCCGACTGTTTCGGTGATCTTAAAACCCTTCGACACCTGGCGTTGAAAAAAGGAAAAATCACTCACCTGCCTGAATCAATAGGCCAGCTGACAAACCTGGAGGATCTTTCCTTACGTGAGAACCAGCTTGAATCGCTGCCCGAGTCAATCGGAAACCTTACCCGATTAGGTCATCTGGATATCCAGGGAAATCAGCTCACAACTTTGCCGGCATCCATGTCCAATCTCAGCAGTCTGAGATTCATTAAATTGCAAAGGAACAGGCTGTCCAAAAGTGACATCGAAGGTTTGCTGAAGGCGTTACCTAATTGCGCCAGCGGAATGTAGATTAAATCGACCCAAACAAAATTCCGGTGTGCCCATTAGACGTTTAATGAATTAAAACGAGTTTCATAAAAAACTAAGAGACAATCCAATCAATTAAAGCATGCACTATCTAAATAGAATGTCCAAACTATTATTTTCATTTATAGTCTTTGTATTATTTTTTTTGATTCAAAGTGTAATCGCACAAATATCCTTGCCGAACATCCCAAGCGAATTGACTTTTTGCGGTGAGCCTGTTCCGTTGCATGATCCGGATATAAAAGAAAGACTTGAAAAGGAACTTATTATTAATATGAACAAGCACGCTTCCACTATTCTCATATTAAAAAAAAGTGGGCGATGGAAATCTTACCTTCAAGCAATGCTCGATAGCGCAACGGTACCCCAAGAATTCTTTTATCTGGCCGTTATTGAGAGTGAATTGGATCCTATGTCTCGCTCAAGCGCTGGAGCTACAGGATTTTGGCACTTTACGGTAAGTACAGCCAAAGAATATGGTCTTGAGATTTCGGATTATGTGGATGAAAGAAGAGATGCTGAAAAATCTACCCGGGCTGCATCCGAGTTTTTGAAACGGGCATACAAAAAATTTGGTTCGTGGACATTGGCAGCTGCAGCTTTTAATCGAGGAACGAAAGGAATTGAAAATGCGCTAAAGGGTCAAGACACTAAGAGCTATTACCAGCTTTACCTGAACGAAGAAACAACTCGGTATGTATTTCGGATTCTCGCCCTGAAACTGATTATTGAAGCTCCGGAAAAATACGGCTATGTTCTATCCCCTTCTGATTATTATCCGCCGGTTGAGTATAAAACTATTTTTGTAGACGAATCGATTCAAGATCTACCCAAGTTCGCAAAATCGTTAGGAGTCAGTTATCAAACATTAAAAGAACATAATCCCTGGATTCAAAACACCGACTACAAACTTGTATTAACAGAAGGAAAAAAATATAAAATAAGAATACCAGCAAAAAAGGATTAGGTGTAAGGGCATTCTCGCGAATTTCTTTGCCCGCGCTGCAGCAACCACATTGCATAGGCCGCACTTCCCTCCTGCTTGCCTAAGCCTATCCAAAGAGTGTTGCTTCCTCACTCCGGTAAAAATGAAAAATATTTGGGGTTTCTAATTCGCCAACGTGCGCAACAGCTAGAGATTCCTGGGCCCGTATACCCAAACAATTTAACATAACGCAGGCCATTATATAACTCGCACGAGCGGCAGCGAGGGATTCACCTAGCGTCTAGTAGTCCACACGCATTATAATTCCATTTGGGTAATTGCTTTCAAGTGTGAAGTGAACATGGCAGCAGCCTAAGTCTCGAAAAAAAAATATAATTTTTATGTCATATAATCAACCTGTTTTCTAGACTAACAACCAGAAATGAATAAAATCAGGCTTGAACACTTATTGAAAGAGCATCACAAAGATGCTTTTATGTGGGCGAGTCAATGTTGTAACTATAGCCGTGAGGATGGGAAGGAAGTACTCCAGATAACGTATTTGAAAATTTTGGAAAGGAAAGCAATGTATGGTGGACAGGCCGGATTTAAAACCTGGTTATTTTCGGTTATCCGGTTTACAGCAATTGACTATTTGAAGAAAAAGGGGATTTCATTTGAAGAACTGGGAAAACTTCAGATGGTGGAGGAAGAACAACAGGTAGAACCTGATCCGATTAATTACAGGGAGTTGTTGTCACGACTCCCCGAGCGCCAGCATCATGTTCTATTGCTTGCGTTTTACCACGGAATGACCTTGACAATGATAGCGGACTTGATGGAATTACACATCGGTACAGTACGAACCCATTATGAACGAGGCAAAGATAGCCTAAAAGATATCATCTTAAAAGAACGACATGAATAATCCCGAAGATAACATACAAGACTTTTTTTCGGAAATGCGCGAAAAAGACGAACAGACTCCGATACCGGAGTTTGATGAATTGATCAAGAAGCGGCCACGGTGGCGAAAAATGTTTTTTACTTCGCTTGGCGCTGCGGCCTCTCTTTTGATAGCGTTGAATTTTTACTTCGATGGAGATAAAAAAACAAATATTCCTGAGAATGAGCTGGTGATCATACTCTCTGGTGAAAATGAGATAAACACCCAGTCACTAATTTCCATTGAGCCTTCTATGAATTCGTGGAAATCTCCCTCTGACTTTTTAATTGATGACTTTAATGAATGGTAACTTAAAACGTAAAAATGAAAAAGATTTTAGTAATTCTTCTTCTCCTAAAGGGCGGAATAAATGTATTAGCACAGGAATCCTTCCAAAAAGAACTCTTTTCTGTTGATGCGGTCTTAAAATATCGAAATGAAATAGGACTATCACCTCAGCAAGTCGAAAATATAAAAAAGATATATGATGATCATATCAGAATGTTCAACTCGAAGAAGTGGGATCTGGACGCAGAGCTGGTTGTTTTAAATAAACACCTTTCACAATCCACAGTCGATGAAAAATCTTCTATGGCACAAATGGAAAAGATAATGGCGCTTGAAGACCAGCTAAAACGAATGAGGCTGGGCATGCTCATAAAAGTTAAAAATGAACTGAAAGAAGCCCAACAACAACAACTTAAGAACTTGAGGACAGAAAAGGATATTGAAGGGATGAGTGAGATAACGCCAATCAATGAAAATCCAAGGATCGTGATAAGGGGACCTAGTATTGGGGCTGGGGCTAACCCGCTTTATATTATAAATGATAAGAACGGCGAACGAAGAGTTTCCTCCATTAGTGACATTCCTTCATCCAAGATAGAAAGTATTAGTGTTATTAAGGATGAGGCAGCCAAACAACTTTATGGAGCTGAAGGAAAAAATGGTGTGATCATTATTAAGATGAAGAATTGAAGATACTTGTCTAGTGGCCGTGAAATAGAATCACTCATAAGAATAGCGCATTGGCGCAAGATGGATTCAAACTTAAAGCCCGGCAAGACAATAGTGATGAAATGATGGTCCTTGACGGGAACAAAATCAATTTCTACGACACGAATACGCTCACCTTAATCAGGTCGATCAATTCGCCTGCGACTAATATGACGTGCAAAAAAAATGCTATGGGTAAGCAATGGATCCTCATGGTATACACTGCCCCAGTCCATTGTAAATGATGAAGTTTGAATTATTGGCAGCCAGCGCTATAACTAATTTAATTGGCAGCATGTCACGAAATAAGCCGTTTTATTAAATTGCTTAAACGATGGAGTCAAATGAAATAATCAGAGAACAGATTTTTAAGATCATAAAAAATCAGATGGTGTCGAATACACCACCAGAGACAAAACAAACTTGGAAAAGACTGACTGACTTAGGTTACAGCGATCAGGATGCGAGAATGTTAATAGGCCAATGCCTGGCGGTTGAATTATTTAGTGTCCTCAAACTTAAAAAGCCTTTCGATAATAATAGGTATGTTTCAAATCTGGAAAAATTGCCAGACGAGCCTTTCGATGATTAACATTAAGAATAAAATGTATAGTGACGAATTCCCCTGACCACAGCATCAACTAGCAGTGCGCAGGACTGGCAACAGTTAAACTAAATGTAGAACCCGCTGATCCGTTTCTTTCACACCTTAGAAGCGATAATCCACCGCCCATTGTTTATCGTATACGAGTTTCAAAGTATTCTCGCGGGAGACTGAGCGAGCATTGACCTGGATAGAAATAGACTTTCCATCATTGATCAACTTCCAAACCTCAGTTACTTTAAAATCTGCTGTCTTACCATTTGTATCGAAGGATCTAACCGAGTTGACAGTCATAGTTTGACGATCATCTGACCACTTTGCAGCAGACTTCTCCCTTGGGGTTCCGACATAAGTCGCTTCACTTTCTTTACCGTCGAAGCTCAGTTTCTCTTGTCTAGTAACCAGCGCCCCGTCAGGAGACGAGCTTGCTACGTCTACAGTTAGAAAATCTGCATGTCTGGCTATTTTCATTGTTTTAGATCTCATACGATCGCCCCCGAATATACAAAGGGGAAACTGTCCCCTAACATGTTCACTTTTCGCCTCATTTAATTTCCATTCACCAGAAAAGTCAGCGCGATTCTGGGCCATACTTATTAGTGTAAAGAATCCTGCGGTTAACAACAGAACCCACTTCTTAACTGCAAATCTTGTCACGAATTTTTGGTAATAGCTCATAAACTATTTAGAGGTTTAAGGTATCAACTTTAACAACCTTCTTGCCACTTCAAATTCTTTGCACATCCCTGGTCCTTAATCGCTTTCATCATGGATGCATCTAACATTTTATCTTTGCTGCTCTGGGGAGTATTTTTATAAATATATTCCTGGCGTTTTTTATTCAGGGATTGTATCTCGACCTGAATCTTTGTACGCTCTTCCGATTTCTGCTTGATGTATGCCTTGCGTTGCTCTAAGCTCATGGTGCGCATTTCTTTGGGAAGGTCGTCTGACTTGGTTTCAGCAATTACTTTTTCATTGTCTTTTGCGGCATCCACCAGATCCCAACTGGAGTTCTTATAGGCATGTGAACTCTTGCAAAAGCTGCGCTCCGCTACATTGGCCAATCCATAACTTGCTGCATTTTTGTCTTGTAAGATTTGTTGTTCCTTCCGAGACTCACCCAACGCTCCGTAGTAAACATAGGTCGCGTTAAGTTTATTGTTCAACACGGCAATTTGATCATCGTATGGTGTTGGCACATAGACAGTCTTGCTGTTTTGATCGATGCTCATAAATGTTCCGCCTGTTAATTCCGCTCCACGCTTCCAGCCCAACGTGATGCCGTCATTAAAATCACCGCAAAAAATGGTATTCACCACAACTCCTTTTTCCTTTGCCGCAGCACAGGCTAGCTCGTACGATACACTTCCCTGCGCAAATGTCTCGTTGCCTGCAATGAAAATCATTTTCAAGTCAGTATTGGAGGCAGACCACGCCAATTGATTCAAGGAAGCTTTGATCA
>CAZAHL010000081.1:0-22806 GCA_964484845.1 uncultured Chryseolinea sp. | reverse complement strand
CTGCAACTCCAGATTTTTACGATGCCCTTGCCAATGTAAAAGGTGTACAAACCAGTGCAGGAAGCTTGAATTTTACAGCTTTCAATACGCGCGGCTTTGCCACCATAGCCAATGTTCGTTTTGTACAATGGGTTGACGGTATGGATACGCAAGCTCCTTTATTGAATTTCCCTACCGGCAGTATTATGGGCTTAAGCGAATTAGATGCGGAAAGCATAGAACTAGTACCCGGGGCAGCCTCTGCGTTGTACGGTCCGAATGCCTTTAACGGTATATTGATCATGAATAGTAAAAGCCCTTTTGAGTTCCAGGGTTTAAGTGCGCAAGTAAAAGTAGGCCTGACAAAATCAGATGCAGGAGGTTCTCATCCACTAGCACAGTATAGCATACGTTACGCTAAAGCGTTCAATAACAAATTCGCTTTCAAAGTAAATTTCTCTTACATGAAAGCCACTGACTGGACAGGGGACGACTATAAAACTGACAGAGTTAACCCCGAGTCAGCCGTTGAATTAACCAATAATCCCGATTTCGATGGCCTTAATCTTTACGGAGACGAGACCCGAATAACACCAGGGCTGCCAACCATCGGAACAATAACTCGAACAGGCTTTAAAGAGGAAGAAATGTTGGCTGCATTTTCTGATAACCGCGATGCAAAAACGATAAAAGGAGATGCTGCTTTGCATTATCGTATCAATGATAAAATTGAAGTTCTCTATAATTATCGTTATGGTGGTGGAAGTTCAATCTATCAGGGTGCGGAAAAATACGCCCTTCGAGACTTTAATCAACAATTCCATAAAATAGAATTCAAAGGCGATAATTTCTTTGTTCGAGGATATATCACGCAAACAGATGCAGGTAAATCTTATAATCTCTCAGCTTTGGGCGGCTTTGCGAATGAAACGTATAATCCGTCCATTAGGCCTGACGGGACGGGATGGGTGCCCGACTATGTTAAAGCGATGCAAGGTTATAAAGAGGACCTGAACTATAGCGGAACCGTTGTCGCTGGTAATACTGCTTCAGCGAGGCAATACGCAGACAGAGCCAGGCCAGCGCCTGGAACACAGGCATATTCTGATTTGATGCAGGCTGTCAGAAACAATTTCTTTCAAAAAGTACCCATTAATGCAGGAGGTGGAGCTTCGTTCTTAGATGACTCCAGATTAAAGCACGCAGAATTCAATTATAAATTCTTTAACCAAATCAAATGGGCAGAAGTACAGGTAGGAGGAAATTTAAGACAGTATGATCTTTTCTCGAATGGAACAATTTTTAATGAAGCACCTGATGACGGCGTGAATTTCAAGCGAATTAAAGTAGATGAATTTGGGGCGTATACTCAGATAGCCAAGACGATAGCCGAGGCGTTAAAAATAACTGGTTCTATCAGGTATGACAAAAACGAAAATTTTGATGGCCATTTAACCCCACGAATCTCAGCAGTATATACATTTTCAAATGACCAAAACATAAGGGCATCATTTCAGACAGGTTTTAGAAATCCTGATACTCAAGCTTTATATATTTACTTTCCCTCCTCGAGCGGAACATTGCTGGGGAGTTCTCGAGACAATGCGCAGCGCTATGGAGTGCATGAGGGAGGTGCTTGGACTCAGACATCATACAACGACTTTCGAGCCAACGGAGGTACTTTGAATCCTGTAACAGGGGACGTTGTAACAGGAGATATTAGCCGGTTAGAAGAAGCGTATGTTGACTACGTTGAACCAGAGCAATTGCAATCCTACGAAATAGGTTATAAAGGATTAATCGCGACGAAACTACTTATCGATTTAAATGGCTACTATACTAATTACAAAAATTTTATTGGAAGCCAAATCGTCGCAGTTAAAGTCGGAACAACGCACCAAGGAAATCCTGTGCCCGCAGGATCATTATATTCGCCTTATACAAACTCTACAGAAGACGTTACCTCTTGGGGTATAGGCCTCGGTCTTTCTTATAGCTTACCCCATAATTTTATTCTTAATGGTAACTATAACTTTGCTGATTATGAAGCCACGGAGTCAGTCGAATTCCGAGCGGGATTTAATACGCCTGAAAACAAATTCAGCATTGGTTTAAGTAATCGTAAACTCACAAAGAACCTTGGTTTTAATATCAACTATCGATACCAGGATGCATTCCAATGGATTTCCTCCTATGGCATTTGGAATGTTCCGGCCTTTGGTCTTGTCGATGCGCAAATCAACTATAAACTTTCTGGAATAAAGACAATGGTAAAAATTGGAGGAACGAATGTTGGCGGAGGAGATTATCGAACCAATTTTGGATCACCCTTCGTTGGTCAATGTTATTATATCTCCCTCACTTTTGATGAATTTTTTAAGTAATGAAATTCTTATCAGCCGACATTATGAAAAAATTAAAATACATATTTCTGGCAATTTCAACTCTGTTGTTTGCCGCCGCATGTGAGCAAGACTTAATTGAAACCACTCCGGGAGAACCGGACTTGACCAATACTACTCCGGATCCATGTGCAGGAAGCGCAGGCTCAGCAAACTTCACAAAATTTATTGCTATAGGAAACTCTTTGGTTGCAGGGTTTCAAGCCGGTGCTTTGTTCGACGAAGGTCAGACAAATTCTTTACCTGCGATTTTAAATAAACAATTTGAATGTGTAGGCGGGCCAAGCACCTTCAATCAGCCCAGCATCAATTCACCGTTGGGATATAATATTTTTATAACTCCTAATCCAACTACTTCGGGAGCTATTCTTGGCAGGCTACTCCTTCAAGGGGCATCACCAAGACCCACGCCTCAACTTTCAAATCTCGCAGCGGTTCCAAATCCCGCTGTTAATCCTGGATTTATCTATACGGGCAGTAAGGCCGCATTAAATAATTTCGGCGTACAGGCCATCGTTCTCGGGCAAGCATTAATTCCTGAAACAGGAAATTGGGCAGGTGCAGGAGTTGATCCTAGATTCAATCCTTTCTATGCAAGGTGGGCCTATCCAGGTACAGGGACGTCCACTATCCTGGGTGACGCGGCCGCAGCCGGTGGTACTTTCTTTATGTTTTGGCTCGGGCTAGATGACTTCTTTTTGCACGCTGCTTTTGGAGGTGATCCGGCAAAAGCGCCGCTAACTTCGGCGACGGCGTTTGGATTTCAGTACGGAGCCGCGATTGGGTCTCTTCTAGCCTCCAACCCAGCGCTTAAGGGAGTCGTTGGAAATTTTCCAAGTATCTTTTCTATGCCGCATTTCACATCGGTGGCGTGGAATGCTATTCCCCTAGATGCTGCAACAGCACAATCGGTTACAACCAATTTAGCTACCAACTATAATCTATTTCTGGATGGCATGTTTGGCAATGGTATTATAACTGCAAGTGAACGAGACCTCAGAAAATTATCCTACGTAGCAGGCCAAAACGCGATTTTAATTAATGATGAGACTTTGACAGATCTGACTCCTTACATGGCCGGACCTTATGCCGGTTTACTTCCTTATGCAAGAGCGAGGCAGACAAAAAATACAGACATTTTGCCCCTAAGTGCGGGGAGCGTTTTAGGGACTGCGGTCGGTGGAGATCCCACGAAAATTAATGGCGTTACTGTTCCTATAGCCGACCAATATGTGCTCATACCCACTGAGATCACTGCTATTGAATCTGCCAGGGTTGCCTTTAACGCAACGGTTAAGACAGTCGCAGATGCTTATCCTGAAAAGATTGCTCATGCTGACGTCAACAAAGCGTTTTCAGATTTTCTTACAGCAAGAGTTGCCGTCATTAACAATATAACACTAACTCCAAACATAAATCCTCCTACTGGAATTTATTCCGAGGATGGTGTTCATCCAAATAGCAGAGGTTATGCTTTTGTATCCAGAATTTTTATTGAAGCTATCAATACAAAATTCGGAGCTACAATACCATTGACCAATGTTAGTAAGTACGGAGCAACGGCGTTGCCTATTCCTTAGTCGCGAGTTTGGGGTTAGTTCGAAGTTTGAGGTTGAGCGCGAATCCAGTTTCGAGTTTAGAGTTTCGAGTTGCGCTCGTTTCCATAGAGCTTTGTAAACAACAACATTTTTTACAACGGTTGATTCAAATTGTCTTAACTAGGATTTCTTGGATTAGGAGGATTAACGGATTGCGCAGGCATAAAACAGATATCAGTTCGCCCTAAAAATCCACTAAAGAGAATCTTCCTGCACACGCAAATCCCCTCATCCTAAAAATCCTATAAATCCTAGTCAGCTTTTACAATTTCCAAGCCTTGGTCTTTCCAATTGTCAAGGCCACCATCTAATGTGTAGAGGTTTTTAAATCCCATCTCTTTCATTTGGGAAACAGCGTTCGCACTTCGCTTGCCCGATTTACAATAAACAAAATAAGGCTTGTTTTTATCTAGAGCAGCAATTTTGTTAGTAAAGTCAGAAGCGGTAAAATCGATATTACCAGCTTCGCTGATAATTCCATCCGAGGTTTCTTCAGGTTTGCGAACGTCGATGAGAACGGCATCAGAGGTTTCAGAAAATTGTGATTTGAAATCAGCTGGTGCCAATACAATAATTCCTGTTGAAGAGGAATTACTATCGCCTTTTTTTTCAGAACTCGTGCATCCAACAAGAAGGATGAGTAAACATAAACTAAACCGTACCATATTTAACTTTTTATAAGTTGTGAGCACTCACGCAATGAGGGATGAGTAGCTTCCCTTTTGTACGCTAAAGTCATAGCCAAGGATATACCTTATTCAAACAATCTGTACTATATATATCCAGCAAGCTTATACGCTACAAAACCCGTCCACTCTTTTAATAGTTTCTCCCAAATAATAAAACTTTGCAACGTAGGAACAAAGAGGGACGTTAAAAAGAATTGGCCATGCTGGGCATAGAAGTCCGTGGTAAAAGACTCCACGTTCAATCCAGCTTTTCGATAACAGGCGAGTGATCGACGCATGTGGAAAGCTGAAGTTATCAGCAAGCAGTCTTCCGCTTTATACTGCAACGAATCCATTACTTTTTTGACCGCTACGGCTGACTCATAGGTATTTCGCGTTTTATTTTCAATAATAATGTCTTGTTCACTTACACCAGCCATTAGCATAACACGCTGAAATTTATTTGCCTCCGGCTCTTCTACAGCGATCAGCAGACCATTTCCGCCACTAATGAGAATTTTCTTTATCAATCCCAGTTTATAGAGTTGTATCGTATGGGTTACCCGGTCAGCTCCCCGTTGAAAATAAACCCGGTCATCAGGCTTGAGAAAAGCCTGAGTTGCCCCTGTCAATACAATGCCCATTTGATACGGGCGCATTTCGTCAAATGCTTTTGTTTCAATCTCCCATGCACGCATGATGGAATTGGAAATAAAATGGTTTGAGAAAAAAAGGAGAAGGACAAATCCAGTCCAGAAAAATCTTTTTTTCCAGGGCTGTTTTTTAATAATAACCGAAAGCAAGAAGAATCCAACTACCATCGTAAGAGGCAGTACCAGAATATTGAGTGTTTTTGAAAGTATAAAAAACATATCAGGTTAAATTTTACTTTCGTTTGTTTATCGGGTTGGATAAATTTCCAATACCATCAATAATTCTGCGCAGTAAATCAAAATACAAGGTAAGTGTGAGCACAAGACTCATGAACCATACTACCCCTGTATTAAAATAAAATGTGTCAATGTTCTGATTTAAAAAATGTTTGGCTGGCATATAAAACTGTGCATCAAAATCAATGACATGTTCAGGATCTGGTTCCTTATAAATAGGATAAATTTTTTGTATGAGTTTACCGTCTTTTTCTATTATGCGGTGGGTCTCTGTCAGGTTCTTTACCAGGTCCGTAATGGCTTCATTATGAAAAGCCTCTTTATACTTATTGAACAAAATTTCTTTCTCTGGCGTATCCGTCAGGTCAAAAATGATTTTTTCTTTTTTCTGGTCAGCAACATTATACCGGTTCACATAAAATTTCTTTAAATTCTCCAGGTACCTTGAAATTGCTGTGTGCGTTGAAGAATCGAATTTATCAGGAACCAGGTTATTGATAGCCGCGAGTTGCTGACCGGTATCCTCCAACTCTTTGGAAACCTCACGCCTGACAATCGCCAGATCCCTGACAATCTTCTCTTTAATGGTTGCATCAGAAGACCGAAAGTTGGTGAGGCAGTATTGAAGCTTGGTTTCTATCTCTGGAATAAAATATACCTTTTTATAATCGGCATTTGCCATAGCCTTGTCGTACAAATAGAATTCCCGCTCGTAACGATTGTCCTTAAACTGCGATACCATGGCAGCCTCAAAAGCCCATCGTGAAGCCATAAGGTCACCAACCAGAGGGACCGTTGCAGCATTTCCAATGCGAGGATTTAGCTTGTCGAATTTTACCACTACCCCACTTAATATCAACTGAGGTATCAGCAATAATGGGATCAAAATGTAAATGGTTACGGCCGAATTGAAGGCGGAAGAAATATTTAATCCTAACAAATTGGCAAAGCATGCTGTGCTGAATAAAATAAACCAATGTTGGAAAAACATACCTTCTATCTGAAGAATGTAATTGCCTACTAAAACGAATGATAGCGTTTGAATGGCGGATAAAATAAATAAAATCGATATTTTAGAAACAATGTAACTGCTTCTGCTCAGGTGCAAAAAGGCTTCCCGTTTCAATATCTTTCTATCGCGTATAATCTCTTCTGCGCTTACCGTCAACCCCATGAATAAAGCAACGATGATACTCATGAATAAATACGCGGGAAGATTCAAGTTCTTAGCGAAAACATACTGATTCAAAAATTTATCATCCTCATTATAATACCGAACAATAAAGGCCAGAATAAATGCAAGAACCGGAGCTTCCAGCAAGTTGATGATCATGTACTGCTGGTTGTGAATCTTTGCCTGAATATCGCGCATTGAAAACAGATGCGCCTGCTTCCATCGGGTGGGAATATTCAGGGTAGAATGCGGCACTTCTTTGGACGCCTCAATAGAAAACGGTTTGTAATTTTTTTTATAAATGGAATTCCATTGCTCCGGGGAAACTTTTCGCTCATTGGTAAAATGCCCGTATTCGTTGATCACCTTCGTTTCAATGATATTGAAAATCTGTTCCGGATTTACGTTCCCGCAATCATGGCACTCCCCTTCTTCACTGTTCACCAGGTTTATGCTTTTTTTAAAATAGACAATGGAGTCTACCGGATTTCCGTAATAAATTTGATAACCACCCGTGTCCAATATCAACAGTTTATCAAACATCTTAAAAATATCGGACGATGGTTGGTGAATAACAGCAAATACCAATTTCCCCTTTAAAGAAAGTTCCTTCAGCAGGTCAATGATATTTTCGGAATCTCGTGACGATAAACCGCTGGTAGGTTCATCACAAAAAAGTACGGCAGGTTCCCGCAATAATTCCAGTCCGATATTAAGACGCTTGCGTTGACCTCCGCTGATGGTCTTCTGAAGAGGCGATCCTACTCTCAAATCTTTCGTCTCTGTTAACCCTAAATCTTCCAATACCGACAGAACCAATTTTTCGATCTCAGGTTCGGACAAGTTGGTAAAACACAGTTTCGCTGCATAATACAAGTTCTGATAAACTGTTAAGTCCTCGATCAGCAGATCATCCTGAGGAACAAATCCGATAACCCCTTCAATTTTTTCCGGGTCTTCATGAATATCGATTCCGTTAATAAGAACCTGCCCCTCCGACGGTTTTTCAGATCCGTTTAATACATGTAACAACGTCGACTTACCGGCACCGCTACCCCCCATTAAAGCGATCAGGTTGCCTGACTCTTCCGCCAAATTAACAATGCGTAAACCGAGCCTTCCATTTTTAAATTTGAAGCTGATGTTCTTGCCTTCAAAGGAAAGTCTCGGGAATTCTCCGAACTTTTTAAATCTGTTAAGAATGTCTCCATAGTACACCGGCTCATCTTTTTCCCAGCGTAACATACTGCCGACTGCAAGAACTGCGATGCGGCCCGACTTCACAGGTACACCGTTGAGATAAACATCTGAGCCGCCCAGATATTTAATAAAATAAAATTCAGCCTGCACGACATATAATACGGCGACAAATCCATTCAGATGGGTGCGTTGAATGTGGTGCGATTTTGAGAATGAACCTGGTGCAGAAGAATCAATAATTAGGATCTGATCATGATCTACCTGACTTGCGTGTTTTCCTAAAACAAAAGTTGTAATAGCATCAATTTCATTACCTGAAATTTTAAAATTTGATCCTATTGCTTGGACCAACTCCCTCTCACGCGCCGAAATACTACCGTCGGCTTGGATGATATTGAGAATTTCCAGAACAATAACGACTTTTTGTTTTTGCGTGAGATCGGTATTTACTTCTTTGCAAAGCTCGTTCACTCTTCCAATTTCAGTTCCCGGCTCGCTCGATTTCGGCGCCAGGTTCTGTGCAAAATCATCGAACATTTTCAAATACGACTCAACAGCTGAATAGCTTACGTGTCCTTCTAAAAACATCCTGATCTGCTCACGTTCCTGTTGGGTTACCTCATCTTCTTTTGCGGCCACTGCAAACAAACGAAGAATGGCTCTGAGTAACGGTTCGCTCATTGTATGGGATAGATCATGGTAGTTAAAGATAATCGAAAGATGGAATATTTTGGCTAAAAAAATAAGGGACCGGTATAACCAATCCCTTATTACAATAACGGTTCAATGTAAAGGCTAGTCAGTAATGCCCTTTCTAAGCCTTTCAGTAATGCTTGTTATTTCGATAAGGTTTTTATCCGTTAGAACCAGGCTTGCTTTGTTGTTCTTGATTTGATCTTCAATATTTAATTCCGCATAAGCTTTTTCAAGCGACTTCAGGTCGGTAACGATCGAAGCAATTGGATCCGTCTGTTCGAGGGACGATAACATTTTAACTAAGTCAGTAACAGATTTCTTTTGTTCCAGTATGACACGCATGAGGGGAGTCAATACAAGATTCCTTGAATCATCAGGTAGCAAATCGTTAGGATAGGTTTTTATCACCCCTGTAGAGATGTACAGACCTTCCACAAAGCTTCCGGTCACTACCATTGCAGAAAGTTTATTTCGATCATCATCCGCCAAGAAAGATTGAGTCTTTTTGATCGTTCTGTCAAGTAATGCTGCCAGCGAATCTTTGTTCGAAATATTAGCTTCGAATTTTTGAAGAACCTCGACGTCAAAAGAACCAATTACCCCCAGATTATCGGCTAATGTCTTAGCTGAATTCAGATAATCAATGGCTTCTTGCGTTTTATCATAAGAACTCAAATAGCCAATGTCAGCCGCATACACACCTAAGTTAAGCGCCGCTTTATCAGTTCGCGATGCATACTGGTCTACTTTGGTGCGGGCGTTCAGCAAGCTTTCGTTAAATTCCGCACCGGTTGCTTGTAATAAATAAGGGATTTCTGAAGGAGAAGGAATGTTATAAATTACGTCTTCGATCTGTTCCTTTAGGCTTTGTTCGGCCTCTTTGAACTCAGATGAATTTTTGTCCTTGTCGCTGGAAGATGACCCGCAAGAGGCCAAACCCATGGCTATCAGGGTGATGAAGGAGAAATAACTTACGTACTTGAATTTCATGTGTGGCTAGGTTTTGGAGTTCCAATTTTAATACATTTTTCAAACCTTTAAAACCTAACATTTATATTTTAAGTGATTTTTTCATCTTTTGGCTACTTTTTTATTAAGTTTATTAATGCACCTTTGAAAAATAAGTTATGCATAGACTCGTAGACAAGACCATGTTAATCGATGACAGCGACATCGATTTGTTTATTCAGCGTAGATTTCTGGAGGTGTATAATTTTTCGAGTGAACTGTTGATGTATAAATCTGCAGAAGAAGCGCTCTCCTGGCTTAGATTGGCCACTATCAAACAAGCCCCGGATATTATTTTTCTAGATCTGAATATGCCTGAGGTCGACGGATTTTCCTTTTTAAAAAACTTCAGAGACCTTCCCGACCCTATTAAGACAAAATCAAAAATTGTAGTGCTTACAAGTTCCAACAGCGCCAAAGACCGGACACAGGCCTTCACATTTAAAAATGTGATTCAATTTATCACCAAACCGTTAAAGCAGACCGATATTGAAGATCTGAGGAAGCTGATTACAGAGAATGAGTTCACCGGTCAAGCCAATCCTTAAATTCCTGTACGCGCTCGCGGGCTACAATTACATCGTTATCTTCACAGGTTTTCAAAACAACTTTTAAGCGGCTATTGGTATAGCTCACCATATCCTGAATGGAATTTACAGCAACAACATATTTTCGGTTGATTCGAAAGAATTGGTGAGGATCCAGCATCTCTCCTAACTGGTCGAGCGTAAAATCCAGAATATGCTTGCGGCCATCCCTCAATTTAGCAAACGTTACTTTCTCGAGGCTATAGCAAAAAAGGATGTCGGCCACCTCGATAAATTTAAGATGTTCTCCAACTTTGATGACAAACCGGGTTTTATGCTTTTTAGAAAGCATTTTGACCGCTTGATTGATATTTTCCAGGAGGTCTGCCGAATTTCCACGGTTTCCTGAAAGGGATTGTAGTTTTCTTAATGAAGCTGCTACCTGATCTTTATCCACGGGTTTTAGGATATAATCAATGCTATTGACCTTAAAAGCTTTCAATGCGAATTCGTCAAAGGCTGTTGTAAAAATAACAGGGGATTTAACTTCAACCTGGTCAAAAATTTGAAAGCTCAAACCGTCCGCCAATTGAATATCCATAAAGATCAAGTCCGGCTCAGGATTTTCAGTTATCCATTTTACAGCTTTTTTTATCGAATCAATCTTGGCCAAAATCTGTACGTCCGGAATTAAACCTTCGATTAAGGTCTGTAAACGCTGCGCCGCCTGTGGCTCATCCTCGATAATCAAAACATTTCGTATCATTTCAGTTGAGCGATCAAAGGCAACCTTATAATAAATTTTTCTCCCCGAATTACCTCTACTTTTTTATCTGTTAAAAATTCATATCGCTTGCAAATATTATCCAGGCCAATGCCGGGGGAGTCTTCGACAAGCACTGTTTTTTTCTGTAAATTATTTTCGACAACGATATGATCACCCGACATAAAGATGCGAATGGTTAAGGGATTCTCTTCCGAAATAATATTGTGTTTAATAGCATTTTCAACAAGCATTTGCAGCACAATAGGTGGTACCATACTTTGTCCGCCATCCAGGGATATGTCAAACTTTAATTTATCCCCAAACCGGATCTGTTGAAGAAAGATATAGGAATATAAAAACCTCTTTTCTTCCTCCAAGGGAACGACTTCTCTATCTCGTGTTTCAAGCAGGTAGCGGTAAACCTCCGAAAGTCGCTTGATAAATTCGGCTGCTTTGTCCTGGTCTTCGTAAACAAGATTGGTGAGGGCATTTAGCGAATTAAACAAAAAGTGCGGGTTGACCTGACTGCGAAGGCTTTCGAATTTAGCCAGCGTACTTTCTTTCTGAAATTTCTCAGCATCGATGGCTGTCTGCCGCCAGTTAAATAAAAACGAACGGCTCGTTAACAAAAAGCTTATGACTAACGTGATGGCCATACTCATGTATATGGAGTCTGCTATTGCACCAATGTTAACGTTAAGCGCATATTGAACCAAACTAAGGACAATGTAACTGGTTGTTACTGTATAAAGAATCATCATTATGATTCCCACAATTAATCTTTTAAGGGGATGTTTTGTCCACTTTATTCTTTCGTCAAGAAATTCATGAAGGTATTCGTTGCCAAACCACATCAATATCCAGCAAGTAACAGTTAGGGCGGAAATAGTGAAGAATCTATCGAGTGAACTCTGACATGATTTACACACCAGAAGAGTCATAATTATTCCGCCGGAAATAGCCCAGGGAAGTACGGATATCCTTTTCTTTAAGTATTGAGTGAATGACATTCTATGCAGATTTAACCAGGATCTCTTCTTGAGAAACTGAATCCCGGATCCGGTTTACACCAAAGTAATATGTCCACCAAATAAAGAACATTTGGAGTGGAATTCTAAAATACAGATATCCTGGTCCATTTTCCATACCTCCTAACTCAACTCTCTTAAAAGGAACCAATAATATTCGCGGGAAGGATGACTAAAAAGAATAAAATCAAACCCATGCTTGTCCATCGTGCCGTTTGTTGAATTAAAAGACCAGCAGCACCTAACAATTCTACCACACCTGTCAAATAAACAAACTGAATTTTAAACGGCAAAAAGTCTGGCATCATTTGTATCATCTCGTCAGTCTTGAAAAAATGAGCAGAACCCGTAAACAACAGCATGAAGGCCAGGGCCGTCCTGCCTATAAAACTTATTGTAAAATAATTTCTCAGTGTGTACTTATTCAACAGCCAAAGGAATGAAAAGGAAACGATTAAAATTAAAATAGTTGCCATGAGGCGTAATTTAAGGTGAACATTTTATTATCCAACTATGCGATTGTAAGTCATAGTTAGTAGTTTGAATCTAAAATCATAGAGTTCATAGATCAAATATTCGTTTGAGCACTTGACCTATGAACTGCCTGAAGTAATTTTATTTACATTCCTTTTTCAAATTCAGGGCCATCTCTTTGCCCCATTGCGGAGATAAGGGGTTTTCTGACTGATAGCGATTGAACTTTTCAAGCGCAACTTGCAGTACGCCGCACGCTTCTGTTGTTGGCGATCCTAAGAATTTAGCGGTACCATACTGCATCTGAGCTTGCAACGCCAAAGCCCTTGGATTTTCGGGATTCAATGCCGATGCTTTTCCGAAAGCCTGCATGGCGAGGCCGGAGTACTGCTGACCTCTAGAAGCCGGATCGACCGTAACCCGGATCATGTGGGTAAATCCTTCCAGGCAAATTATTTCGGATTCATTCGCTTTAATGGCCCGGGCTTTATCAATTTTCTCAGTAGCCTGATCGAGATAAGCATCCTTCTTAGTTGCTTCAGTTTCGCGTGTAGCCATCATGATATAACCGAAGGCAGCGTAATAGTAAGGTTCCCACTTGGTTTTTTCCGATGAACCAATGCGATCAAGCATGTTTACTGCGTCTTGCAATTCAGCTATTGACTGTGCCGTATACACTGTCCGAATATTTTTGGCCATAGCTTCAGCATACTTATTATCTTCCCCAAAACTGAAATGTGAGTATCCGAATAACATACTGAGAAAAATGATCATGGATGTTTTCATAGAGTTTTTGTTTAATGTGTTAAAAAATTTAATTCATTATATTGTTTGTCAAAATATTCTACAAGTTTGGCAGTTGGTTTACCGATTTGCCTTTCGATAGCGTGATAAAAATTGCGAGAAATAAAAAGCGGGGCGCTGCCTGCCGTATTGCCCTGCCGTTATAAGTTCCTTCCCCAGTCAGAACAGAACTGTATTCATAACCAAAAATGTTATCCCTTCCTAACACATTGGTGCAAGAAAAATGGATAATCAAGGATGGTGTGGGTAAATAACTCCAGTTAAAGCTTAGGTCTGCATACGCAGGAGTTTTTGCACTATTAAATTTTTCGAGATTCGGATTGTTATAGGGTCTCCCACTGCTGTAGGAATACGTTATACCTGCTTGTGATTTAATTTTTTGAATAAAATATTTCGTAACCAGGGAGAAATTGTGCTGAGAAGCGAATGACGGAGTTGCGCGATACGGAAAGTATAGATAGTTTCTTTTGGTATCTAAGTACGAATACGAAACCCAATAATCCAGTTTATCAATTGTCTTGTGATCCCTCCAGAACAGTTCAATTCCTTTTGCTTCTCCAGTACCCGCGTTATTTAGATCCGAGGGCTCACCGTCGATAAACTTCACAAGTTTCGTGTACTGTTTAAAATACGTTTCAATTCTAAAAGTTCTGTTATCTTTTACATATTGATAGTTAAGAATGTAATGATCTGCTTTTTCCGGATCCAGATCATTATTAACTTTTACAAATTCGTTCTTTGCCGATTGACGGAATTTACCGTACGCAAAAGATATTTGTCCGTTAGATCCCGTCTTGTAGGCGAGTGAGGCTCTCGGATCAACACTAAATCGTTTTATAAGATCGTTGTATTCTATTCTGCTTCCGACGCGTGTTACAAACTTATTGCTAGCATAAACATCGGCTTCAACAAATGTCGCAGTTACGCTCTCGCGAAATGAATATAAAAGCTGGGATTGATCTTCCCGCGTATAAGTTTGCGTGTAGGTACGCTGTATGATTTCCACTCCTGATTTTATTTCAAGGTGATCCGTCACAGAACCTTCTAGTACTGTTTTAGCATGAAGGCCTTTTTGCAATTCGTCGATCTGATTATTTCCAATTCCTGTCTTATTGTGCAAATAGGAATATGAAACACCACCCCGGATGGACCAATTTTTGTTCAGAATATCGTTGTAAAAACCATTTAGATAACGATAGTTGTTACTCAAATCATAAAGTTGTTTATTGTTCTCGTCATCAATGTCATGCTGATAAAGAGAAAAATTGGAGTTATTAAAGTTGCCGTAGAATTTAAGTAAACCACTTTTACCAACGTCATGCCTAAATGCAGTGCTTCCCTCGATCGAAACAGGAGCATTGCTCCAATCTACTTCCTGCCGGACTAGCCCGGTATAGGGCCTAATGTTTGTATACTGAACCTTACCTCCGATTGAACCACGCTCCCAAACCTGAGTATGTCCTATGTCGCCGCCGACGGAAAGAATTCCGAAATCTGTGCGGGTTAATTCAGCTTTGTCCTTAGAGTCCAACACCAGCGCGGATGAAAGTGCTTGGCCATATTCCGCTGAATAACCTCCTGTGCTGAAACTGGTACCTTTAAACATAAAAGGGAGAAACCGTCCGCGCGATGGTGTATTGGGCGCAGAGGGATTGTATGCATCCAGGACAACGAGTCCATCAATGAAAGTCTTCGCTTCATTTCCGTCGCCTCCGCGGACAAATAGCCTTCCGCTCTCTCCAACTTTTTGTGTACCTGGAAGTGTATTCAGCGCACCTGCAATATCTGCTGTTGCCCCAGCTGTGGTCGCGATGTCTATCGCCCGAAAAATCGTCCTCCGGGAAACATCGCTCGCTGTAAAAGCGCCTGCCGTGATGATAACCGCTTCTAATTCATTGATCTCTTCTTCAAGCCTTACTGAAACGACGATATCTTCTTTGCCAATTTCAATTTGTGTTTTGAATTCTTTGTAGCCTATAAATTTAACCGCTAGTAATTGACTTCCAGTTTCCGTTGTTCCAAATTCAAATTTCCCGTGCTCATCGGAACTCCCACCATCATATGTATTGATTAAAAAGATATTAGCACCGGGTATGACTTCTCCGCGTGCATCTGCTACAACTCCGGATATTTTTGTTTGTCCGGAGACTTGGCCGAGTATCAAAATAAAAAACAGGGTAATTGAAATTTTCATCTGTTTATCTTTCGCGATTACATGATAAAGGTTCAACTACTGTATAAACTTTCTAAAAAGGAGTTACTCAAGTGTCTAGTCACATAGATGAATTGTCAAAAGAGCGGGATCAATTTTTCCCTGGGCCAGTAGAAAACCTGAAAAAAGACGTATTAGATTGTTATTTTTGCAGGCTTTAAATAGGTAGCAATAAGAGTAACGTTTTAAACACCCAATCCATGGCCGATTACAGCAAAGAGGAGATCAAGCGAATTGAAGAGAAATGGCAAAATGAATGGCAACAGCGGGGCGTTTATAACGTTGAAAATCAATCCGATAAACCGAAGTATTATGTGTTGGACATGTTTCCGTATCCATCCGGCGCAGGCCTTCACGTGGGCCATCCCCTTGGCTATATCGCTTCGGACATTGTATCCCGTTACAAAAGGTTAAAAGGTTTTAATGTATTGCATCCCATGGGATTTGATGCGTTTGGTTTACCCGCGGAACAGTATGCCATAGACCATGGAATTCACTCTGCAGTTTCCACCAGGCAAAATATCCATAATTTCAAAAATCAATTGGCTAAAATCGGATTCAGTTACGATTGGAGCCGGGAAGTGCAGACATGTGATCCGAAATACTACAAATGGACACAATGGATATTCCTTCAAATTTTTGATAGCTGGTTCAACCGCAAAAAAGAAAAGGCAGAGCGTATCATCGAACTGGTGAAAATATTTGAAAAGGAAGGAAATGCCAATCATCCTTTTCCCAATACGAAGTTTCTTGTACCTGGAATAAATAAAGAAACTTTCACGGCATCGGAATGGAAATCATTTGACGAGAAGAACAGCCAGGAAATTCTGATGCAATACCGGTTAGCCTATCTGTCATACACCGACGTAAATTGGTGCGAAGCGCTGGGGACCGTACTGGCAAACGATGAAGTAATCAACGGCGTGAGTTATCGTGGTGGGTTTCCGGTAGTGAGAAAACAGATGCGACAGTGGAGTCTTCGTATTACCGAATATGCCGAGCGTTTATTGGGTGGGCTTGATGAAATTGATTTCAGTGATTCCATGAAAGAAATTCAACGGAACTGGATTGGAAAGAGTGTCGGTGCCCGAATTACTTTCCCGCTGAAGACCGAAAAAGCGGAATCCAAAAGTCTCGTTGTCTTTACAACTCGACCGGATACCATCTTTGGGGTCGACTTCATGGTAGTGGCACCCGAGCATGAGTTGGTAAAAGAAATTACCAGTGAATCACAAAAAACAGAAATAGAAAAATACCTTAAGTATGTAGAAAGCCGCTCAGAGGTTGACCGAATGGCTGAAGTAAAAAAAATAACAGGAGCATTCACCGGGGCGCACGCTGTTAATCCATTCAATGGAAGAGAGATCCCCGTTTGGATAAGCGAATATGTACTTGCAGGTTATGGCACGGGTGCAATCATGGCAGTACCTTGTGGGGATGAACGTGATCATAAATTTGCGAAGCACTTTAATTTGACCATCACCAACATCATCGGACAACACTATAATGGTGAGGAAGCCAACCCTACAAAGGATGCTATTCTGGAAAATTCCGATTTTCTGAATGGACTTGTGATGCATCAAGCAATTGATGTCGTCATTAATAAGTTAGAGGAGAAAGGTATTGGTAAACGCCAGGTGAATTACAAAATGCGCGATGCCGGATGGAGTCGTCAGCGGTATTGGGGAGAACCATTCCCGATCGAATATAGAGATGATATCCCTTATGCTATGAAGGAAAGTGACCTTCCTTTGGACCTGCCGAAATCCAACAACTTCAAATCAGCGGGTACGGGTGAAGGACCCTTGGCAAATTTGAAAGAGTGGGTATTTTTTGAACCAGGGAAGCGAAGAGATACCAATACGATGCCTACACATGCCGGAGCGGCGTGGTATTTTCTTCGATACATGGATCCGCATAATGACCAAGAGTTTGCGAATAAAAAAGCGCTCGATTATTGGAGTCAAGTGGACGTATATATCGGAGGTTCAGAACACGCGGTAGCACATTTATTGTATGCGAGGCTTTGGATAAAAATTTTACACGATCTTGATTATTTGAGTTTTGATGAGCCTTTTAAAAAGCTGATCAACCAGGGGAAGATCACGGGAGACTCACGATTTGTTTATCGCGTGAGAGGAACAAATCAGTTTGTATCGGCTGGTTTAAAGGATAACTATGAAACAGATCCTTTGCACGTGGATATTATTATGGTAACAGGCCTTGAGTTGGATACAGAAGTTTTTAAGCACTGGAAGCCTGATTTTCATAACGCGGAATTTATTTTGGAAGACGGGAAATATATTTGCGGAGCAGCGATTGAGAAAATGAGCAAATCTTATTTCAACGTGGTAAACCCGGATGAAATAATTGATAATTACGGAGCGGATACCTTGCGGATGTACGAAATGTTCCTTGGCCCTCTGGAGGTTTCAAAACCGTGGAATACTAACGGTATAGATGGTGTTTTTAAATTTCTCCGAAGATTTTGGAATTTGTTCCATACTTCAAGTGGAGATTTTAAGGTAAGCGATGAGGCTCCGACGCCAGCCGAGTTAAAAGTGTTGCATAAAACGTTGAAGAAGGTTGAGTACGATGTCGAGCATTTTTCATTCAATACTTCCGTGAGTGAGTTCATGATCTGCAGCAACGAGTTAAATACGTTGAAGTGCAACAAGCGATCGATTCTGGAACCCCTTGTCATTGCACTGGCTGCATATGCACCGCATATCGCGGAAGAACTCTGGGAAAAGCTGGGGCATAGCGACACTATTTTTAACGCAACCTTCCCTCCCTTTAATGAAGCTTACCTGACCGAAAGCTCGTTTGAGTACCCGATTTCCATCAACGGAAAAGTACGTGCTAAAATGAATTTTGCGTTGGACATGCCGAAGGAGGATGTTGAGAAATTGGTAATGGCTTCCGAAATTGTCCAGAAGTGGACCGAAGGGAAAACGCCAAAGAAAGTGATCGTTGTACCCGGGAGAATTGTCAACGTTGTGGTGTAATAGCATATAGAATGCAGGAGTTGGAAATCTACTCGTAGACCATTCCCTAACATTTGATTACCTTAGCAATCCCTAAATTTTTAAGCATGCTCCATTCTAAAATTGTTGGACTCGGCCATCATGTTCCGGAAACGGTAATCACCAATGAATACCTCTCCACAAAGATGGATACTAACAATGAATGGATCATTGAGCGCACTGGTATTCACGAGAGAAGGTGGATGGATCCCGCTACGGATACGGTTGCAAACATGGCTGCCAAAGCCGCGCGAATGGCATTAGAGCGTGCAAAGCTTTCGGAAAAAGATATAGAGTTCATTGTATTCGCTACCATTACGCCCGATTATTTTTTCCCCGGCTCAGGCGTATTGCTTCAACGTGAATTGGGATTGGATGGGACGGTTGCTGCTTTGGATATTCGCAATGCCTGCTCGGGTTTTATCTATGCATTGTCTGTGGCAGACCAGTTTATTAAGACGGGAAAATATAAAACTATTCTGGTTATTGGGGCCGAAATTCAATCTACAGCTTTAGATATCACAACCCGTGGAAGAAATACAGCCGTAATTTTTGGGGATGGTGCAGGAGCGGCTATTCTCCAACCTTCACAAAAAGCTGGCATACTTTCAACGCATTTGCACTCGGACGGGCGCTTTGCCGAAGAGCTTTATGTAAAAGATCCGGGAAGCAGCAGACCGCACAGTGAGCGCCAGCCGGAGCAGATTCTTGATACCTCGACGTTTAAGGTCATGATGAATGGAAATCAGGTTTTCAAACACGCCGTTGTTCGTTTTATGGAAGTCATTCAGGAAGCCCTTGAAGCTAATGGACTTAAGACCGAGGACATTTCTCTTCTCGTGCCTCATCAAGCGAACCTCCGTATCAGTCAATACATACAGGAAAAACTGGGGCTTTCAAATGATAAAGTCTATAACAATATTATGCGCTACGGCAATACGACCGCTGCTTCTATTCCCATCGCGCTCAGTGAAGCGTGGGCTGAAGGGAAAATCAAGGAAAATGATTTAATTTGTTTAGCCGCCTTTGGAAGCGGGTTCACGTGGGCCTCTGCTTTGATCAGGTGGAAATTCTAATTTCGAGTTTAAAGTTTAGAGTTTCAAGCGGGACGATAAGCAAGACAACTCGAAACTACAAACTCGAAACCCGTAACTAAAACCGATGAAGACCGCATCCTACAACCCAAGCTCGTTAGAAGTACATTTTGCAAATGCCTTATTCATTCTTCAGAAGGAACTGGAAAAGCATCTGGAAGAAAATCAGATCATCCATGTTGAAAGTATGGTGAAGCGGGATAACCCCATGGTTAGATTCAGTTTACTAGACAAAGATGGAGACCCGCATGAGATTGTAATACGCATCATTCAGGTGCCTGACAAATTTTAGGGATACATTATTCCAATGGTATTCATCCCAATGGTATTTTTTCTACTTTCGTTAGAAACCTAATCCTGTAACCACTCTTTCATGTCTTTACTTCTCATATTCTTTTGCATTGCTATTTTAGTACTGCTTATCACGCAATTTAAAATTAATGCCTTCCTGGCCTTTTTATTAGTCTCAATTCTTGCTGGCTTTCTGCTCGGAATAGAACCAACTAAGATTATTGGCTCTGTGCAAAAAGGAATGGGCGACATGCTTGGCTCCCTTATCATTGTGGTTGTCGCCGGAGCGATGCTTGGCAAGCTTGCCGCAGAAAGTGGTGCTGCACAACGAATCGCCTCGGGATTGATGAAGCTATTTGGCGAGGGTTATATTCAGTGGGCTCTATTGCTTACGGGATTCATCATCGGAATCCCCCTATTCTATAACGTTGGATTTGTGCTCGTCGTGCCTCTTATTTTTTCTGTAGCCCAAAAGTATAATTTACCCGTTGTGTACATGGGTGTGCCCTTGCTGGCAGCACTTTCCGTTACCCATGGATTTTTGCCACCACATCCCTCCCCTACCGCGTTAGTATCGCAATTCGGCGCGGATATGGGAACAACTTTATTTTACGGAATTCTGATAGGCCTGCCCACGTCGATCGTTGCGGGACCTTTCTTTGCGAAAGTGATAAAAAATATCAAGGCACCGATGCTTTCAACATTTAAGTCTGCCGACTTGCCCGAATCTCAACTTCCCGGGTTAGGAATTAGTATTTTTTCTTCCCTACTGCCGGTAATCATGCTGGCTCTTACCACCGTTTTGGCTATGGTAGTCGTGGATGGACCTCTTAAAACCGTTATACTGGTTTTAAGCGATCCAGCTATCGTAATGATCATTTCTCTTGCTGTTGCAACGTATACACTGGGGCTCAGTATGGGCATGAAAATGAAACGCATCATGGACATTTATGTGGAGGCTGTAAAAGATATTACGATACTACTGCTTATTATGGGAGGTGCTGGTTCATTGAAACAAATTTTGATCGACAGCGGTGTTAGTGCAGAGATTGCAACGTTACTCAATGGGCTGGACGTCCATCCATTAATCCTCGGATGGAGCATCGCTTGCGTGATCCGGGTATGTGTGGGGTCAGCTACGGTGGCAGGTCTGACTGCTGCTGGTATCGTTTTACCACTCTTGAGTCAGCCAGGAGTTGATCCCAACCTTATGGTGCTGGCTGTGGGTGCCGGAAGTTTGATGTTCTCGCATGTAAATGACGCCGGGTTTTGGCTATTTAAAGAATATTTTAACTTAAGCATCAAAGACACGATCCGATCGTGGTCATTGATGGAGACAATCGTTTCCATTACGGGATTAGTAGGTGTAATGATTATGAATGCATTTATTTCATAGTGTTCAATTTTAAATATATTGTATTATGGCGCTGTCTCCTGATCAGCAATTTGAAAAATTAAATCTTTTACTCCCACCGCCTCCGACTCCATTGGGTGTATACAAACCTTTCCTCATTGTAGGCAATTTTGCTTATGTGTCGGGGCATGGTACTGTTCAACAAGATGGTTCGTTGATTATTGGTCGGATAGGGAAAGACCTTACGATGGAGGAAGGAAAACTGGCTGCCCGTCAGGTAGGGCTCGCCATTCTTTCAACCTTGAAACACAATCTTGGAACACTGAATAAAATCAAGAGAGTGATCAAAGTTCTCGGAATGGTAAATTGCACCGCGGAATTTGAACGACATCCTTATATCATTAATGGATGCAGTGAATTGTTTGCCGCCGTATGGGGACAAGATAACGGTGTGGGTGTCCGCAGTGCGGTCGGCATGGGATCTCTTCCTGATAATATTCCTGTGGAAATAGAAGCACTATTTGAATTAGTTTAGCATGACTTCCTCTAAAAACTGGTATGAGATCAACAACAGCGCAATATTGGATACTCCGTCCATTGTAATTTACCTTGACCGCGCTAAAAAAAATATTCAAACGCTTATCAATAGTATTGACGATGTAAACAGACTCCGTCCGCACGTTAAAACGCATAAGTCACCCGAGATAACGAAGCTTATGCTGCAAGCAGGCGTCAAAAAATTTAAATGCGCTACCATAGCCGAAGCAGAAATGCTGGCGCTCGCGGAAGCACCTGATGTTCTGCTCGCCTATCAACCGGTTGGACCTAAAGCGGATCGTCTGGCAACCCTGCAACAAAAATACCCTGCAACAAAATTCTCTTGCCTAATCGACGATGGACAAACGGCGTCTAACCTTTCGGCGATCTTTTCGAATAAAGGTATAACGGCTGAAGTATTTATCGATTTAAATGTAGGTATGAACAGAACCGGCATTCTTCCGGAAAGTGCGTTAGCACTTTATAAAGAATGTCGCAAGCTGAGGGGAATAAAGATTGTGGGGCTTCACGCATATGATGGCCACATCCGGGATGTAGACTTTAATGTTCGCACTAAACGATGTCATGAAGCATTCTCGAGGGTTGAGAAGTTACAACAGGAGATCGAATCCGAAGCCAATCAAAAATTAGTGATTGTTGCGGGAGGCTCACCTACGTATTCCATTCATTCAAAACGGAAGGAGATTGAATGTTCACCGGGAACCTTTGTTTATTGGGATAAGGGATACGAACGGATCCTTACGGAACAAAATTATCTGCCAGCAGCACTGATTGTCACGCGCGTTGTTTCAAAGCCGACCGCAAATACGATCTGCACCGACTTAGGCCATAAAGCAATTGCCTCGGAAAACGCCTTGACGGAAAGGGTGTGGTTCTTAAACGCGACCAATTTAACGCCCATTGGGCACAGTGAGGAGCACATGGTCTTTTCAGTAGAAGGCGAAAATGAATTTGAAGTAGGTGATATTTTATATGGCATTCCATATCACGTATGCCCTACCATCGCGCTGCATGATCAACCGGCTATCGCAGAAAATAATGAGATCGTTAAATACTG
>CAZAHL010000080.1:0-22923 GCA_964484845.1 uncultured Chryseolinea sp. | reverse complement strand
TCGTCAATATGTTCAATTCCCGCCGATATCCTAAGTTGATTTGGCAAAACGCCCGCTGCAACTTGCTCACTATCGCTAAGTTGCTGATGCGTGGTGGCTGACGGTTGAATGATCAAGGTTTTAGCATCGCCCAAATTAGCCAGGTGACTCACCAACTTTAAGTTATCTACAAATTTGCTGGTATGTTGTTTTGTGCCCTTGACCGTAAAGGAAAGTACTGCGCCAAAACCATTGCGCAAATATTTCTTGGCCAACTTATGGTACGGGCTTTTTTCGAGTCCGGGATAGTTTACGCTCTCCACCAATTCATGTTTGTCAAGCCATTGAGCAATAGCTAATGCGTTGTCAACTGAACGCTGCACGCGAAGTGATAAAGTCTCGAGTCCCTGCAATAAAAGGAAGGAGTTAAACGGACTGATTGAGGGCCCGAAATCGCGGAGACCCTCTACGCGCGCGCGAATGATAAAAGCAATGTTCGGTAAACCCAGCGGATTGCCTTCGCCAAACACATCCCAGAACTTCAATCCGTGATAACCTTCGGAAGGCTCAATAAATTGAGGAAACTTCCCATTTCCCCAATTATAGTTACCACCATCCACGATAACGCCGCCAATCGAAGTACCATGGCCACCGATCCATTTTGTCGCAGATTCAACAATGATATTTGCACCGTGTTCAAAAGGACGGAACAAATATCCTGCTGCCCCAAAAGTGTTATCAACTATCAAAGGAAGGTCGTGTTTTTTGGCCAATGCAGCGATGGCTTCAAAATCTGGAATGTTGAATCCAGGATTTCCAACGGTCTCAATATAGATGGCTTTTGTTTTTTTGTCGATGTGTTTTTCAAAGGCTTCAGGCTTATCTCCTTCAGCGAAACGGACATCGATGCCTAGCCGCTTGAAGGATACTTTGAATTGATTGTAGGTTCCCCCGTACAGAAAGGTTGTAGAAACAAAGTTATCGCCTGTCTGCAAGATATTATTAAGAGCCAAAAACTGAGCAGCTTGTCCGGAACCTACAGCTAACGCTGCGACACCGCCTTCAAGGGCTGCGATTCGTTTTTCAAATACGTCCGTCGTCGGGTTCATAATCCGGGTGTAGATGTTGCCGAATTCTTTCAAGGCAAATAGATTAGCCCCGTGTTCAGAGTTTTTAAAAGTGTAGGATGTGGTTTGATAAATAGGCACAGCGCGCGCTTGCGTAGTTGGGTCAACTTCCTGACCGGCATGCAGCTGAAGGGTTTCGAAATGTAAACTTGACATGTTATTTAATATTTAATGGTATAGAGGTTTTTTTTGAATCAAAAGGATATAGCCCTAACCATACATGCCTGTCACCTGGCAGGGTTGTAGACTATTTGTTGCTGAAGGATCTGATCACTTAACAGCAACAACGACAACAACACATGCAAGCATCAGCGTTGTCTGACATGTCACAAATAGGACGGAAAAGATTGTTTAAATAAGCTCTCAAGCGTACGAGGCTTGTTCCTGAAATGAGGCTTTCCATGATTTTTTTCATTTTAACCGGTTTATAGTTCTCCCACCATTGGTGAGAAGTCAGGATTTAGCACCTTTCATATTTTGGAGGTTGCTAGCGTTTCTAAGAGCCTGTCTCTCCGCGCTTCTTTATAAATCAATTAAGCAGACGTGCTTATTCGACTTTGAGACTACAAACGTAGGGCTTGGAAGGAATGTTTGCAAGCCTTGATAAATCTTTTTTTGATAATGATGTGCTCACAATTGTTAGGAACCTAAGCCAGAAATGAGGAAAATCTCCCAATCGGGCTAGCCAAGACTTTTTTTGCTCAGGACAATTTGTCCTGTGTGATATAGGTCATGATGGATGATACCATGAAGCAATGTGAAGAACGTGTAACGGTAAGATCCGTGGGGAACAACCTCCGAAAGTCTTGAGTCTGGAAAATTTTTTAAAAGTTCAAGCAACTTATTCTGGCTAATATATAAATCATTCAATACGCTAACCCAGTCTTTCGTTGTCGGAAAATTTTGATCATCTCCAACTCCGTAGTCAATGTCCCCTTCTAATTTTTTGATGACAAAAATTCTCCAGGCAGTCATGTGTCCCACCAATTCAATGATACTGTGCGTGTGCTCGAATCTTTTAAAAGCTTGGTCAGCGTTGATGCCCTGTAACACTTCTTTAACTGAAGGGCCATGCCATGCATTTTTTTCAAATGTATTTTGAAGGAGAGAAAGAAGATTTTTAATCTCAGAATTCATAGGATTGAATTATTGGAAATTCTTTCCCCAACTCTACGTTAACATTCCTCCATCCACTTGTAGGACTTGGCCAGAAATGTAAGAAGACATATCCGATCCTAAGAAAACGCATGCATCGGCAACATCCTGAGGCTTGCCTCCACGTTTTAATGGAATGGCGTCGCGCCAGGTTTGTATCATTTTCGCATCCAGTTTATCTGTCATTTCTGTCTCGATAAATCCGGGAGCAACTGCATTGGAACGAATACCACGAGATCCCAACTCCAATGCGACCGATTTGGTGAATCCAACAATACCCGCCTTCGATGCAGCATAATTAGCCTGACCTGCGTTGCCTTTCAGGCCCACAACCGATGTCATATTAATAATTGAACCGCTCCTTTGTTTCATCATCTGCTTCGTGGCGGCCTTCACAGTATTGAAACAAGATTTAAGATTTACAGTAATTACTTTATCCCACATTGCCTCTGTCATTCGCAGGAGTAAAGTATCCTGTGTGATGCCTGCATTGTTAACGAGAATATCTAAAGATCCAAAATCGGCGATAACAGCCAGCACTAAATCCTCAGCCTGCTTAAAATCAGCAGCATCAGAACGATACCCTTTTGCTTTTATCCCTTTTGCAATTAACTCCGCTTCCAATGCCTGACCTTGTTCAACACTTGATAGGTAGGTGAATGCAACATTTGCCCCTTCTTCTGCAAAGCGATAAGCAATGGCTCGACCAATTCCTTTTGACGCTCCGGTGATGAGTGCAGTTTTTCCCAGTAATAATTTCATAAAAAAGTTTACAGCCTACGTTCAACGCTCAACAAGTTAGTGTCTTCCGTTAATTTTCAAAAGTAAGCCCAATTCCGGTAAAATACACTGGTCCAATCTTATTTCCTCATCTACGGAGACACAGAAAGAGAGAATGATGCCGGAAGGTATTTAAGGGTAAACTTTTTGAAAGAGCAATCTTGAGTTTATCTTTGGCAGCGAATTTTAAATTAAATACAATGTCAAAATATGATCTTATTGTGATTGGAAGTGGCCCTGGCGGTTACGTAGCCGCTATCCGAGCTTCTCAACTTGGAATGAAAGTCGGAGTAGTGGAGAAAGCTGAGCTAGGAGGCATTTGCCTTAACTGGGGATGTATTCCTACTAAGGCTTTATTAAAGAGTGCCAATGTTTTTGAATATATCCAGCATGCAAAAGATTATGGAATTGAGGTAAAAGAAGCGAAACCTGATATAACGTCCATTGTGAAACGCAGCCGCGACGTCGCAGCTGGAATGAGCAAGGGCATACAATTTCTTTTCAAAAAGAATAAGATTGACCACATTTCAGGTGTTGGTAAACTTAAGAAAGGTTTGAAGGTGGAAGTAACCGATACCACGGGAAAGACAGCCGAATATGAAGCCAAACATATTATCGTGGCGACTGGAGGCCGTTCACGTGAGCTACCTAGTATGAAAATCGATGGCAAGAAAATTATCGGTTATCGTGAAGCTATGGTGTTGGAGCAACAGCCTAAAAAGTTATTGGTTGTCGGGTCTGGCGCCATTGGGGTTGAATTCGCTTACTTCTACAAAACGATTGGTAGCGAAGTTACCATTGTTGAGTTTTTACCCCGAATCGTTCCGGTAGAAGATGAAGAGGTTTCAAAAGCATTGGATAAGGCATTCAAAAAATCAGGAATGACGATCCACACGAATTCGGAAGTCACAAAAGTAGACACGTCGGGTAAAGGTTGTGTAGCAACGGTAAAAACTCCGGATGGAGAAATTAAAATTGAAGCGGACATCGTTCTTTCAGCAGTCGGAGTAGCAACAAACATTGAAGGTATTGGGCTTGAAGAAGTCGGAGTAAAAACCGATAAAGGTAAAGTTCTCGTAGATGATTTTTATAAGACCAATATACCTGGCGTATATGCGATAGGTGATATCATTAAAGGTCCTGCACTCGCGCATGTGGCTTCCGCTGAAGGTATTATTTGTGTTGAGAAAATCGCAGGTCAAAATCCACAACCCCTAAACTATAACAACTTACCAGGCTGTACTTATTGCTCTCCCGAAATTGCATCGGTAGGTTATACGGAAGAGGCTGCAAAGAAAGCCGGCTATGAAATCAAGGTTGGCAAATTTCCTTTTACAGCATCTGGAAAAGCCAAGGCAGCAGGCGCTCCGGATGGTTTTGTGAAAGTGATTTTTGATGCCAAGTACGGCGAGTGGCTAGGCGCACATTTCATCGGAGCCAATGTAACGGAGATGATCGCGGAAGTTGTGGTAGCCCGCAATTTGGAAACAACGGGACATGAAATTGTAAAGTCTGTCCATCCCCATCCTACTATGAGCGAAGCCATCATGGAGGCAGCAGCGGCGGCTTACGGCGAGGTGATCCACCTTTAAAAATCGTGGTAAGGACGGATTACAACCGTCCTTACATTTTATTATTTTATAAATGGATTGGCCTGTTAGCGGTTGCAGCCATGCAAGCTTCCTTAACGGCCTCCATATAGGTAGGATGCGCATGCGACATACGGGCAACATCTTCGGCGGATGCCCTGAATTCCATAGCTACTACACCGGCAGCGATCATATCCGCAGCGCGGGCACCAATGATGTGAACACCCAGAATTTCATCGGTTTGTTTGTCGGCGATTATTTTTACCAATCCATCGGTATCCATGCTGGCACGTGCGCGTCCTAAAGCTTTGTAAGGAAAGCTCCCGATCTTATAGGCACGTCCCTGGCTCTTAAGTTGTTCTTCTGTATAGCCAACGCTTGCAACTTCAGGCCATGTATAAACAACGCCCGGGATAAGCAAATAATTGATGTGTGGTTTTTGCCCGGCTAGTTGCTCGGCCACTAACACACCCTCCTCCTCCGCCTTATGTGCTAGCATGGCACCACGTACCACATCTCCTATAGCATAGATGGTATCTACTTTGGTTTTTAAATGATCATCAACGGGTATTTGACCTTTCACTATTTCAATTCCTACTTTTTCAAGCCCTAAACCTTCTGTGTAAGGCCTTCTCCCAATGCTGACGAGACAATAATCGCCTTTTAGTTCAAGAACTTTTCCGTCTTTGGCTTCAGCTTTTACGAATACTTCCTTTCCCTTGTTTTCAACAGCTGTTACTTTATGACCGAGGTAAATATCCATCCCCATTTTTTTGGCTATCTTCTGAAGTTCCTTGCCCATGGTGCCATCCATGGTAGGAATTAGGCTATCTAAAAATTCAACAACGGTCACTTTCGATCCCAGCCTGGCGTAAACAGATCCCAGCTCCATGCCAATGACGCCTCCCCCAATGACAATGAGATGCGAGGGAACCTCCGTAAGTGTAAGAGCTTCCGTACTGGAGATAATTCTTTTTTTATCAAATGGCGCAAACGGCAGTGGCGTAGGTTTAGAACCAGTGGCAATGATCACTTTTTCGGTCGTGATTGTACTTTCCTTTCCATCCACAGATTTTATTTGAATGGTATTTTTATCAACGAATGAACCTACACCGGTTAATACATCGATCTTGTTCTTTTTCATCAAAAAAGCAATACCGTCTACGTTGGATTTGACAACATCTTCCTTGCGCTTGATCATTTGCTTAATGTTCACCTTAGGGGCTGGAATATCAATACCATGCTCCTTGAAATGTTCCTTTGCATTAATGAAATGTTCGGATGAATCGAGCAGCGCCTTCGAAGGTATGCAGCCAACGTTTAAGCAGGTGCCACCAAGGGTAGTGTATTTTTCAATAATCGCTGTTTTAAAACCCAATTGTGCACATCGGATAGCCGCTACGTAACCACCGGGACCCGAACCAATAACCGTGACGTTGTATTGCATGATATGTTTAATGGAATGAAAGATAATTTGACTAGGGATGTTTAGATAGCGAGAATCAACCTTCCCGGATCTTCCAGCATTTCCTTTACACGCACCAGGAAACTAACGGACTCACGTCCATCAACAACGCGATGATCATAAGAAAGTGCCAGGTACATAATCGGGCGCACGATAACTTCGCCTTTTCTGGCAATCGGGCGTTCTACAATGTTGTGCATGCCTAAAATGGCAGACTGTGGAGGATTTAATATGGGAGTTGAGAGCATAGAACCAAATACACCGCCGTTGGTAATGGAAAAGGTTCCTCCTGTCATTTCTTCAATGGAAAGTTTTCCGTCTCTACCTTTTGTAGCCAATCTCACTACTTCACTTTCAATCTGGTTAAAACTCAAGGATTCGGCGTTTCTTATGACGGGCACCACAAGTCCTTTTGGTGTTGAAACCGCTATTGAAATATCGCAATAGTCATGGTACACAATTTCGTCGCCATCAACGGATGCATTTACTGCCGGGAATTCCTTTAATGCTGTACAAACGGCTTTTGTGAAAAACGACATAAATCCCAAGCCCACGCCATATTTCTCCTTAAACTGATCTTTGTATTTTGAACGAAGATCCATGATGGGCTTCATATCGACTTCATTGAACGTGGTCAGCATCGCTGTTTCGTTCTTTACAGCGACCAATCGTTTTGCGATCGTTCTGCGTAGGGAAGTCATTTTCTCCTTGCGAATATTGCGGGCCCCGTCTGATGCTATTACCGGAGGCGCCTGAACGGTTTGAGATTTTGAATCGGTTTTAGCGACTGCGGGTGTAGCCTGAGCCTTTTGAGCATCCTCCTTTGTAATACGTCCACCGACACCGTTGCCCTGGACCTGATTCGCCGGAACACCCTTCTCACTTAAAATTTTTGCTGCTGCCGGCGAAGGATGTCCTGCCGCATACGATTTGTCACCCTCCGAGGAAGCTGCAACAGTTTCTTGTTTACCTGTCGTCTGAGCAACAGGCTCTTCCGTCATTTCTATGCTACAAATAAGCCCACCAATCGGCAGCGTATCTTTTTCTTTAGCAACAATGTGAAGAATTCCAGAAGCTTCAGCGGGTAGTTCAAAAGTTGCTTTATCAGATTCTACTTCCGCGATCACTTCGTCAAGCTTAACAAAATCCCCTTCCTTCTTTAGCCACGTTGAGATGGTGACTTCTGTAATTGATTCGCCGACGGTTGGAACTTTCATTTCTTTCACACCACCAGAAACTTTGGCTGCCGCTTTTGCAGGAGCGGGTGTCGGTGATTCTTGTTTCCCCGGGGCAGGTGCTGCGGCTTCTGGCTTGGCGGAGGGAGATGATTTTGTTTGCGTGGATGGTTCGATCTCACAGATCAGCTCTCCGATAGGGACGGTTTCCCCCTGCTGTTTGATTATTTTTAAAACACCATCACTTTGTGCAGTCAGTTCGAATGTTGCCTTGTCGGACTCAAGCTCAGCGATTATCTCATCAAGCTTAACCGTTTCTCCATCTTTCTTTAACCAGTTGGCGATCGTTACTTCAGAAATCGATTCGCCTACAGAAGGTACTTTTATTTGAATTGCCATCCAGGATGTTTTTTAAATTTTAAACAGCTAAAAGAAATATTGTGTTCGTTATATTTCAAATGCCTTATTCACGATTTTTTCTTGTTCGGTTTTATGAATTTTCGAATAGCCTGTGGCAGGTGAAGCGCTTGCTTTACGCGAAACGAACTCAAGATTATACTTAGGCATCATGCGCACGATATAACTTAAGCAGCCCATATTAGCAGGCTCTTCCTGAGCCCACACCAATGTTGGCTCTTTGTATTTTTTCAACACCGCTTTGAGTTGCTTTTCCGGAAAAGGATGCAGCTGTTCTAACCGAATCACCGCCGTATCTTTTATCTTTTTCTTCTGTTGAGTTTCAATAAGATCGTAGTAAATTTTTCCGGAACAGAGAATAACGCGTTTAACCTCTTTTGCAGAAACCGCATTATCATCCAGAACCTCCATAAAGGAACCAGAAGTAAAATCTTTAACCGGAGAAATAACGGCCGGATGTCTCAGTAATGATTTAGGAGAGAAAACCACGCATGGTTTACGGAAAGGCCATGCAACCTGTCTTCTTAACAAATGGAAGAAGTTGGCGGGTGTTGTCGGGTTTGCAACGATCATATTATACTCCGCCGATTGCTGCAGGAATCTTTCCGGGCGACAGCTTGAATGCTCTGGGCCCTGACCTTCATATCCATGAGGCAGTAGCATAACCAGTCCATTCATGCGTTGCCATTTTGATTCTGCACTCGAGATGAACTGATCTATAATAACCTGTGCCCCGTTCACAAAATCTCCAAACTGCGCTTCCCAAAGGACCAACGCGCTAGGCGATGACATTGCGTAACCATATTCGAAACCCAAAACTCCAAATTCGGATAACAAGGAATTATAAATATTGAACTTGGTCTGATTTTTTTCCAGATTACTCAGGCCGCAATACGGCTCATTAGTGTTCGCATCAAAAAAATAAGCGTGACGATGGGAGAAAGTGCCTCGAATTACATCCTGGCCAGACATGCGTACAGGAGTTTTATCTAATATTAACGACCCATAAGCAAGCAACTCTGCATCGGCCCAGCCTAATATTTTATTTTCAAAAAAAGCAGCGGTTCTGTCTTTAATCAGTTTTTCGATTTGCTTTAACGGCTTAAATCCTTCCGGGATTGAGGTTAGCGCTTTACCTACTTTCTCTATCACACTTTCTTTTATTCCCGTTTCCGGAGATTTATCAAAATCTTCAGGTTTTGCCCAACGCATTTCTTCCCACTCCGAGTCCATTCTTTGAGGTTTATAGGGAAGCGGTTTCTGCTTTACCTCATTCAACCGGTCTTGTAACTGGTTTCGGAAATTTTTATCCAACTCATCGGCTAGGGCTGCATCCACATCACCACGTTCAATAAGTTTTTTAACATATATCTCTCGCGGGTTTTCATGCTTCGCGATGAGATTATACAATTTAGGTTGGGTGAATTTCGGTTCATCGGCTTCGTTGTGGCCGTGCCGGCGATAACACAACAAATCAATAAAGATGTCCTTTCCAAATCGTTGACGATATTCAACAGCAAGGTTGGATGCAAAACTGACAGCTTCTGCGTCATCTCCGTTTACGTGGAGTACCGGAGCATCTACAATTTTGGCCAGGTCAGTACAGTAAATACTGGTTCGGGCATCGTCATAATCGGTTGTAAATCCGACTTGGTTATTGATAACAAAATGAATGGTGCCCCCGGTTGTGTATCCAGGAAGTCCAGACATTTGAACGACCTCATAGACGAGACCTTGTCCTGCCAATGCTGCATCCCCGTGAATAAGAATTGCCATTGCTTTTGAAAGGTCTCTTTTATACTCATCATCGATTTGACCCCGGGTATAACCGATCACCAATGGATCGACAGCTTCTAAATGAGAGGGGTTCGGAGTAAGCTTTAAATATATTTTCTTTCCAGAGGGCGTATTGATTTGACTCGAGTAGCCAAGATGATACTTAACATCGCCGTCTCCCATGGTATGTTCGGGATTCACGTTACCTTCAAATTCTGTAAAAATCTGTTCGTAGGTTTTTCCTAGAATGTTCGATAAAACATTTAGTCGGCCACGGTGCGCCATTCCGATGACCACTTCTTTTACATCCAGCGCTGCGGCCTTGTTAATAATGGTTTGAAGTCCGGGTATCGTGTTCTCTCCTCCTTCCAGGGAAAAACGTTTTTGGCCTAAGAACTTCGTGTGTAAAAAATTTTCAAAAACAACCGCTTCATTAAGCTTAGTCAATATTCGTTTTTTTTCTTCAACGGTGGGGTTGTACGTAAAATATTCCTGTTCGCATTTCTGAAAAAACCATTGACGGATCTCGTCGTTTCGAATAAAGTTGTACTCAAAACCGATCGGTCCTAAGTAAACTATTTTTAATTTTTCGATGATCTTTTTTAAGGTAGCACGCCCCATACCTATTTCAGAGCCTACATCAAATTCCGTATCGAGGTCCGCATCGGTTAGCCCAACGCTTTTGTGATCGAAATTCACGTGGTGATTTCTTCTTTCCCGAACGGGATTTGTCTTGGACGTCAAGTGACCAAAGGAACGATAGGTAAAAATAAGATTTCTAACCTGCGTTTCTTTCAGTGAAAGTGAGTCATCCACGACCCCTTTGCGCCCATTTTCTCCGTAGTTTTTGGAGGAAAATTCGTATCCTTCAAAAAACTTTTGCCAGGTCGGGTCAACGGAACTGGGGTCTTTTTTATAGCTCTGATACAGTTGATCTATATAGCCAACGTCCGCATTCGATATATAGGAGTAATTATCCATGGTTTCGATTGAAAAGCACAAATGTAGAGAAGGCATATAACAATTAAAAATTGCATACTCGCGTACACGAATATAAGTTTCAAGTTTCGGGTTTGGGGTTTAAAGTTAGGCTCGAAGGTTGTGCCCTCTTTGATTGTAAAGGATGAATGAAGATGCAGGTCTCTTGGAAATGCGTCGACAAATTGAAGAAAAATATAAGGAATCAGGAATTAAGCTTTCCGAATTTGCAAAAGACTGAATACAACTCCACGAAACGTTTACGACATTTTCGAGAGGAGTGGAATAAAAACCGATCAATTGAAAAAAATTGGAGAGGTTTTAAATTTTAATTTCTTTTTACTTTACAGCCCTTGCGCTCAGTTACTAAAGAACCTGAAATCGCCTATGCATCACCTAAAAAGGTATCTGTAGTGGTGGAACTTGACGGTACGGAAACAACATTAGATAAATGGGTGCACCGACTTACAGCCATTAATAAGGCCATGAATTAGTTGACATTACAGCAATTTGCCTAGGAAAGTAATTGTGCAGCGAAAAATTCCATTATCTTTGCGGTCTTAAAAAAATAGGACGAGATCCACATTAAACCTTAACACCGAATGGTTAAAATTAGATTGGCCCGAAGAGGCCGCAAGAAACTGGCGATGTACGATGTAGTTATTGCCGATGCCCGAGCTCCACGCGATGGACGCTTTATAGAAAAAATTGGAACTTACAATCCCCTCACTGTTCCTGCTACGATTGTCCTTAATGACGACAAAGCATTTCAGTGGTTGATGAATGGAGCTCAGCCAAGCGATACCGTCAAGGCTGTTCTCTCCCACAGAGGAATCATGTTGAAGAAACATTTACAAATTGGCGTTATTAAGGGTGCCCTGACTCAAGAGCAAGCTGATTCAAAATTGCAAGATTGGGTACAGTCAAAGACCACCAAAATTGAATCTAAGCGCGACTTGCTTTCTCAATCCAAAGAAGCAAATGCTAAAGCGCGGAAAGAGGCAGAAACTAAGATCAAAGAGGCACGTGCTGAAGCCATTCGTAAAAAAGCAATCGTTCAGGAAGCTGCTCCAGTAGTAGCGCCGGCTGCCGAAGGTGAAGCTCCAGCAGCTGAAAATCAGGAAGTTCAAGCTTAATTTTTAATGATATTATCAATGCCAATGCGCGTCCCGCATTGGCATTTTTATTTGATAAAAATGGAAACTGCTACCTGCTATAAAATCGGATGGATCCTTAAACCCCATGGTTTAAAAGGCGAGGTGACAGTATTGCTTGAAGCTGATGCACCCGACGTTTCCGCCCTCAAAAGCGTATTTATAGAGCAAAACCAAAGGCTTGTTCCTTATTTCATTCAAGGGGTTTCAGCTCAAAAATCAAAGGCTTTTATAAAATTTGAAGATGTTAATTCAATTGAAGAGGCTGAAAATATTTCGAAACAGGCCGTTTACGTCGAAAAAACCGCGCGCCCAAAGACTGGGCGGGGAGAATTTTATGATGATGAGGTGATTGATTTTGAAGTACATGACCAGGACAAAGGTTTTCTGGGAAATATTCAGGAAATAATGCAGGCTGGTCCCAACCGCCTATTGGTGGTGAAGCGCGCAGATAAAGAAATTTTAATTCCAATTAACGGTCCTTTTATTACCGGCATAAACAAAAGCAAGAAACGCGTCAGTGTCAATCTTCCGGATGGTTTTTTAGATATTTGAGTATGCACATTGATATCATCACCTGCCTTCCAAAACTGATTGAAAGTCCTTTTTCTGATTCCATTTTAAAAAGAGCTCAATCGAAAGGTCTGGTAACAGTGAATATTATCGATTTACGTCCATACTCTACGCACAGACATCATACCACGGATGATTATGCATTTGGTGGCGGGGCCGGCATGGTGATGATGATTGAACCCATTGACAATTGCATTACGGAACTTAAATCCAAACGGGAATATGATGATATCATATATATGAGTCCCGATGGAGAACGGCTTACGCAGTCCTTGGCAAATTCACTAAGTCTTAAAGGGAATTTGATTTTGCTGTGTGGCCACTATAAAGGAGTTGATGAGCGAGTACGTGAACACTTGGTGACTCGTGAAATAAGTATTGGTGACTATGTGTTGTCTGGAGGAGAATTAGCGGCGGCCGTTGTTGCGGATGCCATTATCCGGCTTATCCCCGGAGTTCTATCGGACGAAACATCGGCTCTAAGCGATTCCTTTCAAGATAATTTGATTGCTCCGCCCGTTTATACGCGGCCAGCCCAATATAAAGGATGGCAGGTGCCCGAGGTGTTATTGTCTGGCCACCAGGCAAAAATAGAGGAATGGAGACACCTGCAGTCTGTTGAAAGGACGCTTAAAAGAAGGCCGGAGCTGGGCAATGAGTAATGAGCAATCAGCAATTAGCAATTAGCAATGAGGAATGATCAAGGATCGTGCTTTGTAGGGCGTTTCGATGGGTTCTTTGAAGCTTCATCTTTTATTAAACATTCTTGACGTCCCTTCGAAAAATTCAATTCTTTCCCTACCTTTGCAGTCCAATTTTCAAACCATCGAGTTATGGCAGATCTGATTAAATTAGTAGAACAGGAATACGCTAAGGTTCGTGATGCATTTCCGGCCTTTAAGCCTGGGGATACTATTAATGTCCACGTTAAGATTAAAGAAGGAACTAAGGAAAGAGTTCAGCAATTCCAGGGCACCGTTATTCAAAGACGTGGTGCGGGAACAAACGGTGAAACTTTCACGGTCAGGAAAGTCTCAAACGGTGTTGGTGTTGAACGGATTTTCCCTATCGTTTCTCCTACTATCGATAAAATAGAATTATTAAAATCAGGTAAAGTTCGTAGAGCAAAACTTTACTACTTAAAAGGCAGACAAGGTAAAGCTGCCCGTATCAGAGAAAAAGTTTAACAGCCGTATTAATATCAAGTTAAGCCATTCTGCACAAGGATGGCTTTTCTATTTTATAGATACTTCGCCCCAACTGAGCGGTTTGAAACTACTGAAAACTGCCAAATTTGAACGTGTTAGCATACTATTAAATAATTAATAACTTTGTCCTCGCTTTAAAATCAACCTAATCCATGGCAAGAAATATTCATGACCTCTTAGGAAAAGACGCAGACTATCTTCTAAAGCATCAGAGCAAAACCATTTTAAAAGAACAACTACATACACCCAGTCCGGATTTTATCGATAAAGTTTTTGCTCAGACAAATCGTAGCACGCAAGTCTTACGCAGTCTTCAATCTATATATGGAGCCGGTCGCCTGGCCAATACGGGGTTTGTTTCTATTCTTCCAATAGACCAAGGAATAGAACACAGTGCGGGCGCATCCTTCGCTAAAAATCCAGCTTATTTCGATCCCGAAAATATCGTCAAGCTTGCAATTGAAGGTGGTTGTAATGGAGTAGCTACTACGTTTGGCGTGCTGGCGATGATGTCCAGAAAGTATGCGCACAAGATACCTTTCATTGTAAAAGTCAACCATAACGAACTTCTCACCTATCCCAATAAACATGACCAGATTATGTTTGGATCCGTGGAGGACGCGTGGAACTTAGGAGCCGTTGCTATCGGTGCTACCATTTACTTTGGCTCTGATAACGCGACCCGTCAGATTATCGAAGTTGCCGAAGCATTTGAAATGGCGCATGATTTAGGAATGGCAACTATCCTTTGGTGTTATACCCGGAATAATGCCTTTAAGAAAGAAGGCGTAGATTATCATTCATCTGCAGACTTAACAGGTCAGGCTAACCATTTAGGAGTAACTATTCAGGCCGATATCATCAAACAAAAACTGGCGGAAAATAACGGAGGTTATAAGGCGTTGAACACTGGCGGAAGCAGCTATGGAAAACTGGACGAACGGATTTATACCGAGCTAACTTCCGATCATCCGATCGATCTTTGCCGTTACCAGGTTGCCAACTGCTACATGGGCCGGGCCGGTTTGATCAGCTCAGGAGGTGAATCAAAAGGAGCTAGCGATCTTGCAGACGCTGTACGCACGGCTGTCATCAATAAAAGAGCTGGTGGAACGGGATTGATTTCGGGCAGAAAGTCATTTCAACGTCCAATGAAAGAAGGGGTGGAGATATTAAACGCTATTCAAGATGTGTATCTTGATAAATCAATTGGCTTAGCCTAAAATTTTAGTTAGCCGATGTTGAATAGGTTTCTTCATCGGCATTTATTTTAAAGTTTCAACGTATGTCTTGGTTCAAACGCAGTGATAAAGGAATATTAACTCCCACCGAATCGAAACGCGAGGTTCCGGATGGCCTTTGGTTTAAATCACCAGCAGGAAAAATTGTACACACCCGCGAGTTAAAAAACAATGCTTACGTAGTACCCGACGAAGACTATCACGTGCGTATTGGTTCAGAAGAATATTTTGAAGTGCTCTTTGATGATAACAAATTTACGGAACTGGATGCCAACATGGAATCGGCAGATCCATTGAAATTCAAAGACACGAAACCTTATCCTAAGCGAATCAAAGAAACACAAGAGAAATCTCAATTGAAGGATGCTGTCCGTACAGCCTATGGGAAATTAAACGGCATTGATATTACCATTGCCTGCATGGACTTTAATTTCATTGGTGGTTCTATGGGATCCGTTGTGGGTGAAAAAATTGCCCGCGCAATGGATTATAGCCTTAAAAATAAAATACCTTTCCTGATGATATCAAGATCCGGAGGAGCCCGGATGATGGAAGCAGGACTTTCGCTTATGCAAATGGCGAAAACATCCGCCAAAATTGCACAGATGGATGAAGCCAAAATCCCTTACATATCGTTGTTAACCGATCCTACAACGGGTGGGGTGACAGCATCATTTGCTATGCTAGGCGACTTCAATATCGCTGAACCCAATTCCCTTATAGGCTTTGCAGGACCCCGTGTTATCCGGGAAACAATAGGCAAAGATCTTCCAAAAGGTTTTCAAAGCGCCGAGTTCGTATTGGAGCATGGATTCCTTGATTTTATCATCGATCGCAGGAATATTAAAAATCGGTTGTCTACGCTCTTGCGTATGCTTCAAAATTAACTGTCCGGCGGCGAACAACTTTTCTCCTTTCCGCACAATTCTTCAGTTAAATTTGCTTATTCGCTACGATTAGCCAATTGCTTTTAATGGCACATGGATTGACAAACAACGTGATAGCCTGGAAACCTATGTTCAAAAATTACCTGAAAATTGCCATCCGAAGCCTTATCAAACAAAAGGTTTATACTTTCATTAATGTAGCAGGTCTCTCTGTTGGTATTGCCAGTTGCCTACTTATTGTCATGTTCGTGATGAATGAATTTTCATACGATAAGTTTCATGCTAAAGCAGACGGAATCTACAAAGTGTCTCTCGAGCGGAAATATCCTAACCATGCTACGAACTACGCTATCATCCCGCATTCTTTTGCGGATGTAATGGATCGCGATTTCCCGGAGGTATCGTCCGTGCTTAAGATGGGTGGTCCGATCAATGACGTCATTGTCAATTATAAAAATGAACGCGATGAGGTAAAGCAATTTGAAGAGGACTTCATCATGGCTGCGGATTCTAATTTTTTTGAATTCTTCAGCATTAAATTACAAAAGGGTGATCCAAAGAAATCCCTTCGCAACATCAGCGATGTCGTGTTAACGGAGGAAACGGCCCGTAGGTATTTTGGAAATGAACTGGCCATCGGAAAAACCATTCGAATGTTTCAACGCGATTTCAATGTTACAGGTGTGTGTGAAAATGTTCCAGAGAATTCCCATTTTAAATTTGATTTTCTAACGAAATGGGACGACGAATTTTTTGGCGGCGGACCACAATCAAATTTTATATCCTTCACGGCACACGTCTATGTTGAACTAAATTCAGCCAGCAAGGCTCAAGATCTGGAAGCAAAATTCCCTGCCATGGTCGATACCTATGCAGCTGCCCAAATCGAACAGGACCTGGGTAAATCATGGGCAGATTATAAAAAGGAAGGAAATGGTTATCGATACTTTCTTCAACCGTTAAGGAGCTTGCATTTGGATCCTACCAACATCGAAGCGAAAATGAGACCTGGCGGAAATATTCATTATGTTTATTTCCTAGCCTGCATAGCAGCACTGATCTTGCTCATTGCCTGTATCAATTTTATGAACCTCGCTACAGCCCGCTCCGCAGAACGAGCCCGTGAGGTTGGTGTTCGAAAAACAATGGGTTCATTAAAAGGTCAACTTGTTTCCCAATTTTTAATCGAATCAATCCTATTAAGTTTCTTTGCTACAATCATAGCCATAATATTGGCCCAGTTAGCTCTTCCTTATTTTAATGCGCTCGCGGACAAACATCTGACATTTTCATTCTCTCCGATCTTATTTCTTGGTCTCTTTGCCGTCTCGATTGTTGTTGGTTTCCTCGCTGGAAGTTACCCAGCCTTTGCCTTATCCTCTTTTAACCCAATTGCTGTGATGAAAGGAAATTTTTCGGGTAACGCGAAAGGTGGGTGGTTGAGAAATGGATTGGTGGTATTTCAATTCTTTATATCCATTGTATTGATAGTAGGCACGCTTACCGTTCGAAAGCAAATGCTTTACATGGAAAATAAATCTCTTGGATACGATAAAGAACAAGTCCTCGTTGTCGAGCGGGTGTTTGCTCTTGAAAACAAATCGGAAACTTTCATAGAAGAATTAAAACGGATTCCCGGGATAGAAAACGCGGCCGGTTCCTTTTCGTTACTTGGCAGACAAGCTGATTTTTTTGGCGCGCAATTTTTACCGGAAGGATCATCTGAAGTTCTCACGACGAAAACTATGGTCATCGACGATGACTTTGCCCAAACGATTGGTTTTGATTTTATTGAAGGCAAAGGATATTCCAAAGAAACCAGCGATTCACTTTCCATCATCTTAAACGAATCGGCCGTAAAAACTATGGGGTTGAAGGATGCTGTTGGAAAAAGAATCAACCAGATTCAACGTGGACCAAACGGCAATGTCACAGTGTCCTATACGATTATAGGCGTGATCAAAGATTTTAATTTTCAATCTCTCAGGGATCCGATTACACCGCTGACAATACAAAGCATTGAAAGCTTGGATGGCGGCCCCGGATATGCCGTCGCTCGAATCAAGAGCGCGAACCTTACTTCAGTTATCGATCATGTTGAAGCCAAATGGAAAGAGTTTGCTCCGGAAGAACCTTTTAAATTTTTGTTCCTGGATGAAAATTTAAAAGCGCAGTATGACAGCGAAAAACAGGCAAGTCAGGTATTCGGAATTTTTTCTGCGCTGGCTATTATTATCGCCTGCGTTGGGTTGTTTGGTCTTGCCGCCTACACCGCCAATCTAAGGACGAAAGAAATCGGGGTTCGAAAAGTGATGGGTGCTTCGGTTTCCAGTGTAGTGGTTCTCTTGACGAAAGATTTTACCAAACTTATCCTGATTGCTTTTGTACTGTCCGTCCCGTTGTCCTACTACATTATGGATCAATGGTTGGAAAGCTTTGCTTACAGGATTGAAATTGGTATCACCGTATTCTTAATTGCAGGTCTCATTGCATTGCTCATTTCCTGGATCACCGTCAGTTACCAATCCATTAAAGCGGCTATTGTTAATCCCATTAAATCACTTCGAAGCGAATAATTTAGCTGAACTGTATTCTTTTACGGTATCAATAAAGCACTTTACTTTATCGACCTCGGTATCGGGATACAAGCCATGACCTAAATTAGCAATGTGTTTATGGGGTCCGAAAGCGTCGAGCATTTTACGGGTTTCTCTTTTTACATCTTCCCGTGAACCATATAGCGCACAAGGATCGAGGTTTCCCTGAAGAACTTTGTTGGAAAGCAACGCTTTGGATTCTTCGATTTCCATATTCCAATCCAATCCCACCACGTTACAATTAATCTCATTCAAGGCAGCTCTGGAAAAAAAGGCCCCTTTCGCGAACACAATTTTAGGGGTATCCTGAATGGCATCGCATATTTTTGAAATATAGGGCAAGGAAAATTCATCGTACTGCGCAGGACCTAAAATCCCTGCCCATGAATCAAAAATTTGTATGACATCCGCACCTGCTTTTATCTGACCCTTTAAATAGTTGATGGTGCTTTGCGTGATCATTTCCAACAATTGATGCGAAAAAGCTGGTTGCGTATAAAGCATCTTTTTAGCTGCGCTGAAGGTTTTGCTTCCCTTCCCTTCTATCATATAAGAAAATATGGTCCACGGCGCACCGGCAAAACCAATTAACGGAACTTTGCCATTGAGCTCTCTTTTCGTGAGCGTGATAGCGTCGAGAACATATTGCAATTCTTCGGCAACGGCGATGTGCAGGCCATCCAAATCATGGGGAGCGGAAATTTTTTTGGGAAACATCGGTCCTTTATTTTCTTCCATCTCATAGTTCAGTCCCATGGCTTCCGGGATAACCAGGATATCGGAAAAGATAATGGCGGCATCAACCTCTAATATCCTGACAGGCTGGATCGTTACTTCTGTGGCAAGCTCGGGGGTCTTTACCAGGGTTTTAAAGTCTTTTGCAATTTCCCTGACCTTCCGGTATTCCGGAAGAATTCTTCCGGCCTGTCGCATAAGCCAAACGGGAGTGCGTGTAGTGTATTGAGCCTTGGCGGCCTGAAGAAAGAGCTGATTTTGCATGCCCAAAATTAGAAAAGGAACACTTCTAAAAAGTACACTTGGTGTTTTATATCATAAAAAAAGCCGTCCCCCAGAAGAGAGACGGCTTTTTTATAAAACTTAGTGATTTATGCTTCTGCGATCGGCTCTACCGATACAAAAGATTTGTCTTCTCTTTTCTTTTTGAATACCACAACACCGTTGGTAAGAGCAAATAAGGTATGATCCCTACCGATGCCTACATTTTTGCCAGGATGATGTTTAGTACCGCGCTGACGAACGATAATATTTCCTGCAATTACCTTTTGGCCTCCGTAAACTTTAATGCCTAACCGTTTACTTTCCGATTCCCGGCCGTTCTTTACTTTACCTTCACCTTTTTTATGTGCCATTGTTGAAAATCGTTATCCGTTAATAGTTGTTTGTTAATCGTAGCGTTCAATTATCCGATACTTTCAATTTGAACCTTTGTGAACTGCTGGCGATGGCCATTTTTCACAACATATCCTTTTCTTCTTTTTTTCTTAAAGACGATGACTTTGTTGCCCTTTACATGCTCCAATATCTTTCCAGATACTGCGATTCCACTTAATAGTGGTGCACCAATATCAATGGTTCCATCGTTATCTGTAAAAAGAACCTTGTCAAAGGTCACGGATGCACCTGCATCTCCCTCTAGCTTAGGGGCATAGATGTACTGATCCTTTACTACTTTGAATTGTTTACCGGCGATCTCTACTATTGCGTACATGGCTTTTGAAAAATTGGACTGCAAAGGTAAAAAAAGAATCTAGAAAAGATAAGTCCCATTTAAATTTCTTGAAAAGAAACCCTTTTTAGTAACATTAAAAAAAAGTTAAAAATACTTTTCCACAATTTAATCTAAAAGAAAGTGCTAAAGAACCGTCGATTAAGGCACTATTTTACAGCAACTTATCTGTCCACAAAATACTCACAAGTTATCCACAATCGTGGTATTTAGATTAAAAACGCAGTTTTGTTTTTTAGAATCATTCCACTTCATTTGTACACTTGATGCTGATCGGTCATACATTCAGCATCTCCAAACAAAAAAATTTATTATGGACTGTTGGGGATCAGCTAGAGCTGATGCCCCTTAATATTTTTAGTTAAACCCTCATAACCCACTTACCAATGAGCCAGGTAATACACGACGAGCCTATTTTGAAGGAAAACAAAGACCGTTTTGTGCTTTTTCCCATACGCCAGCACGACATCTGGAGATTTTATAAACAGGCAGAAGCCAGCTTCTGGACGGCTGAAGAAATCGATTTAGGCTCCGATATGCGGGATTGGGTAAATCTTAATGATGGTGAAAGGCATTTTATTACGCATGTGCTGGCATTCTTTGCTGCCAGCGATGGAATCGTAAATGAAAATCTAGCGGAGCATTTTATATCTGAAGTTCAATACACGGAGGCAAAATTCTTTTATGGCTTTCAGATCGCCATTGAAAACATTCATTCAGAGACCTATTCCCTTCTCATCGATACGTATGTAAAAGATCCAAAAGAAAAAGATAAACTTTTCCATGCCATCGACACGATGGACTGCGTGAAAAAGAAAGCCGATTGGGCTCTCCGTTGGATTAACCAGGGATCTTTCCAGGAAAGGCTAATCGCTTTTGCTGCTGTAGAAGGAATTTTCTTTTCCGGATCTTTCTGCTCCATTTTCTGGTTAAAGAAACGTGGACTCATGCCCGGCTTAAGTTTTTCAAATGAATTGATCTCACGCGATGAAGGATTGCACTGCGATTTTGCATGTCACCTTTACACCCGGCATGTTGTCAATAAATTACCGGAGCAAACGGTTATTGACATCATCAAAGATGCTGTTGAAATCGAAAAAGAATTTGTAACCGATGCGCTGCCTGTGAACTTGATCGGTATGAACGCAGCACAGATGCGTGAGTACATCGAGTTTGTTGCCGATCGTTTGCTGAATGAGCTTATCGGCAAAAAGATATATAACGTTACCAATCCATTTGATTTTATGGATATGATTTCGTTACAAGGGAAAACTAATTTCTTCGAGAAACGTGTAGCAGAATATCAGAAGGCTGGAGTCATGAAGAGTATGGAAAAAGAAACCACTGCTAAATTTTCGCTGAACGAAGATTTTTAATTACATTAAATTACTTTTTAAACTTCTCACAAAAAATCCCCAATTCTTAAGATGCTTGTATTAAAACGTGACGGACACAGAGAATCAGTTAAGTTTGACAAAATCACCGCGCGAATAGAAAAACTCTGTTATGGATTAGACTCCAAGTTCGTCAACCCTGTAGAAGTGGCCATGAAGGTGATCAACGGCCTCTATGATGGTGTATCTACGCAGGAGTTGGATAATCTCGCTGCAGAAATTGCTGCGACGTTAACTACGAAACATCCTGACTTTGCTAAGCTAGCTGCCCGTATTGCAGTTTCGAACTTACACAAAGTAACCAGTAAGTCGTTCTCCAATACGATGAAGCGCCTCTATACTTATGTGGATCCTAAGACAGGACAAAACGCTCCGCTGATTTCAAAGGAAACATGGAAAGTGATTAAGGAGCACGCTGCTGAACTGGATGAAGCTATCATTTACGATCGCGATTTCAGCTATGATTATTTCGGTTTCAAGACCTTGGAAAGATCTTACCTGATGAAGATCGATGGTAAAGTGGTCGAACGGCCGCAACACTTGCTTATGCGTGTAGCGGTAGGGATCCATGGTGACGATATTCCAGCTGCTGTTGAAACATATTCTCTGTTGTCCGAGAAATGGTTTACGCATGCAACTCCTACTTTATTCAATGCAGGAACTCCAAAACCTCAGCTATCCTCTTGCTTCCTCCTTACCATGAAGGACGATAGTATCGACGGGATTTATGATACCTTAAAGCAGTGTGCAAAGATCTCTCAATCTGCCGGTGGTATTGGATTGAGCATTCATAACGTCCGGGCTAAAGGTTCTTATATTAAAGGCACAGGTGGAACTTCCAACGGTATCGTTCCGATGTTAAGGAACTTTGACATGACCGCGCGTTATGTTGACCAAGGGGGCGGAAAGCGCAAAGGAAGTTTTGCAATATATTTAGAGCCCTGGCACGCAGATGTTTTCGACTTCCTCGATCTGAAAAAGAATCATGGGAAAGAAGAATTAAGAGCCCGCGATCTTTTCTTTGCTATGTGGATACCCGATCTCTTTATGCAACGGGTAGAAAACAATGAGATGTGGTCGCTGTTTTGTCCAAATGAAACACCTGGTCTTGCAGATGTTTGGGGCGAAGAGTTTGAACGGCTGTATGAAAAATACGAACGGGAAGGGCGATTCCGTAAGCAGATAAAAGCGCAGGATCTTTGGTTTGAAATCCTCGAATCTCAAATCGAAACAGGAACGCCTTATATCTTGTATAAAGACGCTGCTAATAGAAAATCAAATCAAAAGAATTTAGGTACTATTAAGTCAAGCAACCTATGCACGGAAATAATCGAATACACTTCCCCGGAAGAAGTAGCGGTTTGTAACCTGGCGTCTATTGCCTTGCCTAAATTTATTTCTGAAGACGGTAAGTTTGATCACCAAAGACTATATGAGATCACCAAAGTTGCCACCCGCAATTTAAATAAGGTGATCGATGTTAATTATTATCCGGTACCCGAGGCACGTTATTCCAATATGCGGCATCGTCCCATTGGAATCGGTGTGCAAGGTTTGGCAGATGCGTTCATCTTGCTTCGCATGCCATTTGACTCCGAAGAAGCGCGCAGACTAAACGAAGATATTTTCGAAACCATCTACTTCGGTGCGATGGAGGCTTCCATGGAATTATCAAAACTAC
>CAZAHL010000079.1:0-23126 GCA_964484845.1 uncultured Chryseolinea sp. | reverse complement strand
AAAATTAAATGGCTTATTTTGTTAAGTTTACGCGTATGCCTGGAAGGGCGGAATCAAATGTCACAAAAAATCGTTCATCAAATTCCACATTAGACTTTTCAAAAAAATGCGATATTCATCTTGAAAAGTTTTCTACTAATGATGTTCAAGCGATAACGAGGACATGCGTTTAGCTCCGGAAGAGCGTCCTGTTTATAGAAAATGGATTGAACCAAGGTACGGGCTCCATAGGAGCCACCTATTCAACGTTGTGGGCCTCCAGGAGGCTCCTATGGAGCCTGAGGACGCTGCAAATGATTTGCTATAAACAGGATGCTCCTATGGAGCAAAATGTCACCGGTAGTGTGAGGAGGATAGCCTTGGAGTTGAATGAAATTGAGTTGCGTGCTGTAACGAAAGAATTTCGCCTTCACGATATTTTGAATGTTACAATGAAAAGCCATGCATTAACCTCTTTAGAATATCGGTTTGGCCTTTGAACCATAATGAAGCACGTAATTGATTCTCTTTATCGTTCAGTCCTTCGCTCTCTAGAGATTTATATTGTGCAGCCGAACAGACATCCTTTTGTAGAGGCGACAACGAGGACATGCATTTAGCTCCGGAGGAGCACCCTGTTTATAGAAAACGGATTGAACTAGAACACGGGCTCCATAGGAGCCACCTATTCAACGCCTACTGACGACGCTATAAATGATTTGCTATAAACAGGATGCTTCTATGGAGCAAAATGTCACCGGTAGTGTGAGGGGCGTATCCTGAGGATAGCCTTGACATTGAATTAGTTCGCGTTTTGTATGATGGCGAAATGGGTTCTGATCTCCAAGGATAATTTCGAATGTTACAATGAAAAATCAAATGTCAATCTCTTTCGAATACGCAAGTTTTGAAAAAACATCGGCGCTGATTTTTTTGGTTCTTTCCTTCGTTTGTGAATCACATTCATATAAACCAAATTTATAAGACGGCCCCAGACTCCACTCGAAATTATCCCAGGTGCTCCAGTGATAATATCCCTGAATTGTAATCCCTTCATCCATACATCCCTTAATTTCTTTCATGTAATCCTGAATTGCACCTACTCTTTTTTTATCATCGTCGGTACAAATACCATTTTCTGTAATGATAATAGGCAGCTTATATTTTTTCCAATATCGTCTGATGGATTCGCCTAAACCCGAAGGATAATACTCCCACATATCATCATGGTTTTTTTTTAGTTCCTTAATTTTATGAGGAGTATGCAAATACGTTATCGGAAAAGGATCAAACTCTATTTTTGCATAGTAGCTCATCCCAAAAAAATCGAGATTTTTAAATAGGTCGGGAACATATTCCATAAAACACCAATCAAAAAAAGCAGCGGGGATGCGGCCCCTCAGATTGTGAGCTTTGAAAACAGTGCAGTTGTGCGAGATACCGATTGGTGAGGCAGGATATTTACCTTTGATGTAATGGTAAAGCTCTTCGTGTGCTTGGGCGATATTTTTAATAACTTTTTGTGCCAGCCATAAGTTTTTTTTGTAAGGAGGAAATTCAGCGGCAATCCATCCGAGTGAGGTATATAAGTTAGGTTCATTAAATGTGTTCCAGTTATAGACATATTGACCAAACTCATCGACGACTTTTTTTGCATAGTCACACCACATGGAAATGTTTTCCTCTTTTTCCCAGCCACCTGCTTTTGAAAACCATTGGGGATTTGCAAAATGGTGGAGCACCATCATGATCTGAACATCGCGTGACCGAAGATCCTTGAGAATGGAATGATAGTGGTCTATTGCCTCTTTATCAAATGAAGCATAGGCTGTTCTTTGTAGTTTACTCCACATTAGACTCATGCGGTAGTTGGGTGCAAGGGACGCAATTATTTCGATATCTTCCAGATATCTTGTTTCATGATCCGTTGTTCGGTCAAAAATTTGTCCGTCACGGGATTTAACTCCGGACCAATCATGGTCAAAAGCGGTTTCAATCTGGTAGGCTGCTGTGCTTGTTCCAAATAAGAAATCTTCGGGAAATGTTACTTTCATTTGGCCGCAAAGATAAGCAACCGATTGTGTTGAACACTATTCAACAACATAATTGGTGTTCTTTTACTTTGCATTTGTAAGAAATTTGATATGAATGCACGAAAATGGGTATACATGCTGGCACTTCAAATATTGATCGAACCTATTTAGTGATTAACTTCGAGACGTTTGTCTTTTTCACGTGCTTCTTTGATAGCATCAGGGTCATCCAACGTTGGCGATTGTTCTAACGCTTTCCACTCAAACTTTTCGTCAAAAGGATCCAGCGCTATTTGGGGGTCGAATACCCGGCCATCAACGGGAAGAGCTTTGTATGGAGTATAATCGGGTGTCGAAATAAAACAGTCCGCAAAATCGGTAGCACCGGCATCGTATTGATTGAGATAAGGAATACCAAGCACATTCCAGAATGTTTTAAAAATACTACCGAAGGAATAATGCTGATGACTGTTGAAATTTCGTTTGGCGTAGGGAGATATAATCATCAAAATACTGCGATGCGCGTCTACATGGTCATTACCCCCCTGAGCATCATCTTCGGTCACTACGATCATCATATTTTTCCAATAGGGGGTATGACTTAAAAATTCTATGACGCGGCCTAAGGCGAGATCATTATCCGCCATATAGCTTTCGTTAAAAGGAAAACCTGCATGCGCTCGTGGTTTTGCTCCGTGATCGTTGAGCAATTGCAGCGTTAACAAGGAAGGAAGGTCTTTCTTCTGATCCAGGTATTTTTCTTTTATTTCCTGTATGAAAACATCGGTACGGAACTGATCCGGGATGGCCATGTTGAAGGTAGGAAATAGCCGCGAAGTGCGATCATACAACGGCCCGGGTGTGGGATAATTAACCAGATAACGGACACCCCCGTGTTTAAATGTAGAATCTGAAAAACTTCCGGCATCGAACTCTACACCAAAACCAAAATTGTAAAATTCTTTTCCGTTTCTAAAGAGGTGGTCCCACATAGAGCCATGTTGATTATATTCTTCCGGAAATATTGCACCTGCGGCACCCGTCATACCGAATTTCCCAGGTGCAGTTGAGTTCTCTTTCATGCTCCGCTTTCCACCGTAGGCTGCCGGGTGATGAGTCTCCAGCCACTCGTTGGGATAGGTGCCAGAAAGCCAGCGATGCCCATCCGAGGAAACATCTGCGTCTACATAAAAATTATCGCTGATCGTAAATTGATCGGCCAATGCCAGATGATTGGGCATAACGGTAGCACGTTCAACTTTAACATTTCCTTTTTCATTTGCAAAAGTAACGTTGGCTCCGTAACGGGCCAGGCTAGAATCTCCTTTGCCGTTTTTTATTTGACCAAAAACATCATCATACGTCCGGTTCTCTTTTGAAATAAACACAATGTATTTAATAGGCGACTCTTTTTCCTGCGTATATAGCGGTATTGGATTGTCAGTCTTCGTTTCCGCTTGGGTAAAGGAAAAATTATTAGCGATAACTTTTTCAGTAAGGGTTTTTAATTCTTCGTCGGTGGGCAAATCAATAACCGAAACCGTCCCTTTCATAAGACTACCTATGTAATCTCCTTCAGGTCCTTGCTTAAAGCTCTTTCCCCCATTGGGCCCGCTTCCAAATCCTTTTGCGTTGGAAACAATTAATTGCTTCCCGTCAGGAGTAATTTTTAGTTTGGAGGGAAACCACCCGGTTGGTATATGCCCCAGTACTTGCTGCGTGGCAACATCAATTACTCCCACTGCATTTATGCCTGCCTCCGCTACAAATAGTTTTTTATTATCGGGGGACAGTGCAAGACCAAAAGGGATAAGGCCTTTCATGTTGCCCAACCTGGCGTCAAGTTTTAACTCAATATTTTTAACGACTTCGTTTTTGCTTACGTCAATGACCGAGATATTGTCATTGTTACCATTGCTAACATAGACAAATTGATTGGTAGCTACTAAAGAATTTGGACTTGCACCTCCAACGGCCGCAATACCCTCTATTTTTTCGCCAACGAGAATACCCGTTTTAATTTTCGATACCACGTCATATTTTTTATTCTCTACATCGATGCGCCACACCGAAAAAGATTCTGGTGCATTCGGATCTCCTAATCCTTCTACCTCAAGGGTATCATTTTTAATTCCCTCCCGCATTTCTTTTGAGTCGTACGTAAAAGCTGGAAATTTCAGCGCCGTTTCACTCAACCTTTTTTTATCTAAAGATTTGATGTAGCTATATTCAAACATGCCCACATTGGCGACGTACACTGATTTTTCATCAGGAGAAAGAGCAATACCAAACGGATAGCGGCCTGTCTTTACATTTTTTATCACCTTGTTTGTTTTGGTGTCAATTACAATCATACGGAACCCGATCTGATCTACAGCATATAGAATTGACCCATCCCGGTTTAAGACCATATCACCAATGTATCCGTCACTGAAATCAGTTCCGTCAAAAGATTCATTGCACTGAATTTCATTTATTTTTTTTCCACTCAATAAGTCAAAGACGTAAACTTTATTTTGTTGACCACCGGCTACATAAATTTTTACATTATCAGGTGAAACGGCAAGTCCCATAAATACCGCTTCAAGTAAACCTTCGTCGGGTTTTACACCTTCCGGAATTTGCTTGATAATAGGGGAACTGCTGTTAAAGTCACGAATGATAGAAATGGAGAATGGTCCCGTGCCAGAATTTGATGCGATGATTGTTTTTCCATCTGGACTTAAAGTAAGACCGAATGGGTGGGGGGCTACCATAATCTGTTTTCCTGCGGGTTCAATAAACCGCCCATTCGGTATAACAGTAACCCCGGTTTTATTAATGGTTGTGTATTGGTCTCCGGCAGGTGCTGAAATAATCCATGGTTTTTCCAGCATCGGGGATTCTTTTTGCGAGCAGGATAAAATGGCTAAGGCAGGAATAAATAGTAAAAGTATTCGATTCATAAATCTTTTAAGTTGCTGAAGGGCGGATTGAATAGGGGAAGGTACGTGAAATCTGTAACTACCGAGTTCATTCTGAAGGGGAACTTACCATTGATTTTACAACATCTCCAACAGGTTTATCATTTTTGTATTTTAACCCTAAAAATGCAGCCATCGTTTTGGCAACTTGATTCTGATAGTATTGACAATTCTCTTTCACCTCGCCGGTGGCTGGTGTATCAGGGCCGATCACAGCCATCCATATCTGATCTGCTTCTGGAATTTTTTGACCGTGATGTTTCCAATCCTCTGCATTCGTGCCGCGGCCGTGATCGCATGTAAGTATCATCGTGGTTTTATTTTTATACAATGGCTCAGATTGTATATAATTCCAAAGCTCTCCTATAAACTGGTCTGTACTGTGTGCCGAATTAAGGTAGGCTGCATACTCACCTGCATGCGCAAAGTCATCCGTTTCATCGAAGGCAAAATACATCACCCGCGGTTTATTTTTTTTCATGTACTCTAATCCATAATAGAATGTAAAAGCATCTAATCGAACATCGCCCAGAGGATTAGGAATGTTGGTCATAATCTCATTCAATGTTTTCTCCCGTTCAGTAAGCTTATCTCCTTTCGCTTTGACGATGCCGCTACTCACCATAACACCACTGCGTTTATCATTGATAATGTAGGGAAAGACATCCCACGAAGAAAAGGCAGCAACTTTTCCTTTAAATGCAGATTGTGAATTGATAAATTCAAGAACGTTCACATTGGGATTGTACATCTTATCATTGCTATGAATACGTTCATTGTCTGCGTGACCAGTAAGTATCTCACTATAACCTGGATAGGAAAACCATTGATTGTTGGTAACATTCACTTTGCAGTTCACCGCGCGATTTCCATAAAGTTGTCCTTTTGTGGCAAGTGTGTTCCAGAAGAAAGGAAGCAATGTTTTACGTCGCTCGTCTGTATCCCTGCGCCAAAACTTTTCCTTGATCTTTTCATCTTTAAGATGGACTTGCTGTCGCATAAGACTTGAATCCCCACCATTAAAAACTTCTTGCCAACGCATACCATCCAAGGTGATGAGTATTACATTTTCTGTTTTTAATTGTTGAGCAACTGAGGAAGTAGCGATACATAGAAGAAGCAAACTAATTAGTTTTTTCATACATATTAAATTTTATGCAAAGGGCACGTTGACCGTGCCCTTTGCGTATGTATTTTAATTGGGATTAACATCCCACCAAACTCTTGTATTGATATCATCAGCACCTTGTCGAGCGACAACGGCTTCTCTGTTTACGGAATTTAATGACTGTTCAATTCTTGGAAAAATGAATCTTACGGGTATGCGGTCATCATTTTGATTATCAACTGAGGGTTGTAAAACAGGATAACCAGTTCTGCGCCAATCAAACCAAGCTTCAAGTCCCTGAAAATAGGATGCTACCCATTTTTGATTGCCTATTTTTTCTAACTTTTCATCTTTCGAACCGGAGTAAGCAACTTCGCTTTGGGTAAAATAAGATGCTTCGGGAGTGACTCCATAATAATTGAAAGAAGCATTGATTCCATTTGTATAATATGTTTCTGCGGTTCCTATATCAATTAATCCCTTTTCTCTTGCTTCCGCAAGCACGAATTGTAATTCAGCATAAGTCATTATAACACCTTTAGCTACCTGAATCCCTTTTGAGGAATTCGCCTGCTCATAAAAAAGCGGACCAATCCTAGCTTGAAATTGCTGACCTCCATTGTACGTCTGCGCAACAACATCATCTAAACCGTTGGGAATGCCATCGTATTTATCATCTGCTGTCGAAGCTGTAATTTCAGTTGCAGGTGTTGGACGGAAGAATATGGTAAGTCTTGGATCCGTTAAATTTTCCAGAAAATCAACCAAAGTTTTACTGGCACGGAACTCATTGAACGAACCGATCCTGGAAGAAAACAATGGAAATTGATTTGGTGAACTTGCCTGATAAGTATATACAGCGTGGTCGGCATTGCTTTCAAAAATTGGATTGCTGGTGGGGTCACTTAATATAGCCTTCATTTCAGCAGAAACGTCCTTACGATCGGATATCCGCATCAAGTAACGTAACCGAAGTGAGTTAGCTGCTTTGCGCCACTTTTTTACATCGCCATTATAGATTAAATCCCCGCTTACATTGATGGCTCCATCTAGTATCGTATTAGCCTCTGCTAAATCCGCTAGAATCCCCTCATATATTTCTTGCTGGGTATCGTATTTTGGAAACAAAATTCCAGACTTCCCTTGGGATGCGTCCGAGTATGGAACATCACCGTAAGAATCTGTAGCGATCGAAAACATCCATGACTTTAATACCAATGCAACACCTTTATAGTTAGGTTGGCTGGTTTCTTCCGCCTGAATGAGAATGTTGTTTACATCACGCATATTATCATAGACTGCATTCCACATTCTATTTAGTTCATTCCACAAGTAACGGTCTTCATTCACAAATTGATTTTTAGCTGTGTGTTGAATGACGATATTACCAATACCCCAGGTTTCATTTAGCAACTCAGTCATCAGATCCCTTTCGACGCCCGTTAGCAGCAAGTTCGGCGTTGTAGTTAAGGGATAATTAGGATTTGTGTTTACTTCTTCAAATTCTCCCGTGCATCCAAGAAGGAATACTGCGAGAAGTCCAGCACTATATTTTTTCAATTTTGTATTCATAAGATAATTATTAAAGCTTGAAGCTTAAGTTAAAACCATAACTGCGAGAGGAAGGCATCGCTACAGACTCTACACCTGGGATAATAGTGCCTCCACTAGATGAGGCAGTTTCAGGATCGATGTGAGGAGCATCAGCCCATAGGAAGAGGTTTCGCCCTACAAAAGAAAGGCTCACATCGCGTATAGGAAATCGCTGCATTAACTTACTAGGCAAAGTATATCCAAGTTTTACCTCACGTAGTTTTACAAAAGAAGCATCGTACATCATACCTTCGATCAGGCTTCTGCCAAGTGTGATTGTTGAGTGCCACTCACGAGCAGAAAGTTTCTCAGCATTTGGAGTGTAGCCCGTTATTTGTCCTTCACCGTTCCTAACAGGCACAACACCGTCTCCAACTACACCGTTTCCTTCCACATTCAAATCGTATCCATCAGCTCTTCCTTCAAGTGTTTCTACTATAATTCCACCTTCTCGTCCAACCGTCTGAGTATGTGAATAAATTTCTCCACCATAACGGATATCAAATAGAAATCCTAAACTCAGGCCCTTAAATCTTAAAGTATTAGAAATACCCATCATCCAATCCGGATTATAATTTCCGAGTTTTATTTTGGAGGCTGTTGCGAGTGGTTTGCCATCACTATTGTAAACGACCTTACCTACATTTTCCCCGGAAGGATCTTTATAAGAACTATTAGCATCATTACTAACACGCTGATACCCGATGCCATACATGTCCCCCATACGTTCCCCTACACGGGCTTCAACGGAAACATAACGTTCGGCCAATACGTAATTTTTAATCTCTTGTCCAGTCTCAGGGTCTTTATATAATTCCAGTACCTGGCTTCTGTTTCGGGAAAAATTGAGATTCATTGACCATTCGAAACCATTATCCATTTGTACCGGTATCACATTCAACATCGCTTCAATTCCTTTATTTTCGATCAAACCAGCGTTGATAATTCTGGAATTATAAGCAGTAGAAATGGTTAGGGGTACTCTTAAGATCTGATTTTCACTTCGTGTCTGATAATAAGTAAAATCAAGACCAATTCTGTTTGAAAAGAATTTTAATTCGAGCCCTGCTTCGATAGAACGGCTGAGCTCCGGTTTCAACTTGCTATTTTGAATCACATCCAGCTCAGAATATGTAGGCAATCCCTGAGCGGGTGTCTGTGCCCTATAAATAGAAACTAAACTAAAAGGGTCAGTGTCTTTTCCAACTTCTGCTACGCCGACTCTAACTTTTGCAAAGCTCAGGGGGCCTGATGTAACATTAAACATGTCGGATACCACAGCACTTAAAGAAGCGGATGGATAAAAATAAGACCAGTTGTCTGAAGGTAATGTGCTTGACCAGTCATTGCGAGCGGTAAGTTCCAGAAACAAGTAATCTTTGAATCCTACTTGAGCAAAAGAATATATACTATTAATTCTCTTCTCATTTTTGTCAGAAAGAAAGTCAAGGGGAACACGGGAATTATTCAAACTATAAATGCCAGGCGCAGTTAACTGGGGAGCGCTAATATCCGACAAGTTGTACCTCCGCCTCATGGAGTTACCTCCGACACTAACTGCAAGACTTAAATTCTGACTTAAGTCTCTATTAAAGCTTAGCAAAAAATCAGCATTTGTTTCCTGCAAGAAAATTTGCTCTTCACGGTAGCTACCCAACGGATAGCGTTGAGTACTAAATGACCTTCTTCTATCCCTGAATTCATCGCTATAATCTGTTCCAACGCGTGCCATCAGGCTAAGCCATTCGTTGAAATGATAAGTCGCCGCAATATTTCCATACAGACGATCTGCCTCTTGACCATTCGTATTTTCGTACAAATTGAAATATGGATTGTCATGGTAATTGTAGTTGAAGTTGAACTGATTCAATCCTACCCGCCCTGCTTGCCAATAATTCTGCAGGGAACTTAAATCAATCTGACGACCTATCCAGCAGTTGATGAGGTACATAATATTTTCGGTACCATAGCTAAGATTCGGGCGATTGCTGCTCAGGCTCTTGACATAATTTGCGTTGGTCTGAATGCTTAACTTTTTTGTCAGCTTGTACCCTGACGAAAGGGAGAATGAATGCCTTTTGAGGTCTGTGTTAGGAATCATTCCCTTCTGATCCAGATAGGTATAGGATGCACGAATATCACCGAATTCATTGCTCCCGGTTACAGCGATATTTTGTGTATATGTAACACCTGTTTCAAAAAAGTTTTTAATATTATCCGGCTGTGCACTAAAAGGCGTCGGAGTAATTTCGCCTCTTGCTGCAAGCTGAGCTGCCAAATTAACGGGGCCGATTTGCGTGTTTAAATTTCCAACATCTCCCCCGCGCAAACCATTTGAAGTCGGAGAATCAAATTGGGGAAGAAGTTGCCCTTCCATTTTCGGGCCCCAATTCTCATCTACACCATCGCGAACGCCCCCACCGTTGCCGTCGACAAAACCAAATTCACCATTAAGACCCTGACCATAGACATTTTGATAGTCAGGTAGCCGTAATGGGCTTTCCAATGAGACTGTGGTGTTCACGCTGATACCGACTCCTTTAGAGCCTTTGCCTGATTTAGTTTTTATAATGATGACACCATTATAACCACGAGATCCATAAAGGGCTGTTGCACTTGCACCTTTTAATACAGTAAGGGATTCTACATCGTCTGGATTTACCAACCCAGCGCCATTTCCATAATCCACTTCCTGATTACTTCTTCCTGACGAACCGAATACCTCATTTGTTATAGGCACGCCATCAACAATAAAAAGTGGTTGGTTGTTGTTAATGTTTAGAGAACGCTCCCCCCTAATTGTTATCCGTGAAGAACCCCCTATGCCCGAAGGATTGCCCACGACAGTAACACCCGCTACTTTTCCAGCGAGTGCATTGCCAATGTTCGTTTCACGTGCTTTCGTAAGATCCTCACCGTTTACTTCCTGAACAGCATATCCCAAATCACGAGTCTCCCGCTCGATACCTAACGCAGTTACGACAACTTCCGAAAGTTGTTGCGCATCGGAGGCCAGCGCAATATCAAAAGTAGTTCTTCCTGCTACGGGAACTTCCTGTGCCAGATATCCTACGAAAGAAAATATAAGCACGGATTCATTTGACGGAACGTTCAAACTAAAATTCCCATTTGCATCGGAGATCGTGCCGTCTGCGGTGCCTTTAACAAGAATGTTTACTCCGGGTAGGGGTGAAGAATCTTCACCGGAAGTTACACGCCCGGAAACCGTTGTCTGCGCATACGCAGAGCAAACTAATAGGAGCCATGCACAGGATGTTAGCAGTGCACGTGTGAGGAATCCTAAAGAAGTAAATTTCTTTAGTAGAGGTTGGTTCATAAATAGAATTGTTTTGGTTTTTTTTGCCTTTAAAAAACGGGGATCCTCAAGACCCCCGTTTTGCATTCTGCTATGGCGAACTTATGCGGATCAAAGGTTAGTAATAGAGGTGAAGTTTCGTTTAGTGATACGTTACCGCTGCATTAACCTTTAAAACCTAAAATGAAAATTAAATGAAGGTTTATCGCTGCTAAAATTGTTAAAGGGGAAATTTTTCAACCGGACCCTGTTTGTGCGTAACACTGAATTAATGTGCCATTTCTCCAAAATTGAAGGCAAAAAAATCCGCACAATTTTTTTTTAGGTTTACAATCAGTAAACCAATTCAAACATGATCGACAATCAAGTTGTGTCTCGCATTGCTCAAAAAATCCGAAGCGTAAGGTTAGAACGAAATCTTACGATACAGCAGCTGGCAACTCGTATGCAGGTGAGCAAAGGCTTGATTTCAAAAATTGAAAACCTAAAAACGATTCCATCCCTTCCCGTTTTTGTTACCCTCATTCAATCCCTGGATATTTCTCTTAAAGAATTTTTTCAGGATGTGGTGCTTGGTAATGGAAATGGTCATCTGATAGTAAGGAAGGGCGAACACACACTGCCGGAACAGAAGGATAACAAGGGAATAAGTTATCACTATATACTTTCGCAAAATATAAGGACATGCGTGATGGAGATCTTTCAGCTAGCTATAGAACCTGAAACAAAAGGAAAAGCATCGACCACGAATGGATATAGTTATAAATATATACTTGCCGGGTCGTGCGAGTTTCAAATAAACGACGAAGTATTTATGTTAGAAGAAGGGGATTCAATTTATCTTGATGGTTCTCAACCGCACATATTTTCGAATAAAACAACTAATAAGCTTCACTTGCTTTCCATGCATTTTATTTTGACAGATAAGTAGAGTTCGTCATTAGCATCTCACGTTCAATTTTTCATCCCGGATAAACTATAAAAAATCGAACTAATGAAAGCTGGTGAATCAACTTTTGTTCTTCCTGAAACGCTGTCGGGAGAGTCAATCATAACCCGTTGGTTAAAAAGCACACATGGCTTTTGGTTTGCCCTGTATGCAACGTTGATGGCGTTTGGATTGTATACCTGTGTATACGCATTTCGAAAAACTTTTTCAGTTGCTACGTTCGATGGCATCAGCTACGCAGGAATAAGTTATAAGGTCTGGTTGGTGACCTTTCAGGTTGTGGGATACTCGGTTTCAAAATTTGCTGGAATCAAGATTATTTCTGAACTCAAGTCGGCTTCACGTTCGCTCGGCATTTTGTTGATGGTTGGCATTGCTGGTATATCCTGGTTGCTTTTTGCACTTGTTCCGGCTCCTTATAATATAGTGTTCTTATTTACGAATGGATTTCCATTGGGATTGGTGTGGGGAATGATCTTTGGATACCTGGAAGGACGGCGATACACCGAAGTGCTTGGAGCGGGGTTGTCAGTAAGTTTTATTTTTTCTGCGGGATTTGCAAAATCCGTTGGTGGTTTCATTATGCAGGATTGGGGTGTTTCAGAAAGGTGGATGCCGTTTGTAACAAGTGTGATATTTCTCGCTCCCTTGGTAATATTTCTTTGGTTATTGGATAAACTTCCTCCACCGTCACCATTAGATGAAAAACTTCGTACCCGGCGTCAGCCAATGGATAAGCGGGAACGAATTAAATTCATACTCACGTTTTGGCCAGGTGTCATCCTATTCACACTGGCGTATATGTTGCTCACTACCTTCAGAGAATTTCGCGATAATTTTTCTGCCGAGCTCTGGACATCCCTTGGCTATGGAAATTCTCCGGAGATCTTTACGACTACAGAAATTCCCGTTTCAGTGGCCGTATTGGTCGTGATGGGAAGTCTCATGCTGATTAAGAATAACCATGTTGCCTTTATGGTGAATCACCTTATTATCTTCCTGGGGATGATATTAATTGGAGTCAGTTCGTTTCTATTTCAACAGCAACTCATTAGCCCCTTCCTATGGATCACGCTAATTGGACTGGGCCTCTATTTGGGGTATGTCCCCTTCAATAGTATTTTCTTCGATCGTTTATTGGCCACCTTCAAATATATTGGTACCGTTGGTTTTCTTATATACCTGGCAGATGCATTCGGTTACCTGGGAAGTATTGGAGTTTTATTTTTTAAAGAGTTTTTATATGCTGATCTAAGCTGGGTTGATTTCTTTATTTCTTCCGGATATGTTATTTGTATCTGCGGCAGTTTTCTCACAGTAGGATCTATGGTCTACTTTTTACAAAAGCACAATCGAAAGCAATGAGAAAATGTTACGAATCAGGTAATTGCTAATTTCTAGCGAGTGATTCGTCAGCTTTTATAAGCCGATTATAGAAATCAATGATCCGAATTGCATTTCCGGCGTGGTGCGCAGTAAGTCTATTGGTTGAGATAAACTTTTTAAGCCGGTCGTCTGAGGGTGATATCAAGTGCGGGAAAATTTTTCTATTAAACTTTCTCAACGGAGTCAATTTGTCATTGTATAGAATGAAATAATTAAAGTCTAATGCATCTGCGTGAACGGAAAAAGCACTTTGCTTGGTTCTACGAACCACGTTCACTTCACCAGTTATAATAACTTCATATAACTGATAAACAGGACGGGCGCCAGTTTTAAGCTTAACCAAAGACATGAATCGCCTGTTAATGTCCGATGATTTGTCGTAAAAATAAATCGACTGAATTCGATGAGCTGGATATACCATCCGTGATTCGCCTTGTTGAAAAAGGACAAGATCATGTTCTGACTTTACAGCAGTTTCTCCAACCAGAACCTCTCCATTAGAAAGTACTAAGGAGCCTTCATACCACTTCAAGGCTTGCGCCTGTAGATGTTGAAAGTTGAGTAACAGTAAACAAAAAAATATTTTCTTCACTTCATATTATGTTGAGATAACATGAAGTTAACATTTAGTTAATACTGATCAAACATTTAAATTGAAAATTCCTAAAATCTCGTGTACGTTTTCAATAAGGTGTGTATGCTTCTCTTTTTGAAGTTCGATTTTAGAGTAGGCTCCCGTTGTTACACCGATCACCCATCCACAACCCGCTGAGTTTCCTTCCTGTAGATCAGAAGCTGTGTCGCCAACTTTTGCTACACATCGTGAATCCGTAACGTGTGTAAGTTCCATCACTCTATAGATCAAATCCGGGTAAGGCCTGCCGCGCGCAACTTCATCACTGGTTACACTAGCATCAATCAAGTGTTCTTTTTCCCATCCTAAACGTTCTAAAATTGAGTTGGTAATAAGCCGGTTAAATCCGGTATCGACGGCTACTTTAAGGTTGCTTCGTTTTAACTCTCTAAAGGTATCCGTTACTCCAAGCTTTTCTCCTACCGAAGGATCTGAGTGGTAAAACGTTATCATCTCCTTAACAAATGCTTCATGAATTTCGGGGATCCAATCTTCGGCCAGGGCAACGTTTCCAAAGTAGCGCATCTTTATGAGTTGGCGAATAGCAACCGGCTTCGGAATTCCCATGACCGAATTTGCATCTTCCAACGAAATTTCAATATCAAATTTCAGCAGCGCTTTTTGCAAGGCGCGATGCACATCACGATCATCTTTTACGGTGGTTCCCGCTAGATCAAAGACAACAAGTTCAATTGGCATTTTTTTTACAAGTTACTTGGATAAGAATTTTGAATCCTTATCTGCAGATGAATCTTATTTTAATTTTCAGATGTAAAAATAATGCATAGTTAATATTATGATTTTTACCTTTCATAAAAACTAAAATTATGCAACCCGTGATAATTGAAACTGTAGATGAGGTATTCGACCTCTATAAAAAATTTGGTAATGCTGATTACATTGGCGAACCTGTTTCGCAAATAGAGCATATGTCGCAGGCTGCTCAGTTAGCAATGGAAGAAGGATTTGATGATGAGGTAATACTGGCTGCATTCTTTCATGATATAGGACATATTTGTGTGATGCAAAACGAAGCTAATAGCATGGGCGGATATGGTGTAAAAAGTCATGAAAAGGTCGGCGCTGACTTTCTGCGCCAAAAAGGTTTTCCAGAGCGGGTTGCCAAACTGGTTGAAAATCATGTGCAGGCAAAACGATACCTTACTTTTAAATATCCGGAGTATCTTCTGTCATTGAGCGAAGCTAGTATGAAGACCCTCGAATTCCAGGGAGGCGTAATGAATGCAGATGAAGCAAGTGCCTTTGAAAAGGACCTTCTTTTTGAAACGAGCATTCGAATGCGGAAATGGGATGAGTTAGCAAAAGAGATGAATGTAGCGCTTGTGAATCTGGACGACATGAAATCTAAGGCGAGGCAAATCTTATCACAATAACGGTTAAGCATTAGTAATTCTAGATTGTCGAATTTCATTTTGAAACCCCACGCATATTCCACGTTTCGGTAGAACAGTTTATCAAGAACAAAGTAGTGCTGCAAAAAAACCAATACTCCAAATGAAAACGCATGATTGGCATAAACAAAAAGTTCAAATTCTGACAGGTATTTTTTTAAAACGTGATTTTCAATTCCTTCGCCAGTGAAAATCCGCCTCGTAATATTAAGTTTACCTATACGTGCTATATCACAAATATCCCTACCGTTGCAAATCGGCTTGACATCTGGATTCCTGTTCCCGTTTCAGACGATCGTCAAACCGTAACGCTATTATCAGTAACAGGCAAAAAGGGAAGTTTTGAGAACGACATTAAACATGGAAATAGGATGTACTACGTTCAATACCATCCTCAGAATGAAAAATTGGAAGATACTGTCAAAATTATTTTCTCTTATGAAGTAATTATTCGGGAAAAGTCTGTGCCCGAAGCCAAGCAACTTGCTCCGCTTCCTAAGGTAAAACCGTCGGAATCTTATCAAGTATACCTTACCGGAAACCGAATGATCCCATTGGAGGGTCCTATCATTGAATTAAAAAATGCTATGAACTTACCGGATCAGCCTATTGCAGCAGGCAGGAAGATTTATGATAATCTTATTAATAGAATGGTTTATAACTATAAAGCACCGGGAGCGGGATTGGGTGATGCTGTCTGGGCATGTAGCAGCAAAACCGGTGATTGTTCAGACTATCATTCGGTTTTCATTGGAATATGCCGGGCCTCCGGAATTCCTGCTGACCATGAATTTGGTATTCCTTTAAGAAACGCCCAGCCCAGCCGTATTGTAAAATATTGGCACTGCTGGGCAAAGTTCTGGGTGCAGGGACCCGGTTGGATCACCGTAGATGCTTCAGAGGCGGATAAACATCCTGAATTAACCGATTATCTTTTTGGGACGTTAAGCGATGATTACCTCACTCTTTCTCACGGCAGGGATGTCATCCTTCAACCTAGACAAAAAGGCGAACCATTGAACATTTTTGCAGACCCTTATGCCGAAGCAGATGGCGCTTTATTTGAAGGTATAAAATGGTTTGGAACCTTTGCCGAAACTGATGACTGAGTTGTTTCAAAAAAAATCCAGGGCCTAATGTGGCATTCGTAAATAATAATAAATTTTATTTATAAATTTCTTCGGACCCTGCAATCGTTGCCGCAGCTCTATTCGCTAGATTAAGTTATTTGAAAATCTACTCTTTGTAAGCAATCAATCAATTTCTGGCAATGAAATGAAGAACAAATTTATGTTACCGTTGTTAAGAAATTATTAACAACTTAAAAAAGTATGCGTATGGGAAAAAAGAATAAAAAATCATTTTTCAAAAAGGAATTGAAAACCCTTTTTAAAGGAAACAAAGTTTTATTCGCCGCCTTGGGTGGAGCTGCAACAGGAATTGCCATTGCAAACATTTTGGGCACTGGGAAAGCAAAGGAGGTTTTACACGCTGTTGAAAATTCAATAGCAGATGCTACCAATCGGATATCTAATGGACTTAAAAATATTAAAAATGGTAGTGTGGAATTGAGAAACCGAGAAACTGTTTAACATTAAAGCTCTTCGGAGCTTTTTTTATTCCCTTAATTATTTCTTCTAAGCCAAGGGACTTCCTTGCAATAGGTTTAATCTTTCAATGACTTATGTGCTTCTATTTTTTTACGTCAAGGTAATCTCTCAATTTTCCTTCTGAGTCATACATTTTGAAACTTAGTTCATTATTTAATACGCTAACCGTAAAATAATGATGCCCCCTAAATGTCTTGGCACTAAACCATGCGCGCGAAGGAGCAAAGTCTTCCAGGTTTCCGCCACCTCCACCTCCTTGTACATAGATGATCCCATTGTGTTTATCCACTAAATTATTTTTGATGGGAAGTGTTCGCTGATATGTATGCAGGTGTCCAAAAAAAACCATATCAACCTCATACTTTTCGTAGAGAGGAACAATTTTTCTTATGGCCAAGTCTCCCAGGGCCGATGGACCTTTCCATGAATCTCCATAATCGTTATCATCTGCAGAATAAGGTGCATGGTGGTGAGCAACGAATTTCCACTGGGAGGTTGACTTCTTTAATTTGTCTTCAAGCCAACTATACTGTTTACCTCCTGGAGCAAAATCTTCAGGCACATTGCTATTCAGCATAAAAAATTCTGCGTTCCCATAAGTGAATGAGTAATACCCTTTGTTTTCAGGCAACGCATGATATTGATTGTACCAAAAAAGATCGTCTTCACCATTGCCGGCCACCGGAAAAACGGGCACCCGGCTTGTGAGTTGAGTCATGCCTTGAAAATACTCGTAGTTCCATTCAAACTTATGGTCGCTAACACCTCCATCTGTCAAATCGCCAACCAGTAATATAAAATTCGGTCGCTCATCCCACAATAATTTAGAAATCTGATCATTCACGTGTGGCCTGGCTTCCGTATCACCGATAACACCAAAGGAAAATGGACTGATCTTATTAACGGCCGTGGAAAATGTCAAGTTACCGCTTTGCATTTCCGAGCCATCGAAAGCTTTCGCTTTTATGTTGTAGAAGTATGACGTTTCCGGTTCTAGATTTTCCAAGGTTGTCTTATAGATGTTCCCTTTTGGAATTCCCGGCTCGGTCTCTATTTTTTGTGTATGGATTTCTACTTTTTGATTGAATGGAATCTGTTTACCGTATTCGATAACAAAGTCGGCCGGACGATCGGTTTCCCATACGATACTGATGCTGTTTTTAGTCACATTATTTAAGTACGGACCTGCATTGAAGTGGAAAAGCGATGGGAATAGTTTTCCCTCTTCCACCAATTTTTTCAATTCTTCAAAATTTCTTTGAATGGCGGCTTCTGGCACAGCTTCGGGTTTTATTCGCAGCATTTTTATAAAATTCCCCAGATCCATACCGGGTTCACTTTTCATATAAGAGGCGATTTCCAGTTCTAGATCTTCACGGGGAAGAATTCTTCTTTTTCCAATGCTCAACTCGTTTTTCAGTTCACCATTTATGTACAGTTTCATGGTAGATCCATCATAAACTCCAGCTATATGATACCAATATTTTTTCCATCCTCGCTCGCGAATCTCGTGGCTCAGTACGTTCGCAAAGTGAGAATCGTGTGACTGAAGCGTATAAATAATATTTTTGCCGTACATCCCGAGAAGCCATTCGGGCTCGCCTTTGCCGGTTTTATTTTTTAACGTTACAAGCCCTCCAATTTTTTGATTTACATGGTTGACTAGCCACAACTCAATTGTAAAACTGTCGTGAGAGATCTTGAATGGATCCGAGAAATTAATCAATCTTTCACTCGGCTCTTCGCCATAAAATAGAAGGGGAGCACTTTGTGGGGCAACTACATTTACCCCACTTTGGGGCGCTTCTATACGGTTGCCTGGATAGTTTGCCGCATGTTGTCCAAGGGTATATTTAGGCCAAAACCACCACTCTTGTCCATTGCAAAGAGTGGAGAAAAATAGTTGAAAGCCAAAAACAATTAAGGATGGTAAATTCGATTTCAAATTTTTAAGAGTCGAGCTTTGTTGTGAGATACATTTATAACACTCAGCTCAATGCAATCTATGTTATTAGAATGACAGAAATATTAATTCGTTGTTATCCCTTCGTGGTATAGTCGTCTTCAAGAATTTACTATTATAGATTGGTGAGATCAACCTTTTAACACCAACAATTTCCTTATAAATGTATGAATGCGGCAAGACAAGAATGAAGAGTCACCGTTTTGCAGGATCATTATCATTCTAAAATTTAAATGAGAAAAGAATGTGAACCAGATAATCACCGCGATACCGAATGATAAAATTAAAATAACGTAGACAATAACATCACGACATATGCAGGTGGCAGTTTTGTAACGAGGATAATCTCAAGTAAACCTGAACCACCATGGCAAAACCTCTACATCAAAAACAAAATTTTATTCAAAGATTTATTTTAACGTTTTCAATTGGCTTCTTGGCGGTATCATCTGTCTGGGCTCAATTCTCTGTATCCGGAAAAGTATTAACCGCTGAAGATCAAAGTCCACTACCGGGAGTCAACATTCTGGTAAAGGGAACAACAAATGGTACGATCACCGATGTTAACGGAGACTATACTATTACAGCAAGTGCACCAAGCGACGTCCTGATCTTTTCTTTTGTGGGTTATAATTTTCAGGAGGTCTCTCTGGAAGGCCGAAGCGTCGTCAACATTACACTTACCTCTGATGCGAGGCAACTATCCGAAGTTGTAGTCACAGCCCTCGGTATTAAGAGAGAAGAAAAATCGCTCGGGTTTGCTGCGCAATCTGTAAATGAGAACGCGGTAAAAGATGCCAAGTCTAACAACTGGGTAAACACACTTTCTGGTAAAGTGGCAGGGTTGAACATTCAAGGCACGGGCGCAGGCCCAATGGGTTCATCGCGTATCACAATTCGTGGTGAGTCATCACTTAATTTAGATAACAACCAAGCGCTTATCGTTGTGGATGGAGTACCTGTAAGTAGCAAAATAACGGGGACAGGTTTTAATTCTCATTTGTCAGCCGACAGTCCCATAGATTATGGTTCGACACTTTCCGACATTAACCCCGATGACATTGAAAAGATAACCGTGCTCAAAGGCCCCGGCGCAACCGCTTTGTATGGAAGCCGGGCCGCGGGCGGAGCTATTATTATTACGACAAAGTCCGGATCAAAAAAGAACAGCGGAATTGGTATTACCTTCAATTCCAATATCAGCATGGAGGAAGTAAACCGCTGGCCAGACTATCAATTTGAATATGGAGAAGGTCGCACGGATCTATATTACTCCTACTTAGACAGCCCCGATGGAGCAAACACAAGTACAACAGTGGCTGCAGGAAGAGCTTGGGGACCCAGGTTCAACGGTCAATCTTACTATCAGTACAATCCAGACGCACCGGATGGAAAACCGACAGAGCCAACGCCATGGGTACCCTATAAAAATTATATATCCGGGTTTTTTCAAACAGGAATTACCTACTCAAACAGCCTTTCGCTGGAGGGTGGAGGCGACAACGGCTCGGCCAGGCTTTCCGTAACACATCTAAAAAACAAATGGATCATTCCCAACACCGGCTTTGAGCGTATCAATGCGTCACTTTCCATAAACCAGAAGGTTTCCGAAAAACTTAAGATTACCGGCAAAGCAAACTACACCAATAAAAAAAGTGATAATCTACCGGCAGCAGGATACAACAATCAATCCTTAATGTACTTTTTGATCATTGGTACTGCGCCCAATATAAGTAACGAGTGGTTTAAACCCTATTGGCAACCGGGATTGGAAAATGTTCAGCAAAAGAACCCGTTTAATCCAGGCCCGGATAATCCGTACCTTGATATGTATGCGATGTTAAATACGATGAACAAGCATGGTGTCATCGGCACGGTTTCAGCCAACTATGAGATATCGAAAAAATTGTCGTTGATGGTGCGTACTGGATTGGATATGTCTTTTGAGTATCGCTCACAGCAACGTCCTTATAGTATGACGAAGTATCCGCGAGGCATGTTCCGGGAACAAAACGTGTTTAGCTACGAATCTAACTCTGATTTTCTACTCACTTACACCAACCAAATTAGCCGCCGTATAGGCTTTACGGTATCTGCTGGAGCCAATGCTATGCGGCAGACCTACGATTTTGCAGGTATGTATGCAGACCAGTTAGCGCAACCTGGCATTTATCAAATTTCAAATAGCCTGGATCAGGCAGTCGCCGACCCGCTCAAAACAACGAAAGCGATCAACAGTGTCTATGCTACTTCGCAATTTTCTTTTGATGAAATGATATTTGTGGACATTACAGGACGGAACGACTGGTCGAGTACTTTGCCGTTGAAAAACAATTCGTTTTTTTATCCGTCAGTGAGTACAAGCTTTTTAGTGGATGAACTGGTCTCTCTGCCGCGCTTCGTTTCCTTTGCCAAAGTCAGATTATCGTGGGCACAGGTAGGCAACGATACACGGCCTTATCAGACTGCCAGGTACTACGACAAAATTTACAGCAATAGTTTTACAAATACAGGAACTCTCTTCAATGCCGATCTGAAACCTGAAATTACAACAAGCTATGAAGCTGGCCTTGACTTGCGCTTATTTCAAAATAGGATCGGACTGGATCTGGCGGTCTATGATAATAGAAGTAGGAACCAGATCTTAGCCATACCACTTGATCCTGTTTCGGGATATTCCAGCGCACTCATAAATGCCGGATTAATAAACAGCAAAGGCGTAGAAATAAAATTAACGGGCAAGCCTGTCACCAAAGAAAATTTTCAATGGAACACTACGTTGATCTGGTCGCGTAACCGGAGCTATGTGCGGGAGCTGGCAGAAGGAATTACCAATCAGGTTATTTATTCTCACGGCGGCAACGTAACCATTGAAGCGCGGGTTGGTGGCCGGATGGGTGACATGTATGGAAAAGGATTCCAGCGTTCACCGGATGGTCAGATTATTTACTCGTCTGTAGGACTTCCGGCAACATTAGATCCCGTCACGAGAAAATTCGGGAATGCCTTTCCTGATTGGAAAGCAAGTATCATGAATGAATTCTCCATCTATAAATTTAGAGTCAGCATATTGCTGGATGGACAAATGGGTGGCAGCATGTACTCACAAACCAATCACAAGAGCAACACGTTGGGGAAAACAACGGTAACGCTGCCGGGTCGTGAAGGAGGTATTGTTGGAGAAGGCGTTGTATTGCAGGGTGACGGAACATTCGCGCAGAATACTGTAAATGTGCCAGCAAGCTCTTACTACGATAACTATTACACGATAAGCAATGCTGAAACGAATATCTTCAGTGCTTCCTTTTTAAAAATCCGGGAGGTGCGTGTGGAATATGGTTTACCTCTAAGCCTAATAAGCAAGATTGGTCTTCAACAAGCAACGATTGCTGTCTTCGGGCGTGACCTGTTTAATTTTACGGACTTCCCCGGATTTGATCCGGAAGGGGGCAACTTGAACAGTGGCACCTTAACTCCCGGCGTCGAACTGATGCAATTCCCGTCAACGCGGACTATTGGCGCTAATTTTACTCTAAAATTTTAATTGATAACGGTCATGAGAATTTCTAAGAAAATAAAATTTGTAGTTGTTGTCATAAGTTGCCTGCTACTGGCATGCACTGATAATTTTGAAGAGCTGAATACAGATCCTAATCGTCCAAAGGAAATTACCCCCGGGGTGATGTTAGGACAATTGCAGTATCGAATTGTAAATACTTCTGTTACGTCGGCACGCAGCTTTACTCATGAGCTTATGCAAGTAGATGCACCTCGCTCAAGCTCAGGGGGTGGCGGATTGCATCGTTATGTTGTTAACCCCGGTGCAGGTGTTTGGTCTAACTTTTACGGATACTTAACTGATATCGAAAATATTTATGCGATTGCCGACAAACTAAATGAAAACAATTACAAGGCAATTGCGCTCGTCTATAAAAGCTGGGCATATTCCATACTTACTGATTTATATGGAGATGTTCCATATACACAAGCGACCAAAGCCACGGAAGGTATTTTACAGCCAAGCTTTGACGAACAGAAAAACATCTACCCAGATATTTTAAAAAATCTGGAAACAGCAAATAGTTTGTTTGATGATACAAAGGCACTGACCTATGGCGGTGATTTAGTGTACAACGCCAATGCTGTATCAGGTGGAGAAAATGCAGGGATCTTGAAATGG
>CAZAHL010000078.1:0-23432 GCA_964484845.1 uncultured Chryseolinea sp. | reverse complement strand
CAATGCATCATTTACTTTTCCGGTTTTCGCAATGTTCGAATCCTTATCGAAGTACATATCCGGTTTATATTGTTGCACCGTTTGGTCTATAAGCGTATTGCCCGGCCCTGTGTCTGTCACAAAGACTTTGTTTGCATTGGCTGAGCCTGGTAAGTAAGTAAAGTTGGCAATGCCCCCGATATTCAGCATAATTCTGTCTTCTCCTTTCTTTGAGAAAAGAAGGTAGTCGCCGTAAACTGCCAGAGGTGCTCCTTCTCCTCCTGCCGCAATATGTTTTTGACGAAAGTCGCTAAAAGTTGTAATTCCTGTTTTCACAGCTACATGATCTCCATCGCCAGCCTGAAAGGTGGAATCAATAGTTGCTCCGGGTGTAATCGCCTTAGGAGAATGAAATACAGTCTGGCCGTGCGAAGCTATAATGTCTACGCTCCCTGGTTTTATCTTCCATTTTTTCAGACAATTCATCACCAGCTCTCCATGAAGGTTGCCGATCCAAGCATTCAATTCGCACAGGTGTTGAAAATTCACTTGTTGCCTGGCAAAAACTTCCAGTATTCTTTTTTTCGTGCCTTCTGAATACGGCACTGTATCGAACTTTGACAAAAGTACTTTGGTAGACTTTCCAAATCCCGAAATTCTGCAGAGTGCTACATCAAGTCCATCAAGAGAAGTGCCCGACATTAGGCCAATTATGACTCGGCTTTTCTTTGAAGCCGTACGGGTCAGCTTTGCGATGTTCGAATTCATCAGTCGTATTTATTAAAGAGTTTTTCTGGTAGTGTTCTTCAAAAGTATTTCTTTAAATCTCGAAAAAGATAGAAAAAAGACGCGATAGCCGAAAGGATCGTGCAAGGTGCGGTGCCAAATCTTTTTATCCGTTTATCTATCGCCAAGAAAAACATCTACGACCATCCCAATAACTTGTCATTGCAAAAAAAGCTGCTGCTTTAATTGAACCCGGGCAAGTGGTTTTAATTACTGGCGGAGCTACGAATTTCGAATTTAGCTAACTCTCTTTCGAATCAGCAATTGCTGATAGTTGCCAACACGTTAGAATACCTTGGCCAAATGCGCCATTGCTAATTTGTTTGATCGCATTTTGCTCAAATAAATTGATGGCTCATAATAAAAGGAAGGACCTAATAAAAAGCCCGCACTAGGAGATAATAAATAAAAATTTCAAAGTGAAGTAACCCTTAGTGCAAAAACCAGTAATCAAGAAAAATTATTACAAATGAGATTATTAGTTTCAATCAACATGGCTCTTTTACTCGTTTTTACATTTGTCTTAGCGGTGCCACTTAAAGTGTTAGGTCAGGTATCTAGTAACGAAAATCCCCGACTCTCCAACCGAATAGATTCTTTGATAAAAAGCTATGTATTGAAAGATCAATTCGCAGGAATTGTCCTGGTTGCTGAGAACGGTAAACCCATTTATGAAAATGCTTTCGGTTTAGCGAATCATGAGTGGAATATTAATAATTCAATGATGACCAAATTTAGGATCGGCTCCGTTACCAAGCCATTTACGGCAGTACTTACCTTTCAGGCAATTGAAAAACGGAAACTAAGGTTAGACGGAAAAGTCACCGATTACCTACCTGAGTATCCTAAGAAATATGGGGCTCAGATTACGATTAATCACTTGCTTTCGCACACCTCTGGTTTGATTGATATTCCAGAGGTGCCAGGCTTGGAGTGGAATAAGGAACGCTTAGGCCATACGCAGGAGGAGGTGCTAGCGTACTTCAAAGATCGAGAGCTTAAGTTTGCTCCAGGAACGGACTTTCACTACAGCAATTTTGGCTATTACCTGCTTAGCGTGATTTTAGAGAAGGTAACAAGTCAATCCTATGGTAATTTAATGCAACAACAAATCTTTACGCCTGCAAAGATGACTCATTCGTCTGTAGCACATAATCGGGAGGTATTGCCTGATAGGGCAAATGGATATTTTAAAAGAGACGGAAAATATTTCAACGCTCCCTTTTTCGATCAGTCAATTGTTCAGGGTTATGGCGATATTATTTCAACAGCAAATGACTTATTAGCATTTGATCAAGCACTCGCAAATAATGTACTATTGTCCTCTTCATCTCAACGAGTGATGTACACGGCGACCCTACCGAAAAAGAATAATTATTCCTACGGTTGGTTTGTTGAGCTACCTGCTAATGATCATGGGCCGAGTTGGGCGCGTCACTCGGGCAGCATAAACGGGTTCAGCGCGATATTGGTGCGGTTGATTAGTAGTAATCAGACTATCATCCTCCTTAGTAACTTCCACGGTATACAAACCGTCAAAATTAGCGATGCGATTAAAGGGTTATTATAAATGTTTTGAATAAAGAGGGCCTCTAAATCCCTTGTCCGGCAAGCGATAAAGCGTGATAATGATAGCTCCCGACATAATCGACCGTCCCGAGTGCTTTTCAACCACCTTTTTTCCTGCTGAAACGGCATAGTAACTACCGTAGCGGCTGCTCCACGAAGACATAATTCGTGGTTTATTTGTGTTTACGCAAGTTTTACCTGCTAATTGAGTCTTAAAGAATTGCTTCTGCAGTCTCAGCTTTCGCCACCCAAAAATTGCTAAATCCCTCTCCTATTTGAATGGTAAGAATTTGTAGTGCCAGCATCTCCAGAATAGCAAGAAAATTAAAGATCACGCCAATCCGTGTTGGATAAGTTTCGATCAATTCGGTAAATGAAATCCGGGGCCTCTTGCTTAACTCTTCGATTAAGTATTTTTTTTGTACTTCTACCGTATAAGGGTATTGTATAACATGATGGACTGGCTTATTCTTTTCCGCTTCCTGGCGTTTTAAAATCTTTTCGAAAACCGTCATCAATTTAAAAATGGTTACATCCTGAAGTTCAGCTTCCACATTGGTGCTCTCAGCCAATGCTTTAAGTTCCTTCATGATATTACCGCGTTTCTCCTTCAACAATTCAACTTCCTCCATTTTGTGGAAGTTATCGATAACCGATTTGTATTTTTTATATTCCAGTAAGTGACGCACTAGCTCCTCTCTGGGATCAATTTCATTGCCTCGCTCATCCAATTGAGGCCGCGGCAGCAGCATCTTTGACTTTATGCGCATCAAAGTAGCAGCCACCAAAATAAATTCACTGGCAACTTCGATATCGAGTTGCTCCATTTGCCTAACGTAGTCAAGAAAGTCGTTTGTAATTTTTGCAATCGGTATATCGTAGATGTCCAGCTCATCCCGTTCGATGAAAAATAACAAAAGGTCGAAAGGACCTTCAAATAGCGGCAGTTTTACTTCGAATGTTTCGTGTGTCGTCATAGTGGTGGGTAAAGTTATTTATAATCCATTAAAAAAATGATGACATCTTGGAAATAACTACCTTTGTCCCTTATTTTAGATTGATTTGGCAGATAATAACACTTGTGTGGAAACCCTGTTTAAGTCCTTAATTATCCATTCATGCTGATAACACCTGGAAAACTTTTAGCCAGCATCAATAGTCCGGCAGATCTTAAAAAACTTGACCAGGCGCAATTAGTTAAGTTGTGCGAGGAACTGCGGCATTTCATTATTGACAATGTATCCGTGTATGGTGGTCATTTTGGCGCAAGTTTAGGAGTCGTCGAATTGACGGTAGCCTTACATCATGTTTTTAACACTCCGTACGATCAACTGGTATGGGATGTCGGCCATCAAGCATATGGACATAAGATCCTCACGGGCCGCAGAGAAGATTTTTATACCAATCGCCTTTACAAGGGCCTGTCCGGGTTTCCAAAAAGGAAAGAAAGTGAATATGACACGTTTGGTGTAGGACATTCATCTACCTCGATTTCCGCCGCCCTTGGAATGGCTTCGGCATCGAAATATTTAAAGTTGGATGACAAACAGCATATTGCTGTCATTGGAGATGGCGCCCTTACAGGAGGAATTGCTTTTGAAGGATTAAATCATGCAGGTGTATCGGATACTAATCTTATTATTATTCTGAATGATAATTGCATGGCGATTGACCCTAACGTAGGGGCACTCAAGGATTATCTAACGGACATTACCACAAGTAAAACCTATAATAAAATAAAAGACGAAGCCTGGAACGTGCTTGGCAAGCTTTCCATGTTTGGCAAAAGCGCCCAGGAAATCGTTTCGAAGGTAGAAGGTGGCATAAAGGCCGCAGTCCTAAGCCAAAGCAACCTTTTTGAATCACTCAACCTACGATACTTCGGCCCGGTTGACGGCCACGACGTAAATCATCTTGTAACGGTGTTGAACGATCTGAAAAGCATCAAAGGCCCAAAAATTCTTCATTGTATTACGGTTAAAGGCAAGGGTTACGGCCCAGCTGAAAAAGGGAATGCCACAACCTGGCACGCTCCGGGCACGTTCGATAAAATTTCAGGGGAGATCTATAAAAAGGTTTACGACAACCCCCAGGCCCCACGTTATCAGGATGTGTTTGGCCATACGTTGGTGGAACTTGCCAAGTCAAATGATAAAATAATGGGAATTACTCCCGCTATGCCGTCGGGTTCCTCCATGAATATCATGATGAAGGAAATGCCGGAACGCGCTTTTGATGTTGGTATCGCCGAGCAACATGCCGTTACTTTTTCGGCGGGGCTTGCCACTCAAGGATTAATTCCCTTCTGCAGCATCTACAGCACGTTTATGCAACGGGCCTACGACCAGGTAATCCATGATGTTTGTATTCAAAATCTGCCCGTAAACTTTTGTCTGGACCGCGCTGGTTTTGCCGGCGCTGATGGTCCTACACATCATGGCGCTTACGATCTCGCGTACTTTCGATGCCTGCCAAATATGATTGTATCAGCCCCGATGAATGAAGCGGAGCTACGCAACTTAATGTATACTGCTCAGCTACCAAGAGAAGAAAAAGCTTTTTCAATACGATACCCACGTGGGCAAGGTGTTATGGCCCAGTGGCGTACCACGATGGAAGAAATTAAAATTGGTACCGGACGTAAAATCCGGGATGGTGAAGATGTGGCGATTCTTACCATTGGTCATATCGGAAACTATGCGGTAGAAGTTTGCGACCGATTGGAAAAGCAAAATATTAACGTAGCGCATTTTGATATGCGTTTTGTAAAACCATTGGATGAGGAAATGCTCCATCAGATATTTCTTAAGTTCAAAAAAATAGTGACTATCGAGGATGGCTGTATTCAAGGAGGATTTGGAAGCGCTATCCTGGAATTTATGGCGGATCATAGTTATTTCGCTGAAATAAGGCGATTGGGTATTCCCGACCTGATTGTGGAACACGGTGAGCAAATCGAGTTACATCGCGAATGTGGATTCGATCCAAATGGAATTGAAAAGACGGTGATTGAAATGCTAGAGACTGTTTCAAAGTCTATTTCATGACATCCATTTCTTTTCGTGAGCAAGGAAAGGGAAAAGCTCTTCTATTGATCCACGGATTTCCTTTCCATCAAACAATTTGGGAAGAATACGTCGACCTGCTCACCAAGAATTTTTTGGTTATTACTGTTGACCTTCCCGGTTTTGGAAAAAGTCCCGGCCTGACCATGCCGTTTACGATAGCCGGTGTAGCGGACGCGTTGTTAGAGTTTCTCAGAAGCAAAGAAATTGAACAGGTTACCGTTGTTGGTCACTCTCTGGGTGGTTACGTAGCACTTTCTATGGTTGAAAAAAAATCCGAGCTGTTTTCAGGCCTCGTACTATTTCACTCTACTGCCTACGCCGATTCGCCAGAAAAAAAAGACTCCCGCTCCAAAGTGGTAGAATTTATAAAGAAAAATGGAGCTGAGGCTTTTACGACAAGTTTTATTCCTCCTCTCTTCGCCAATCAACAGCATCCGGCAATTGACAAGGTAAAGAACATTGCAGGGGAATCTTCGTCCGAAACAGTTATTGGTTATACTTTAGCCATGCGGGATCGTCCAGATCAAATCAAAACTTTGGAAAGGTTTAAAAATCCTACTCTCTTTTTAGCAGGTAAGAAGGATCCTGGAATTCCAGTCGATTCAGTGTTAAAACAGGCATCTCACTGCCAAAATCCTCACATTCATCTTCTTGAAAATGCCGCTCATATGGGCATGTTCGAATTCCCGGAAGAGACTGCGGCCCAAATCAAAGACTTTTTAGCTTAAACATGACACGTTAAAACGTTTTGATATTTTCAAGGTTTTGAATTTATCGATAATTCCGTGCTAAATTGTGTAACTTTTAGCTGGAGATTACTATTTCAAGGTACTAGGTTTAGTAAAAACAGCACTTTATATTTGCTATTAAGAATAAAAATAACCAATCCATATGGAAGAAATTGTTACACAAAACTATGATTCATGGAACGCAATGGCCAAAACTTTGGCCTATGTGGCGTGGGCGATCTCAATCCTAATAGTATTCTATCACGTTGTTCGCTTAGCTACTATGAGCGATGCAAAAATCAAGTACGATTACATTAACAAAAGCGAAATCAAAACATTGTGGGCTGCTACCATCGTCCTTATTGTTGGTTGCTGTTTTTACGCGAATGCAAACATCGAAAGATTCAGCACGCTTTGGGTTTTTGTTCGTGGATTCACAACTTTTGCCATGGGTATGATCTTTGCGCTTATCATCCAAAATATGTTAAAGTTCTACTACCCATTCTTTATTGAAAAACGTTTGAAAGCGCTTCGTTACAAGCCCAGAGTTTCTCCGAAAACAGGTAAAGCAATGAAGTTATTAGGGGAATCTGAAGAAGATGCTTACCTGGATGAAGGTATGCAAGCGGAAGAACAAGTATTTTCCATTGACTATGATGTTTGGAAGGATGAGGAAACAGGATTTGTTAAAATCGAGCGTTACTCAGGTCATCTTCACGCACTACAATGTCCCGAATGTAATTATCAAACTTTTAAAGTAGTTCGGGAAGAAATTCTGAAAATCCCCGTTGGATTGGAAGAAGGTCAGTTACTAAAACATTTCCAGTGCGGCTATTGTGGCTACAAAGCTAAGAAAACAGTAGTGTTGCGTGTCTCTCAGAAATACGAAGAGTCTTCAGCTGCCACTGCATAAATCTTATCGGCTAATATTAAGAAGCGGCTATCTCGAAAATGAGATAGCCGCTTCTTTTTTTAGTGTGCTTGCAAAAACCCGTCTGATGCGTACCGATAAGACTCACGCCATTAAAATCTTAATGGCCTGTGCGTTCAACTCGGGTAGCAAAGTATTTTGTATCTCCTCTCCACGGAAAGCCTACATACCGTTTCACAAAATAAAGATTGACACGTTCACCGCTTAGGGAAACCTCCTGCAGTTGTTGAATTAGTTCTGTCTCGCTTTTCTCTATCGAAAAATCAAAAGACTCCGCTATCGGACTGGTGCCCTTTAGCGCTCCAAACGTTTCAAGATTAATTTTACCCTCATACGTTTTAAACAACATTCCCTTTTGACTTACACGAAGAATTTTTCCAGCCATAACCCCGTCTTCATAGGTTGCCCAATACAAAAAGCAGAATACTCCAATTGCCCCTATAAGTAACGTGATGCCAATGATCTTCAAGACTTTCTTCGTGGTTCGTTTGACTTTTGTACCAAAATTCTCGGTTTCCATAGATTTTACTTCTTACTAAAGATACTTAAGGAATTGGATATTCTAAATGAGAAAAAACAAAATCACACTTGGGTTGTGCCACCTTAATAATGTCGAGTTTCCGAAGTCACGAGCTATGAGCAGCTCCTCAAAGCTTATAGGGGATTAACTTAACACTAGCTTTCCTGGTCGAAATAAAGTTTGTAGTAATGTTTATTAGCCTCTTCATCAAAACCCTTTTCTATTAGGTGTTTATTCCCGTGAATATAGATGTGAAAGTTTTTATCAAGCTTCAGAACGCTCTTAAAAACACGCATCTGCTTTTTCACTGCTTGTGCTGAAATTTCAAAATTATCATTGATGTCCGTTTCGCTATTTGATATTAACGTACGCTCATAATTCCGGAAAGACTCGGCGACCGATGGATCTGCAAGCACTTCTTCTTCAAACTCATTGAGATTAAAGCGATCGCGGTTTTGAAAAAAATCCTTGGATCGATTTAACATCCCGATTTTATCGGCCTTGGTAACACTGAACTCTTCATCCAGCTGATCTTCGACATATTGGCGGGTGAGATTCATAAAGTTACGGGTATGATGAAATGAATCTGAGCAGGGTTTTATGTTCAGAAATTCATTTTTCCAAAATTTCGCGTCTCCTTTACTCGTGTTATCAATCGCGAGAATTTTAAAACCTGTTTCTAATTCACAATTCAAAATCAAACAACCTTTATCTAGTTTGTTAATGTTTAGACCTGAATCACCTTCTAAGAAAAATCGTTTCGAATGAGTTTTTAGTTTTAGATACGAGTCCTTGACCTCTGATTTAAATATTCCGATAGCGTCTACAATTTCATTGTCAATATGAAGGTTTGAGAGGTATGCTACATACAGATCGCCGGATTTGATATTGGGGTGTTTCGATACAGCATGCAGATGTTTAGCAATGTTGATGGAATTTTCATGAAAGGATTTACGATCGGAAAATATAGCAGAACTAAAAAGAAAAATAGAATTGGTTGAAGAATCCTCTTTCTCCAATGTAAAATTGTAGTATTCAGGCAAAGTGAAGCTAGAAAGGAAATAGGTTAGCAAAAGTTTTTGCAAAGAATCCACACCAATATCCAATGGCTCGGGGGACAACATTAGGTCCTCGTCGCCTATACCATTTCCAACAACATGAACTGATACATCCTTGACCTTGCTTTCAGAATAACCAATCATATAGGAGATTTAAAATTGCTTCCGTTTTCACACACATCTCTGACCATCAATAAAACAATCGAGTAGAGTCGTGTATGTTATTAATTGTCAATTGATGATATCAAATTTCGTGTACGGAATTAAAACTTTCGGAATTAAAATGCCGTTTGGCGTTTGGTTGTTCTCAAGAATAGAAGCTACAATTCGCGGCAACGCTATGGCACTTCCATTCAAGGTATGCAAAGGCTGTATCTTACCTTCTTTGTTTTTGTAACGCAGCTTCAGCCGGTTAGATTGGAAAGTTTCAAAATTACTCACGGAACTCACCTCTAGCCAGCGTTGCTGGGCAGCAGCAAACACTTCCATATCGTATGTCATGGAAGATGTAAATCCCATGTCACCACCACACAATAATAATTTCCGGTAAGGAAGTTCTAGTTTCTCAAGGAGGCTCTGAACGTAAGAACACATTTCCTCCAGCGCCTGATAAGATTCCTCAGGCTTTCTGATCTGAATAATCTCAACCTTGTCAAATTGATGTAGCCTGTTTAAGCCCCGCACATGCGCACCCCAACTTCCTGCCTCGCGTCTAAAGCACGGCGTGTAGCCCGCATTTTTAATGGGGAGATCATCCTCGTTAACAATTACATCCCGGTATAGATTAGTAATCGGAACCTCGGCGGTAGGAATAAGATATAACCCGTCTTCCGGGATAAAATACATTTGCCCTTCTTTGTCAGGGAGCTGGCCCGTTGCAAAACCAGAAGCTTCATTCACCACAATGGGAGGTTGAATTTCTTTGTAGTCCAATTTCTCAGCTTCATCCAAAAAAAAGTTGATAAGAGCACGTTGCAACTTTGCCCCTTTTCCTTTGTACACGGGGAAGCCAGCGCCTGCTATTTTATTACCTAAGTCAAAATCAATGATGTCGTATTTTTTAATCAAGTCCCAGTGCGGAACGGCATCAGCACTGAGTTTAGGGATCGCTCCATTCTCAAATACTTTGAGGTTATCTTCCGGACTAACGCCAGGGGGTACTTTTTCGTGGGGGATATTTGGAATTTTATATAAAAGCTCAAGCTGCTTTTTCTCATAAACATGGAGGTCTGTCTCAAGCTTCTTTACACTTTCTTTGTCTAGCGCGACCAAGGAACGTAGGGAGGCTGCCTCTTCTGCCTTTCCGGATTTCATCAGTTCGCCGATCTTTTTAGAATCCTGATTGGACTTGCCTTTTAAATCGTCTAATGTTCTCTGCGTATCGCGGCGTAATAAATCATTGTCTATAACCTCCTGGATTAACTCGGCCGCATTTTTTATGTTTCTCTTACGCAGACCTTCCAGTATCTTATCTGTTTGATCGCGTATAATGGCAACTTGTAGCATGCTTTTAAATTTAAAAGGCTTAAAATTAGTTTATTTGAAGGTTTATGGGTCTTTGGGTTGGAATAAATTTTATTTTAATGATTTGATAATACTTAAAAAACGGCTATACTTGCAATGTCATACGGCTTTATCTCAAGCCCTCTGAATAAATCCGAATTTTTACTTTTCATCTTTTGTTTTCATATTATTTGTTCTCATGATCTTATTTCAGCTTAGCTGACTACAATCAATTTCAACATATCATATCTTTTTAAACTTCAATTCATTTTTAAATCCACATGTACACTATTGACGACCTGAATGTCAGGCTTCTATCCGAGCTAAAGGAAATCGCCGAGGGTATGGGCGTAAAAAACGCTAAAAAACTTGCCAAGCAAGACCTCATTTACAAAATCCTTGATCAACAAGCCGTTGCTGGAGAAACCACTCCTGCCAAACCCGTTGCTGCATCTGCCGCTGTTGCATCCGATGGAGAACCTGAACGTAAAATGCGGCCGCGACGACGTGAAAATGTAGCACCGACTCCTCCGCCATCGCCACCAGTGCCAAAAACTGAAACTGAAACTGATTTTTCATCCGATGAGATTTTAGATTCTATCGATATAAACTTCGAAAGCAGCCCCCCTACTTTCAATACTGTCAATGACTCTGAATCTTCAAACAATACAATAGAAGACCAGCCGCGGCACACGCGAAGTGAGCCCAGGGAAGAAAAAGCACCTCCTTATCGCCCAGCTATAAGAGAATTTGACGGAGCTATCAGCAATGAAGGCGTCTTAGAAATTATGCAGGACGGTTATGGATTTCTGCGGTCATCGGATTACAACTATCTGGCAAGTCCTGACGATATTTATGTATCGCCATCTCAGATCAAATTGTTTGGGTTGAAAACGGGAGATACCGTAAAAGGATTTATCCGCCCACCCAAAGAAGGTGAAAAATATTTTGCCTTATTGAAAGTAGAATCGGTGAATGGAAAAACGACCGAAGAAATTCGCGATCGTGTAGCATTTGAATACTTAACGCCGCTTTTCCCCAACGAAAAATTAAGATTAAGCACGACTCCGGATAATCTTTCTACCCGCATCTTAGACCTTTTCGCTCCCATTGGAAAAGGTCAACGTGGTATGATCGTAGCCCAGCCAAAAACAGGTAAAACCGTATTGTTGAAAAATATTGCCAATGCAATTGCTGAAAACCATCCGGAAGTATACCTTATTGTATTGCTTATTGATGAGCGTCCGGAAGAAGTCACAGACATGGCGCGAAGCGTACATGCCGAAGTGGTTGCTTCTACCTTCGACGAGCAAGCTGAACGTCACGTAAAAGTTGCCAGCATTGTTTTGGAGAAAGCGAAACGAATGGTGGAATGCGGTCACGATGTGGTGATCTTGCTAGACTCTCTTACTCGTTTAGCACGCGCGTACAATACGGTTGTTCCTTCTTCAGGAAAAATTCTTTCCGGCGGTGTGGATGCAAATGCGTTACACAAACCCAAGCGCTTCTTTGGCGCGGCGCGTAAAATTGAAAACGGTGGTTCCCTTACCATCATAGCCACAGCTTTGATTGATACGGGTTCTAAGATGGATGAAGTAATTTTCGAAGAATTTAAAGGAACCGGCAATATGGAATTGCAGCTTGATCGCAAGCTCTCTAACCGTAGGGTTTATCCTGCTATGGATGTTCCTGCTTCAGGTACCAGAAGAGAAGATCTCTTATTAAGAGAAGATGAGCTTCAGCGTGTGTGGATCCTTCGAAAATTTATGGCCGATATGAATTCTATTGAAGCAATGGATTTCCTTCAAAATAAAATGAAAGGAACCCGTAACAACGAAGAATTCTTGAGTTCGATGAATGGTTAACGAATTATATTCTTATCAAGATATAAAGAGCCCTGCGAAGGGCTTTTTTCATTTAGTAGCTTCCCAAATACTTACGAAGTGTCCACTCGAAGCTGCAAAGCAAGAGGAGCAAAATGAAAACCCATTTTAGATTGATTAGCATATCATACGTTTCTTCAGAATGTATGACGCTTTTCGCCTCGGCTTTCTGCAGTTCATTTTGAAGGGATTCCATATTGGAAGCATTATAAAATTTGCCTCCGGTGTTAGCCGACAACGTGCGTAGTAAATCAAAATCAGCGGTAAGGTTTTGGAGTTCTGCTTGTCGCTTTACGACCGCAAATTCACCGCGAACTTCTTCCGGTTTTTGATCCAATGTCGTTTTGGACTTGTAACGATAAACACCTTCCTTGAGTCCGCCGATCTGGTATCGGCTGTTCCCTGGACTTGTTGCATAGGAGTATTTTAACTTTTTGCCTTGCTCGTCCGTGAGCTCCAGATCAATAGAATTTCCATAGATCGGTTCGAAGATGTCGTTGTAAGCTTGACTTTCGAATACCACAGATTCTGTGTCAGAAAATTCTTGTTGTATCGGGTAGCTCCTGAATTTCCTTTTATCGTCCGAGGTGCTGAGGTACTGAATTAACTTGCCGAATACTTCATCGAAGGCTTCTGTTTTTTCCGTGCGGTCAAACTCATTAAGTCTCCAACGCCACAGACCTTCACCAAGCATAACGCCGATCTTCCTGTCATCTTGTTGCGTCACAGCCAACAACGGTTTTGTTGTAGATAAATTTCCCACCCGTTGAAATAAAAGGGGAGTGGCACCCAACGATACATTTACTTTTCCAAAATGAACAGAAACGGGCGGATAGTTTGTCAGCGAGGTATTCGCTTCTGATGATATCATGAAACTGGAAAAGGCTGTGTTGATAATGGGTGTTACTTCGTCGTAATCCCGCGGAGCCCCGTCAAATTTCACAGGCATATTTTGTTTTTCTATTTGACGCAAATCGGAGTGCTGGCCCAAAATAATAAGAAGCGAAGTTTTACTCGCCGCAAATCGCTGAAACAACGCCGTTGTCTTCCCGCGAATATCAGGGGACTGATGAAATATCGCCAAATCAATCTTATCTGTATTTAATTCACCGGGGGACAACTCATCAACTGGTGTATGCAAAATGAATTCATAATTGGAATTCTTGTCTATGACTTCCCGAAGAGCTTTTATATCCGGATGGGGGGAGGATGCCACGACTAAGATTTTCTTTTTCCCTTCCACAACTTCGACAAAAATACTTGCCCTGTTGTTTTGGATATTCTTTTCGCCTTTCACTACATCCAACTGTATGTCAAGTTTCTGAATGCCTTGTTCATTCGCTAACGGTTGAAAATCAAAAACCAATAGCTGGTCTTCTTTAGCAAGCTTGGTTTGTTTTTCGATCAATTTTCCTCGCTGCAGCACGGAAGCAGTAATGGATGAATTTTGTAGATTCTTCACCATTACTTCAACACGCAACGGAAATTTATTTCCCTGATATGCGATTTTATTGTACGAAACATTTTTGATTGCTGCATCAAGGTGTTGAAGTGTGTCGCCAACGCCCAGGGTATACACGGGAAAGTTATAAGATGAATATAAGGGAGAAATACCGCTGTTGTAAATTCCATCGCTAACCAAAACAACTCCCGCTAATCGACTTCCCTCATATCGGTTCGCAACCCTTTTCAATGCTCCTGTCAAATCCGAAGTTTCGCCGAAAAACTCGGGCACCTGGATCTCTTCTCCTGAAAGGTTATTAATTTTTACATCGAATCCTTTTTTGTCCAGTGATTCGGCCACACCTTCTAAGTTCTCTTTTACACTGTTGAGGGTAGTCGAGTCGACGGCTTGTTTTACTGAAACGGAATTATCATAAAGAACTATGAAGAATGGTTTTTCAAAAATGTTATTGATTTGCTTAACAATGGGACCGAGTAAAAGGAAGGTTAGAAGAAATCCAAGAACAGCCCTTACACCAAAGAGAATTCTATTCCATTTTAGGCTCCATGGGTGTTTGGCCCGATAAAGCAAAAAAGCAAAACCGGCGGCCACAAGTATGCAGGCAATAATATAGGCTGGTGATGATTCGAAAATTATATTCTGTTGATTCATGCTACGCTAATAACCGTATTTTTCTTTCCATAACGAGCGAAGATACTTTCTTAACTCTTCTTCGCGGGCATTGCTGCCGGGGTCATAGAATTTAGTTCCTTTAATTTTATCCGGGAGAAATTCCATGCTGGCAAAATTACCTTCGTAACTATGCGCATACTGATAACCTTTCCCGTAATCAAGCTTCTTCATAAGCTTTGTTGGAGCATTTCGGATCGCAAGAGGTACTGGCAAATCACCTGTCTCACGGATCGCTCCCAGTGCACTCTCAATCGCCATGTAGCTCGCATTACTTTTAGCGGAGCTGGCAAGATATACGGCACATTGTGCTAAAATAATCCTTGCTTCCGGATATCCAATAAGATCGACAGCCTGGAAAGTATTTGTAGCAATTACCAGGGCAGTTGGGTTCGCATTCCCAATATCTTCAGAGGCCAGTATTACCATCCTACGGGCAATGAATTTAACATCTTCACCGCCTTCAACCATTCTCGCTAAATAATAAACAGCAGCATTGGGATCACTTCCACGGATCGATTTTATAAACGCAGAGATAATATCATAATGCTGTTCTCCGCTTTTGTCGTAGATAGCAATGTGCTTTTGAGCCAGCTCCATCACTAATTTATCCGTAATGGTAACATCCCCTGATAGGGCATCACTGATGAGCTCAACCAGATTTAAAAGCTTCCTTCCATCTCCTCCGGAAATATTTAGCAATGCCTGATGCTCTGAGATTTCGATCTTACGGTTTTTTAACGCTTCATCACGGCTCAACGCTTGCCGTACCAGCTCCATCAGTTGTTCTTCTCCCAATGCACGAAGAATATATACTTGACATCGGGAAAGCAACGCGGCATTCACCTCAAAAGACGGATTCTCTGTTGTCGCTCCGATAAGGGTAATGATTCCTTTTTCCACCGCACCCAACAAAGCATCTTGCTGGCCTTTATTAAAGCGATGAATTTCATCAATGAATAAAATAGATCGCGGCGATGATTTAGCTTTTTCTATAACCTCTCTGATATCTTTTACTCCTGAACTTATAGCGCTCAAAGTGTAAAACGGCTTTTTCACTTCATTGGCAATGATATTTGCTATTGTTGTTTTACCAACTCCAGGTGGCCCCCATAAAATCATAGAAGGAATATTGCCTGCATGAATTGCCATGCGAATTATGCCATTTGGACCGGTAAGGTGTTCCTGTCCCACCAGCTCATCCAGTTTCCTGGGACGCATACGTTCTGCTAAAGGGGACAAAGAATTCGTTAACATCGCTAGATCAACATTAAAGTTACCACTGCATTGATCGACACACCGATCAGCATTAACAACGCAAATATCAACGAGAAGATTACAAACTTGAAAATGGTTTTTTTCCATCCCTGATGGTACATCCGTTTCATTGCGAAAAGAAAATAGACGTAGATCCAAAATCCGATCACTGTACTAATAAAACCGATGCCTGGCACGAGATTGATTAGCATCATAATCGATGCGGCCAGATAAAAGAAATTGTAATAGTAAATGGACAAAACAAGATGTTCGGAATAATAGAAATCCCTGCGGATGTAAAGCAATTTTAGAAGCAAGGCAAAAAAAGGAAGCAGATAAAAAAGCACTTTGGAGAAGTTATCCATGAATGATTGACCAAAGTCCCTTCCAAACTCATCGCCTTTATCTTTGTATTTTTGATTGAGCTGTATGTTCCGGACGTTAAGTCTTCGCTTGAACCAGCCGTCACGATCCTTTTCAGGTGTTGCCAGCTGGGCCGAGTCGTAGGAGCCAACGGACTTATAATCTGACGAGTACAGATTGAAACCTTTATTTTTCTTAGAGCCTCCAAATTGACCCCAATACTGGCTATTCTTTAAAGAATCTAGTAATAGGGAGTCAGGCACTGCATTGAAGATCGAATCCAACCCCTCCTCTTCCAAATCTTCTCTAATATCCTCAAGATCTTCCTTCGTTGTTTGGATGCTCACTGTATTATTCGTTGTCTCATCATCCGGCAAAGAGAAGAATAACAAAAAGAAAACAAAACTCATAAACACATACATTCGGGCAGGATGAAAGTACCTCTCTCGTCTGCCTGCATTGTATTCAGTAGCAAGAAAACCCGGCTTGAAAAGAAGGTATTGGCAGGTTTTGAAAAATTTCGATTCATAACTCCAGAAGGAAGAAATGAAATTGCTAAACAATTCGCCTAAGGTCTGACGTTTCGGAATATCTTTCTGTCCACAATGTGGACAATAAATATCTGTCAGTGCTGTCTTGCAATTTAGGCAATAACGTTCTCCATCGGTACGAGCTACGCGTGCAGCTTGTTCCGCTTCTACCCCTCCTTCTCCCAGGGCAGATGATTTATCCAGGTCTTCCATGATTCTAAGGAGCAACGAGAAGTTGCTATTACTAAATTCTACTTACCAATTTTGTCGTATGATGTACAAATACCCTTAATGAGCGATGAACTGAATCCCTGATGTTCCATTTCGTTTAATCCCGCGATGGTACAACCTTTTGGCGTAGTCACTTTATCAATTTCTTCTTCAGGATGGCGATTCAGTTTCAGTAATAACTCAGCAGCGCCTTTTACAGTTTGTGCAGATATTAAGCTGGCAGTTTTTGCATCAAACCCTATTTCAATACCTCCCTGAGTTGCTGCACGAATAAAACGGAGGGCATAGGCGATGCCACATGCTCCGAGCACGGTAGCCGCATCCATCAGCTTTTCATCAATTGAAATGGTTATGCCCAGTTGATTAAACAGTTCAGTTACATAATTAACCTGCTCGTTTAATGCGCCCTGGTGGCAAATGCAAGTTACCGACTCTTGAATAGCAATGGCGGTGTTGGGCATCGCTCTAAAAACAGGAGCGCCATGAGACACCATTTCGGTAAGGTCTTTCAGGTCAACACCCGTAACGACGCTGATCAAGATGTGCCTTGACCGATCAAAGTTTTCGCGTAATCCCTCTAAAACTTCTTTTACATTGTAGGGCTTTAATGCAATAATAATGACGTCGCTATTTTGAATCGCTGATTTGTTATCGCTCGAAACCTTGACACCAAAGGACTTAAGATCACTCAGCGCCTCAACATTTCGGCGGGTTACCGTAAGATTTTCTGGCAAAATAAATTTACTCTTAATTAATCCTTCTGCTATTGCCGCCCCTAAGTTGCCCCCACCAATGATTGCAATCTTTGAATTCTTCATGTCTGTTTAGTTGAATTGAGTCTTTGTTACTTTACATTCTAATACGAAGGTGTGAAAAATAAAATATTTTAACTTGCCATCTTTATAATAGGTCACTTTAATTTGCTCAATGGAGTTTTTACTTAAACCGTGGCCTTGGTATGTTGCGGGTCCCATCATTGGACTTACAGTTCCCGCCCTGCTTTTGCTCGGGAATAAAAGCTTGGGGATCTCGTCAACCTTACGACAACTTTGCGCGGCATGCTATCCTGGCAAAATCCCTTTTCTTAATTATGATTGGAAGAAGGAGAGCTGGAATCTATATTTCGTCGCAGGTATACTAATTGGTGGGTTTGTAGGAGGCAGCTTATTTGCCAATCCGGAGAGCACCGATCTTTCACAAAGTACAATTGCCTATTTACACGGCCAGGGATTAAAGAATTTAACCGGCTTGCTGCCGGCGGAGCTTTTCAGCTGGAACAACCTGTTAACCTTGCAAGGATTCTTACTCATGGCCGTCGGTGGGTTTTTTGTTGGATTCGGAACGCGTTATGCGAGAGGCTGTACATCAGGGCATGGCATTTTCGGATTGTCTTCCTTGCAATGGGCCTCTATGGTAGCCATTGTTGCTTTTTTTATTGGAGGAATTGTGTGCAGCTATACCGTTCTTCCCTATGTCTTATCGCTATGAACAATTTAAAATATCTTTTAGTCGGAGTGGTTTTTGGACTTGCCCTTACAAAAGGGGAAGCGATTTCGTGGTTTCGGATGCAAGAGATGTTTCATTTTCAGAGCTTTCATATGTATGGGATTTTTATGACAGCAATTCCTATTGGCGCAATCTCCATTCTACTCATTCGAAAATTGAAACTTTATTCTCTTAACGGTCAAGCTATAGACATACCTAAAAAACCGTATCATCACGGCATCATTTTCGGCGGGCTGATTTTTGGATTTGGCTGGGCGCTTACAGGCGCATGCCCTGGTCCGCTATATGCACAGATCGGGGCTGGCTATGGAGTAACCCTGGTAACATTTTTTTTCGCAATGATAGGTACATGGGTCTATGCGAAACTGCAACCTTATCTTCCCGATTAGGCAGTTGATATGATCGTTAGATGGTGGTCTTTAATTCAAAGTTAAGATTCTTACCCACGTGTTATTTTCATTTAATTCTAAATGTCCAGTAACTATACCTTATGTCACTCGTACATACTAGCTTTGCACGCCATTTATGGATTTACAACTCAACACCAGCTATCGACAAATTCTCGGAATGGCGCTTCCCATTTCGCTGGCGTTGCTTGTACCTCAGATTAATTTCATAACGAACAATATTTTTCTTAGCCAGCTTGGAGAAAAAGAATTGGCAAGCGCAGGAATAACAGGAGTATACTATCTCATCTTCGCCGTTATTGGCAATGGATTAAACAATGGCTTGCAAGCCTTGATCTCACGCAGAGCCGGGCAAAACCAACCGAAAGAAATAGGTAGAATATTCTTCCATGGAATTTGGATATCGTTAACTATTGCGGTCCTGGGTATAGGAATTACGTATGCCTTTGCTCCGATGATTATGCGCGCGGTGATTCATGATACTGTTATTGCCAACCAGGTGATCGATTTCCTGCTCATCAGGATTTGGGGGCTGCCTTTGCTCTATTTGTATATCATGCGCAATGCGTTGCTTGTTGGAACAAATCAAACTCGCTTTCTGGTATGGGGTGCGTTGTCTGAAACGCTCGTTAACATTTTTTTAGATTATGGTTTGATTTATGGTCATTTCGGGCTTCCTAACTTAGGATTTAATGGCGCCGCATATGCATCCATTATAGCAGAAGGTGCGGGGCTGGTTGTAATCTACTTCGTCATCCAATGGATGGGTATACAGAAATCCCTCGCCTTATTTGAAGATGTTAACTTTGATTTTTCCATCGCCAAATTAATCTTAGTTCAATCCTCGCCTCTTATCCTGCAATACGCCATCAGTATAATCACGTGGGAATATTTTTACATTCTTGTTGAACACCATGGAGCTCGCGACCTTGCTATATCCAACACGATGCGAAACATTTTTGGTTTATCCGGAATTTTTTCGTGGGCCTTTGCATCGGCAACGAATAGTATGGTAAGTAATATTATCGGGCAGGGTAAGAGCGATCAAGTTCTACCTTTAATCCGCAAAGTTGTTACGTTAAGCTTCCTCATTTCACTCGTTATCGTTGCCGCATTGAATATTTGGCCTGAGTGGTTCTTATCTTTTTACAGCCGGGGACCTGAATTTATCGCCGACGGGATTCCGGTAGTTCGGATCGTGTCAGTAGCACTTTTAATGATGTCGGTTGGAACCGTGTGGCTCAATGCTGTAACAGGAACAGGCAATACACTGGTGAACTTGCGTATCGAATTTATCACGCTTATCGTTTATAGTTTATATACTTACTTCGTGCTTGAATATTGGAATATGCCTATTACATGGGGCTGGGGCTCCGAATGGGTATATTGGATTTCCATGTTTTCTATGGCCTTTGCGTATATGCGTTCCGGTAAGTGGAAGGGTAAAAAAATATAACCTTTCTTACAGAAGAAACTATTGTTTCCGTTCGTAATAATATAAAAACGATTTCTTACCCGATATTTTTTCACTCAAGGTATAAAAACCTTTGCCATCGTGCGCCCATGTTATTGCCTCACCTTGGGGCTCCGCTTCGTAGTAAAGTTCTTTTGCGGGCTCTTTCAAAATATCGGCTACAGATTTTGAGGAAGGAGTCTTCCAGTAGTAAATATTTTGGTAATTCTTTATTAAAATTTCACTTCCATCTGACGAAAAATCGCCAGCGACAATTTGGCCAAAAGGCAAAGCGTTTAGTTTGCTTGCTGTAAGCGTATTTTTTGTCGAGTATGGATACTTCAATTCATATAAGTATACCGGTTGTTCGCGTTTTGAAATAACATATAAATCTTTGGTCGCTGGATTAATGAGAAGGGCTTCCGTATCCTTTCTTTTATCCGCTAACTGAAAAGTTATGGTATCAAATGCTGTAATTGTAATAGTCGCCTCGTCCCCTTCCTTCCACGTGGGCTCTTCAACTCTATAGATATACTTAAATTCATATTGGGCATCATTATCCCCAATATCGCCAATGTAGAGGTAGTTTTTATCTGGATCAGGGCCGGGTCCAGCGGCAATATCTTCCCAATCCCGGTTACGGACATCTTTTATTTTACAAGTTAGTTTTATATTCAGATTTTCATCCAACAGAAAAACTTCCGCATCATTTCCTTTATCATTGAGCGCCCACAACAACGTTGGGTTGTTAATACTAGCAGCAATTCCAGAAACTTCATTCAGCTTTTTATTTTTTAATTCGGATAGCTTCCTTCCTGGCAAAAAATCTGTTGCGTGATTTTGGTTTGATTCCCTAGCCGAGCAAGCCGTCATTAAGATAACAGCGCAAAAAAATAATTTTTCCATTATGAATTTTAGAAACATATGAATGAGATGAAGGGAAATTCGAATTCTACGGGTTTAAATATAATCAGCTTTTCGAAAGTTCTGACAACTACCTTTCCCCCGGTAAATTTTCTAGCTACCTTGTAAAGTATTCCAAAATCCAGCTAAACTCCCTTATCCCCAGAAAAACATTCAAACAATAGGATGGTTCGGATAATTGCTAGTGAAATGTGAACAAACTTTGAAGAATAAATGAGTGAGACTGAAATTACAGAAGAACAAGAAGATGAATTATTCGAGCATCATCGTATCGTAGCGGATCCGAAGCAGAGCCAGATTCGAATTGATAAGTTTTTGATGGCCCGGCTGCCGAATGTAACGCGTACCAAAATTCAGGCTGGCATTCACGAGGGATTTGTTAAGGTGAATGATAAAGACATAAAACCGAATTACAAGGTCCACCCGGAAGATGTAATTACAGTTCTTTTCCCAGAGCCACCCCGTGATAACGAAGTGATCCCGGAAGATATTCCGTTGAACATCGTGTATGAAGATAAATTCTTGATGGTAATCAATAAACCCGCCGGCATGGTGGTTCATCCTGCTTATCAGAATTGGAGTGGAACGTTGGTAAATGCCTTAGCTTATCACTTTCAAAACCTGCCTCAGCTACCCGGCAATGATGGACGCCCTGGGCTAGTCCATCGTATCGATAAAGATACTTCCGGATTATTGGTCATTGCGAAAGATGAACTGACACTCACTGCATTGGCGAAGCAATTTTTTGATCATACCATAGAACGAAAATATAATGCATTGGTGTGGGGGATACCTGAGCCTCCTGAAGGCACGATTAATGTTAACGTTGGTCGAAGTTTAAAAGACCGAAGGGTGACAACCACCTTTCCTAAAGGCGATATGGGAAGACATGCCGTCACGCACTACAAGGTGATTCAGGATTTGCGATACATTTCATTGATCGAATGCCAATTGGAAACTGGCCGTACCCATCAGATTCGTGCTCATATGAAACACCTGGGGCATCCTCTTTTTAATGATGCTATGTACGGCGGTGATCAGGTTTTGAAGGGAACTGTATTTTCGAAGTATAAACAATTTGTTGAGAACTGTTTCGCCATTATACCCAGGCAAGCGTTACATGCAAAGAGCTTGGGATTTGTGCATCCCGCCACGAAAAAAAAGATGCATTTCGATTCAGAGTTACCTAACGATTTTAAAGAAGCCATCGAAAAATGGGAACATTATGTCAAGTATAATTAATCCTATCTGAAACCATTTCGACTCAACGCTTATTTGCTTTCAGGTCGAAGGATTGCTTTGTGTAGATATCTGAATTATTCCTGGAGCCCGGGATTTAAATAGGAAAATTTAGAGAGTAAAGGGCTACTTCAATGCGCGTAAACGCATCTGCTATCTATAAGAAGAAGACGGACGCCTTAGAAAGAAGGTCTTAACTTCCGATCGTTTCCAAGTGCCTGGCGAATCTCCTTCATGGCCTCGCGTTTAAGTCTTTGATGGGAGGCTTCATCCTTTTTGTATAAGAGTGACTTAATGTACTCTAACACTTTTTCAGTCTGACTCTGATCCAATGACTCAAGAGAATCCAGGATCTCATGTTTTTGATCAAATGATTTCATAGCAAAATAGTGGTTGTTGCTATTACAAATAACGCAAATAAGACAGCTGTGTTTCAAGGCATTACGTCGCTATTCATGATTATACAACACTGCCGTAATATTTCCCCCGCAAATGTCCTGAAATGCCGGTGAATAAAAAGCGCAACTACTGGAGGTAAACAATCGATTGTAGGAGGGCGTCGTGATTTGATTTGCAGAGCTGGTCTTCTTATCTTTCACCTAAACGAATCACCTATGCTCTCTTTAGCTTCAAGGATCGCGGTATTATTTTTTTTGTTCTTAGTGGTGCTATCCTGCACTAAACCAGCTCCACCCATCGAACACTCTCCTGAAAGCTCGTTGGCGGACCTCAAAGTTCGTGAGGGGTTGGAGGTGACTCTTTTCGCTTCTGAACCCATGTTTTCAAATCCAACTAATATAGCCATCGATGAACGCGGCCGCGTATGGGTTTGCGAGGCATATAATTACCGGAATCAATACAATCCTAAAAACCCTGTAAAAGAAGAGGGGGACCGGATCATGATTCTGGAAGACACAGACGGGGACGGTAAGGCCGATAAAAGTAAAATATTCTATCAAGGGAAAGATGTTAATTCAGCGCTGGGAATTTCTCTGGTGGGTGATAAAGTAATTATATCATGCAGTCCGAACGTACTTGTTTTCACGGATGCAAATGGTGATGATGTTCCGGATAAAAAGGAAATCTTTTTTCAGGGTATCCAAGGTACTCAGCACGATCATGGAATGCATACGTTCGTGTTTGGTCCCGACGGCAGGTTATATTTTAATTTTGGTAACGAAGGGAAATCTTTGCTAACGGCGGCAGGAGATACCGTTGTGGATGTGCATGGCCATAAGGTTGTAACCAACGGGAAGCCTTTTCGTCAAGGCTTAGTGCTTCGCTGTAATGTTGACGGCTCGAAGGTAGAAGTGCTGGGAAGCAATTTTAGAAATAACTTTGAAGTAGCGGTAGATCCTTATGG
>CAZAHL010000077.1:0-23447 GCA_964484845.1 uncultured Chryseolinea sp. | reverse complement strand
TCCAAAATCGCATAGTTATTGTCCTTTTTGCCAAAAAGATGACCCCTCGGCATGAGTTAAGTTTGTGTCATAACAAATTATTCATGGCCATGAAAAAAACAAAACTAAACCGGCTGACGGTATTTTTCTCAATCGCTTTCAGCCTGGTCTATCATCAAGCAACATGTCAAATCAAAACCAAACAGAAAATGAACAACATTGAAAAAGCATCCGCTATTAATATCGCGGTGATGAGTACGGATTTTAATGCTATCAACGGGCTCGTTGTCGAAGATTATATCCAGCACACGCCGCCGATAGCTGATGGAAGAAAAGGACTGTTGGAATTATTATCCAAAATTCAACGCAAGGAAATGCCTTCGCCTGTCATAAAAAATGTTCGCGCTTTCGAAGACGGCGAGTTTGTGGTATTGCATCACGATGTGAACTGGCCTACACGCAAAGCGATGTTTGAAATTTTCAGATTTCAGGATGGGCTTGCCGCGGAACACTGGAGTGGCATCATGGACCACCCACAAAAGACCGCTAACGGAAACAGCATGGTTGACGGAGAGACGGCAGTCAAGGACAAGTCCAGAACAAAAGAAAACAAAACCCTGGTGCAGTCATTCGTTGAAACTGTTTTGATAGCGGGACGTTTTGATAGGATTTCAGAATATTATCATCCTGATATCCGTCAGCACAACCCTTTCATTGACAACACCGTTCCCGGACTGCTCAAAGGTATAGAAGAATTACAAAAGCAAGGGATTACACTTCAAATCGAAAAAATCCATAAGGTATTGGGGGAAGGGAATTTTGTGCTGGTATTATCCGAAGGAAAATTTGCTGGTAAGCCAACCGCTTTCTTTGATCTTTTCAGGGTAGAAAATGCAAAAGTCGTTGAACATTGGGATGTGCTTCAGGAAATTCCCGCAAAACAGGCACATACAAACAGTATGTTTTAATTTCTTTCGGAACCCGGAACGTTTCTGCCCTGTTTGTTCCGGGTTTTCAGAATTGACTTGCAGGAAAACGATTTTAATCCATTAAATTTTCAGCCTGAGAGTAAATCTTCAACGCAATGAAAATCGGAATAATCACTTATCAAGATTGCACCGCTTCTATGATCCTGGGTATGATGGACATTCTGGCGTTGGCCAACACGCAAGTTCTGAATAAAAAGAAAGGGTTATTCGAAGTAACTGTAATTTCCCGGGATGGAAATCCCGTAAAGAGTTTCAATGGCTATCCGATCGAATGCAGTTCTTCTATACGTTCAAAGCGGATTTACGATATCATTTATGTTCCTGGCTTTCTTGCCGACCCGATGGAAGTACTGTCGCGCGAACAGACAGTCGTAAAATGGCTTAAGGTTCAATATGGACATGGGGCACAGATGACAGCGGCCTGTAATGGAAATCTGATGATCGCAGAAGCGGGTATTCTGAAAAATAAACATGCAACCACGCACTGGAGTCTAAAAGAATTTTTTGAAAAACGATATCCGGATACAATCCTTCAGCCCGAAAAGATCATTGTTGATGAGGGAGGTGTTGTGAGCGCCGCAGGCGTGACCGCGTATATGAACCTGGCTCTTCACCTTATCGCCAGACATGGATCAAACGAAATAGCGTCTTATTGTTCAAAGATCTTTTTGATAGACTCAGGCAGAAGGATACAAACGCCCTACCTACTATTCAGTACTCCCCGAAATCACGGTGACAAAGAGATATTGAAGATCCAGGATTGGATAGAAGGGAATTATACGAACACATTGACCGTTGATTCTATTATAGAACGATCCGTTTTGGGCAGGCGTACGCTAATGAGGAGATTTAAAAAGGCAATCGGTGACACGCCAATTGAATACCTACAGCGAATAAGAATCGAAAATGCAAAACGTTTCCTGGAAACAACAAACAAAACGTTTTCAGAGATCACATGGGATGTAGGTTACAACGACATCAGCTCCTTCCAACGCTTGTTCAAGCATCATACACGGCTGACTCCTAAAGAATACCGAAACAAGTTTACGCTCATACTAAACAACTAAGCGATGCGAAAGAATGATTTCCTGTGAATGAACTTATCAGTTTACGCCGGTCTCACCAATGCAACTCCGGCTTCGCCCCTTTCCTACAACTCGGTTGCTTACGCTAAAGTTTGCGGCACCGCTATAGTTTTAGCGCACGCGGTCAGCAACAACGTGGCTTTTCAGTTTTGATCCTATTCGCATTTGCCTTCGAAGCAGCCGCGCACATTGTGGTGTGATGCACAAAAGAATTAGAAATCAACTTTCTGCAAGAGGATAAGTCCATTGGTTTTTTATCTTTGGATTAACATTTACATATTCAACCAACCACCAATACAATGAAAAACTTATTAACCATTGCCGCGCTAATGTTTTCGTTACACGGCTTTTGTCAGGGTCAATTTCAAAAGGAAACCTCAGGATCGATCACTTTCCTATCAGGACAAGTCATGCAGCTAGCCCAAGCGATTCCCGCCGAGAAATACTCTTGGGCGCCGCAAGCCGGAGTGCGCTCAGTAGCTGAAGTTTGTGCCCACATTATTTCAGCAAACTATTTTTTTGGTTCAAAGTTGGGCGGCAAAATACCGGATGGTGTAAAGATGGAAACCCTTGAGAAAGATCTGAAAACCAAAGAAGCTATAACAGCAGAACTAAAACGTTCCTATGAAATGGTTATCGGTGCTATTAAAAATACCAATGATGCTGCTCTTCCAAAGAAAATGGAATTTCCTTTTCCTGGTGAGTTCACTAGCATGTCCGCTATTCTGATTGCTCTCGGACACTCTAATGAACACCTGGGCCAATTGATCGCTTATGCGCGGATGAATGGCATCACTCCCCCCTGGAGCCAAGAGAAGTAATCATAAGTTAAACAAGCAAATCTTCTTGAATGTGGTCGGTATCAATGAAGCTGCGAAAAGCTGGCTGTCAAAGGAAGGAATATTAATATAATAAGTAATCCAATGACCATAAGTTAGTGCAAAGGAGACCTTTGTTTAACCTGTTGATGCTGGTGGTAAATTTACCGTCCTAAGTGAAAAGTATAAATGTACTTCACCATGAAAGCCCTGTAATCTGAAAAGGGAATATCTGGATCATGCTTACCCTCCTTGTTTAGCGTCTCGTTATAAACCAGGTAAAGATCATTCCCATCCTTCCAATTATACCGCAGTCTAAAAGGATCACATCGTGCTGCGGATGATTGTAGTGATACGATAACAATAGTCCCAGATAATAAGCAAACGGATAACCTCCATTTGGATTTAAATGACTGACGGTGAAAAAACTTTCCTTGGCCGAAGAATGCCTCCAGATATCGAACTCAAGTCCGCGGCAGCCACAACGCGAAGGATTATTTATAAAATAAGTTAATTGCTCATGGATAGGCTCATTCCTGTCATAGGAGTTATGCGAAGCCTTAAAAGAAATTTCGTGGTACTTCATGGCAGTTTTGGTTTAGATTTTAACGAAGGTGAGGTAACGTTTATGTGTTGTAGATACGCAACGGAGGTAAAGTCTTCCAACGTTGGCCTCGTACAACGGCCTTAATGTACCCACCAAAGAAAAGTCTTCAAAATGCCGTCTTACTCATTCCGGACTATTCTTGTTGCTCTCGACCTGATTAATACTTGCGAAGGGCCGAAGACTTATCTCCGGCCCGCTGCGCTGTGAAATATTAATGCTTTAGCTCAATCAGTTTCTTGGTTTCCTTATCTCCTACCTTCACGATTAGAATATATAAGCCTGGTTTCTCATTATTCATATTCACGTCATACCTTCCTGTTGAGCCGACCGATTGCCCGATTATTTTTTTCCCCTGTAGCGTATACACCGCTAGCTCGTCGGGTAACGAAGTTTCGTTCTCGATCTCAATGTTTAGTTTTTCCGAAAAAGGATTAGGAAAATAACTTAGTTTAAATTCATCTCCAGGAGCAGAAATCTTCAAGGTCACACCAGGCTCATTCGCAAAAGCTTTTATTTCCTTCTCCAACGGGGCTAGGAACTCTTCCTGCCATACTGAATTTCCCGCTTTGTTTAAAAGTGTAATCGTAAATGGGAGCTGCGCGCCTTTCTGAGTTTCAGCTTTAATATTCAAAATATTCTTTGCTGGATGAATCGAAAGTGTAAGATTTGAAAAGCCATTCTTCACCAGATTATCATCCACTACAATCACCGGCTGGAAAGCATTTTCAACTTCCTTTGAAAGGGTTAGCACATTCATGGTGTTACTCTGAGGCAACGCGGCTAGAAAGGGTGACTTTGTAAATTTTTCCTCCCAGATAACTTTCTTGGAATTAATCAAGGAAGCTTTCATAATTGGGTCCGGGCAAATGTTGGGAGGCACACATGGTATAATCTCCCAATCTATTATAATGTCGTTCCAGCACCAATCGTGTTCTCTGGCATACATTGAAAAATCAATACGTTCAAACTCCGCTAACGCCTCAGGTGGTATGCCGGTGGATGCTGGAGGAATAAATTTTGCAACATATCCATGATCCTCCACACCCACGAGCATTGCTCCAGCTAGATAAAGGTTATACAAATCGTCAATGTGCATTGATAATATATGACGCCAGTCCTCCGAAAACAACCTAGAATAACGCAACCATTTTTGCCTTAACCTCCCATCATACTTCATTACCACATTGAATGGAGTGTCTAATGTGCTGTTGTCTACTACAAAATATACGTCGCCTGAACGGTCTAATTTCATCTCTGACATATGGACCCCCAGTCCATCAGCTTGGATGTATGCGGTCTCGTGTGACAAGCTGCCCGTGGCGTTATAGGAGTAAATATTCATTCTATTCGCGTCGCACCAAGCAATATAGATGTTGTTTGAATTGTGCACAGCCAAACGTGGTACTGTTGCGGGGGTAGGTTGATCAACAAGTACCTGCGGCGTGCCCTCCTCGCTTGTATATTTTAGTAATGTTACATGAGAATTGCCACCACCGATTGTATATACATCGCCGTTCTCATCAAAGGCCAAATCACTTGTGAAATTTCGTGTTGGGCTGCCACCTGAATAAAGTCCATGATTAAAAGCACGGTGCCACAATCTTGTACCCGCTGGGCTATACTTAACAATCATTCGATCACAGGGTGTAGCCCAACTAATTCTTTCCTCATATTCGTTTACGCCAATCACATAAACATTTCCGAAAGAATCTACTTTTAAATCCCTTGGAAAGTCTCCAAAGGGGGAACGATTTTCAATCATTAATATAGGCATCGATAATATACCTGCCGAATTATACCTCAGGGTTACAATTTCTGAATCTATGTTCGTAATGTAAGATGCCCCTGTCACGATGATATCCTGTGTGCTTTCGTCTATAGCAATTGCGACAGGAATGTCATCATACATTGCTGACCTATCAAATATTCTATCCCATTCAAGCTCTTCGGAAGTATTGTATTTAAGAAGAAACATTTCTGTGGTCCCCGATGGTTTGAGGCTGTAACCCAACACATATAAATTATTCGAAGCGTCAAGGGCTATTGCAACCGGCAAATCTCGCTGTGAAGACCTATCGTAACGCAATGCCCATTCCACTTCACCTGAAGGGTTGTATTTTATGGTCAATATATCATCGTGGATGTCAGGTGTAAGCCCGCGGGTAACCTGAGTAGCATACACGTTGTGAGACCCATCAGTAAGAATATCCAGAGTTCCGCCGCGATAGTCAGATGTTATCCACTCCAGCTCAGGCGCCTGAGCAAGAAGTGAAGTGCTCGCAAGAAGAAACATGCATAGCGTTTGAGCAAAGCCGGGCGCAAAAAATAGCGCGAGTGTCTGAGAAAATGATTTCATGATAAAGGGGTTTAAAGTGTTTTGTTTTAATGCTGCTGTTGAATAAAAATCATTTGCGTTAATGAGATTTGGTGTCTCGAAACGGAAAGGGGTTACCGGGCGAACATGATTTTTTTTTTACACTCCAGAGTTTTTTGATAGCGCTAACTTTTTGGGCGGGATCTTCATGGAAGCGATTCAGCCAGTGGCCTCCCTTGTTAAGGGGATTAGGGATGGATCGCAGACATTGAGCCTTAGAAGAATAATAGCTACTGGTAGTGCGATTGAACGACTTTCGTCAATTTTATGCTCATCTGAGCCTGTCGTTACAGAGGCTCTAAATGGATGCGCACAGTTATTCCTTACATAGCTTATTCAAAAGTCTGTAACAAGTTATGTGGCATGACGGCATTTCGTCACATCCGTTCTTAAGAATTCTCTTCTTTGACCCAGGGACTTTTTACGATGTTTAACATCGCAATACTGCTTTTGACATTAATTTTCCGAAATAAAAGCTGTTTATGATTTTTGATGGTATAGATACTTAGATTGAGCCGAGCTGCAATTTCTTTGTTGGATAATCCCTGCGATACCAATCTCATTATATCCTGCTGCCGTGCACTAAATCGCTGCCCAGTTGACAGCGGTACGAATTCATCAATGGTTACAAATTTATTTTTAACCTTTCTCTGAATTAGAAGTTTTACGCTGGAAGAAATGGCATCCGGGGAAATGTTCTTCATTAACGTCAGGAATACATATTTTCCGGGAGAAGTTTCTATCGCAATTTTTTCATCCATTATTCTGTAAAAACCGGTTTTCGGGTTTTTCAAGCGGTAGTAGAAAATAAATTTATACTCACCATACTGCTCTGTCTGAACCGTAAGCATCTTCTCTACACAACATTTGAAACCTTTTATATCGTCCGGATGGAGCAAACCTACAGTTTGATCCAAGGTAAGCGACTTGAAGAAGGTATTCTCGTATCCGATAATATCCTTGCAATTTGCGCTTACATAATTGACCCGATCGTGCCCACAGACTATTACTACAACATCTGTGAAAACCCGTTCCATGAAACTGATACAATCCGATATTTTTAATGGGTCTGTTTCTACATTGATATCGGAATAAGGTGCTTTTTTTACAATGAACTTTGTAAGGGCACTCACTGTATCGCGCGAAACATGTACTTCCATACTATTTGTAGAGTTTAAGAATACAAATTTTCCTTTCATTTTCTGAAATAACAAATCGAAATGCAATCGAATAGTTTACACAGGCTTGAAGTGGAGTTTGGTGTATTGGTTCTTAAAGAGCCATTGATAGCGCTCAGAGGCTCCGGTACTTTTGGATAAAAAAAACATTCATGAAAAAAGTAATTCATAAAGCCGAAGACAGAATCAACCATGATTTAGGATGGCTAAAGATCCAGGCCTCTTTTCGTCAAGATGTGCCAACCACCGACCGCAACCGATTCGGCGCTTTAGTAATCTTAGATGATGCCATAATGATCCCGGGTGGACGTGGCTTTAAACTGCATCCTCATGACAACATGGAAATCATCAGTTGGATATTGTCCGGCACCGACGAACACAACGATGGCGTAAACGGAATAACATTGCTCCGAGATGGTGATGTACAATTAATGTCAGCAGGCACAGGAATTGAACACGCCGAAAATAACAATTCCGATACGGCACCCGTACACATGTTTCAAATCTGGATTGAGCCGGAGGAAAGAAACATTGTACCGAACTATCAGGTGAAATCAATAAAAAACGCAGACCATCTAAATAAATTATTTACTTTCATTTCTCCGGATGGAGCTAACCATTCTTTGATCATAAATCAACAAGCTTACCTATCCATCGTTACGTTAGAACATGGAAAAGGAATTAATTACCAGCCCAACATACGGACAAACGGCGTTTATGTTTTCGTACTATCCGGTCATGTAGCAATTGAAAATACCGTTCTTCAAGACAGAGACGCATTGGCAGTTTATCCCGAGGAACTTATCTCCATAGAGGCTGTTCAATTGTCGGAAATATTATTTATTGAAATTCCCGTTGAATCCCGTTGAATACGGGAAGATGATATGTCATTAAGTGATTTAACATCCGGGGATTAAATAAATCATCTTTGACTGAGCCTCGCCCCTTCCCTTCTTTAAAAAAAGGAAAGCGGCGGTTTAGGGAGCGCATTTAATTTTTATACGCAAAGGTAATGTCTCCAATATTACAGTGCCCGTTTAAGAATCGAGCCTTTAGGAATTCGATAAATAACATATGATTGATGTTTAATTTTGAATTAAAAAAAATGGGAATTTGTAAATGGTTCCGCAACGTAAGGACCTAGCGAGGCATAGCTTATTCCCTTCCTTTCTTGTAAAGAAGGCGTCATTGGCGGACTTAGCATGGTCTTTTGATTTATCATAATCATTAGGATTACGAGTCCTTATTCCAGTCGGCAAAAATGCCAGATCACAGAAATATATAGTTCCAAAGGATCAATTTCAGCGGCGATCCTTTTATAAAAATTTCCCTGATAATAATTCAGGTGACATTCATGCAGAGACGAAATTGTTACCCGGTAATACGTCAAAGCGAATTGGTTAAAAAGTACCAGTGTCCGTGAAGCGATAGCCAACCATCTTTGCATCAAAAAAAATAAAGCAAAATGAACCCAAAGTCTCGATTCTCTACATTCTTCTTTATCCTATTCTGCGCGCTGTCATGTTATAGCTATGGAACTGCCATGATGGATTATTTCTTATTATATCCTTCTCGCTTTCTAATCGGTGAAAAAAAGTTTATCGATTATCACAAGCTTCTGGAATCGGCCATTTTCCCGATTAGTGTTTTTCCGTTTTTGTTGATCAATGCAATGAACATTTTATTGTTATGGTTTAAGCCTTTCGGGGTTTCTAAAACGCTTATGTGGATTTCATTGGTATGCCTTATCCTTGATCTGATCTCCATAGTGTTATTTCAGGCACCCTGGAATATGGCGTTAAGTGCAGGAAAGAATTTAGAATTAATGCAAAAGATAACCGATACAAATTGGGTTAGAGTTTTCCTGGAAAGTGCTCAGGCGATTGTCGTCGTCAGGATGCTTTATCAGCGGTGCTCAACCGTTTCAAATGCTGCTTCCTCTTCACCTGAAATTCCGCGGGCGTAGCTGGCCAGTTCAATGCTACTTTTAACATTTATTCTTTTAAAAAGAAGTTGCTTATGATTTTTAACAGTATTAATACTCAGGTTAAGTTGTTCAGCAATTTCCTGAGTAGAAAAACCGCGAACAATCAGTTGTACAATTTCATGTTGGCGTGGCGTCATGACATTGTCGACTTGACGAGGATTATACGAATACACTTTTATCAGCTTTCCTTTTGACAGCTGATGTATATCCAGTTTCACATAATGAAATTTCTCATCTTGTGGAGCATTCCTAAACATGGTAAAGTAAATGTATTTCTGATTTTCAGTTTTGATGGCGAGCTTTTCATCAATCAGATAAGCATATTTTCCATTTTTTCCCTTAAAGCGATAATGCAATACAAATCGATGCGTTAATGGATCATAAGGCTCAGCCACATTAATAAATTCAAAACATTGCTGTACACCTCTTAAATCATCCGGATGGAGAAGCTTGAAGAAATCATGAACTGACAAATTTTGAAAATCTTTATCCGTAAGGCCCAAAACATTTTCACAGTTCGCGCTTAAGTAATGTAGTTTCGGGTGAGATCTATTGCATAGCATCAATGCGCGATCAGGAAAAAGTTGTTCTAGTAACTTTAAACTGGTTGCTACATTCTCTTTATCCATTTCAGACTCAAATCTGGCATATTGATCCTGAGTCTCACTGCTAGCTTCTATGAAATTTACAAAGGCCTCGGTCGCTCGTTTCGTGTGAACCATAAAAGAGATATTTTATTAAAATACAACAGTAACGATACTGTAACTCTTTTTGGCTCTCGTAAGTTGCGCTAAAATAACCGGCAGGCGTCACTTTTTAAGTGCCGCCTTCTACTTCTTTTTTTGAAGAAAATTTACGCCGGTTATTATTAATAATATCGAACAAGGAACACCGAATGATGCTCGAGCCAAAGGAGTATGGACTCCACAAATCGCGGCAATATGAAAACATTGGATATGTAAATCACATTAAGACCGACACTTCGTCATTCCTTGTTCGGTGTTCGATATTCGGTGTTCATATCAAAAAATAACCAGGTAGGTTTCAAAGATCATCACGTTTTTCATCGGGCCGCCGCAGTACCATCCCGTTCCTTGTTTCATTATGGTTGCCCTGCTCAAGTGTCGGTATCCCATTCACGATGACATAATGGAAACCTGTCGAGTACATGTGAGGGTTAGTGTAAGTAGATAAATCCAATACTGTCTTTTCATCAAAAATTACAATGTCAGCAGCCATGCCTTCCTGCAGGATTCCTCGGTCGCGCAACTGGAATTTTCGCGCTGGCAAGGACGTCATCCTCCGAATGGCTTCTTCCAATGTAATAGTCTTTTCTTCCCGTACATACTTACCCAGTACGCGTGCGTTTGTTCCGTATCCTCTGGGGTGAGGCATCGTAGGCCCGGGCGCTGCGATGCCCGCGTCAGAGGCAAACATGTTGAAGGGGTATCGCAAAATACGTTTAAGATCCTCTTCGTTCATGCTGAAAAATATCATTTGCACGCGGCCATTCACAATCATTTCGAGAATGGTTTCAGCTTCGTTCATTGCGGTTGGCTTACGACCTTTTATCCGGTTGATATCCGAAATATTTTTTCCGTTGAACGTGCTGTCTTTTTGATAATTCGCTACCACAGCATAAGCGTAACTTTTTAGCTTTTTCTTTTTGAGTGACGCGGTCATTTCCTTTTTTATCATCTCCCGAATCGAGGGGGTATTAAGGCGATACATCATGGAGTCGTTCCCCCCTGAAAATACCCATGTTGGTACGACAGAATTCAACGTCGTGCTGCTGGCAACATAAGGATATTGATCTATGGTAACATCGATGCCCTCAAGACGAGCCTGCTCAATACGCGCGATGGTTTTTTCAGACATCCCCCAGTTTGGTTTGTACGTAACTTTAAAATGAGAAATCTCAACCGGCATTTTTGCTTCGCGTCCAATGTGCAACGCTTCGTCTATAGCCTCCAGTACATGATCTCCTTCGTTTCGTATGTGCGAAGCATAAACTCCGTTAAAGGATGCTGCAATTTTGGCCAGGCTAACCACCTCAGCTGTTTTAGAATACGTGCCGGGCACGTAGATCAAGCCCGTAGAAAAACCTACAGCCCCTGCCTCCATGGCTTTCGATATGAGAAGTTCCATTTGCCGCTGTTCTTCAGACGTAGGATCGCGCATGCTCTCCCCCATCACTTCCTTTCTAACGCTGTTATGACCAATCAGGGATGCCACATTAATGGAAAGTTTAGCGCTGTCAAGCTTATAAAAATACGTACCCAAGTCAATGTTGGAGGCTCCACAGTTTCCAGTGACGACAGTAGTTACACCATCATAAATAAAATTATTGGCAGTTGGAACTTTGAAATCATTCGTTTCAATATGTGTATGAACATCAATAAAGCCCGGAGAAACGATCATTCCTTTCGCATCAATGATCTTCCTGGCCTCTCCTTTCAATTTGCCGATCTTCACGATTTTTCCATTGGCAACTGCAACGTCACCGTAATACCAGGAATTGCCCGTACCATCAATGATCCGTCCATTCACTATTAACAAGTCATAACGTTGTGCTTTGCCAACGAGGGCGACGGACAAAAGAAGTAAACATAAAGATCGTGTCATAAACTGCGTTGTACTCGGAAGATAAATAATTATCCGACGCTAAATGAAATACCGTCACGCAAATAAATTTTCAAACGCGGGATTAAAATGAAGCAATCGATTTCATTCAGCGTATCACGCTAAAAGAAAGTCAGGCATCTACCTGACTTTCTAGATATTCGAAACTCGAAAATAGAAATTTGAAAGTGGATATTCGAAACTTTAAACTTCAAACCCGAAACTTTAAACTTTTACACCACCGGCGGTATAAGCTTATATATTACCGGCGTTACAATCCTCGAAAGAATCGTCGAACTTATCAATCCACCGATCAACACGATGGCCAGTGGAGCAATCAATGGATTTGTGGAAATCGCGATGGGAAGCAACCCGCCTATCGCTGTCAAGGAAGTAAGAACAATGGGAAGGAATCGAACTTCTCCTGCCTCACGAATCGCCTCATCAACGGACTTTCCTTGTCGTCTGAGTTGATTGGTAAAATCAACCAATAAGATAGAGTTCTTAACTTCAACGCCTGCCAGTGCAATTAATCCAATGATTGCCACAAACGATAACGGATTTCCCGTAATGAGCAAGGCGATAGCGGAGCCAACAATTCCAAGGGGAATCACACTTAAGACAATCAACATGCTTTTGAAAGTTTTGAACATAAGTATCAGTACGGCAATAAACATGAACACAGTTACGATAATGATTGGGCCCAATCCGCCAAAAGATTCGTTGCTGGCTTCTACTTCGCCTCCCATCATGAAACTGTAACCTTCGGGAAGCTTTAAGCTCTCCATTCGTTGTACAACTTCGCTGATCACTTGATCATTTAAATATCCTTTTTGGACAAATGCTGAAACGGATACCATCCTTATTTTATTATAATGATCAATTCTAACCGGAGATGTTTCAAGTTTTAAAGACGCTATCTGCTCCAACGGTACCGATGCACCTTGACTGGTATTAACAAAGAGGTTGTCCAGGGAAGATAAGGTAGCCCGCTCCTTTTTCGGAGTCGTCAGGTAAACATCGTAATCCTCTCCTTCGGCATCTGAGAAATTGCCCATCTCGAGACCGGCGACTGCCAGACGTACCGTGCGATCAATATCCACGGTATTAATGCTGCTCATCCTGGCTTTGTTCTGGTTGATAACTACCCGGATATCACTTTTCAAATTGCTTACGGGATTGTTAACATAGATTGTTCCCTCCGTTTGCTTTAGCAATGTCTCAATGCGTGAACTGTATGCTCGGAGTGAATCAAGATTATCTCCAAATAACCGGACCTCTACAGGAGCTACGATAGGCGGCCCTTGTTCAAAGTTCTTTACTTCAATCTTAGCCCCTGTGTAATTTTTGAATTCATCGCGCAACAAGTTGATAATATTGAGTTTTGTTTCAGGCGATGCATCATCTTCTAGTTGAACAAAAGTCTGAGAAAAGTCTGTCCGTTCATTCTCCTGAACTACGTTATAATATATTCGTGGGTTTCCTTTTCCCACATTGGTAGCGTAGAACGACACTTCCGGAATTCGGCTCACCACTTGCTCCACGTATTGCGCAACAGAATCTGTTTTTTCAAGATTTGTTTGGAGGGGAGTAAAAGCATTGATGACAAATTGTGGTTTTTCGGAGGCGGGGAAAAGTCCAAAACCGATGATAGGAAAAAGCTGAAGTGAACCAAAGAAAATAACGCCTGCCAGTACCGTGGTAATCACAGGATGCTTCAACGCTTTATCTAAAAACACAGAATAACTTCCATGGATCAACTTTTGTAAGCCTACCATAAAAATATTTGGTTTGTTCGTTCCATGGTTCTTCAAAAGACGGCTAGACAAAAAGGGAATGACGGTTAAAGAAACCACCATAGACGCTACAACCGACATGATCACCGCCAGCGGTAAACCGCGAATGAAGTCTCCCGCTCCCTCGGGCAGAAACACCAGCGGCATGAATGCAATAATCAACGTTGCCGTACATCCTACCACGGCGAGACCAATTTGCTTGGTCGCTTTAATTGTAGCTTCAAACCTTGAATGGCCTTCGCGCATCCATCGCTCAATATTTTCGACCACAACAATACTATCGTCAACCAGCAGGCCGAGCGCCACGACTAAACCCACAATGCTGAGCTGATTCAGACTGATGCCCAATAAATTTAACAGCACCAGACCGATCGCTAGCGATAGCGGAATAGAGATCATCACGATCGAAGCAGCTCTGAATCCCAACGGCAACAGGGTGATGGAAACCAGTAGAATAGCGATCAGAAAATCCATTCCCAAGCCTGCAAGTCTTCCATTCACGTTATCGGCCTGATCAAAATGATGAACCATATCAATATTTCCAGGCAACTTTTCATCAAAGGCCTTAAGCACGGGTGCGTACACTTTTTGTGTATTTGAAATATTCAAACCTGGCTTCTGTGCTGCGATTACAAAAACGCAGCGATGACCGTTTAACCGGGTGATGTGTTTTGTTTCATCAAACGTGATGTAAGCATCGGCTACGTCATCGAGCAAAATATTTTTACCATTTGCGGCATACACAATGGTATTTTTAATTTCATCAAGGCCTGTATAATTGCCGCTGGTCTTGATGCTGAAAGATTTCGATCCTGCGACGACACTCCCTCCGGGGATGTTCGCCATCTCACTTTGCAATGTTCCGATGATAGCATCCAGCGGAATATGCATCTGGGCTATTTTCTCCAGTCGCAGCTCAATACGCACGATTTGTTCAGGAAGTCCCTGTATCTCCACGTTCTTCAGCATGGATATCTTTTCCAGTTCATCCTGTAAAGCTTCAGCATGAAATTTCAATTTAGCACGAGATGCATTTTCGGATATCAACGCAACCTGAATGATGTTAACATCCGATGGCTGGAATTTTTTGATCTCAATACTGAAAATATCCTTGGGTAATTCGGTTCTAATACTGTTCACTTCGCGGACGAGCTCTTGGTATTTCTCGTCGGGGTCACTTTCATATTTATACTCCACATTCATTACGGCGAGGCCGTCGCTAATCGTGGTCTTGATGCGTTTCATATCTTCAAGCTCATTGATCTTTTCTTCCACGGGGTCAACAACGAGTTCTTCCATATCTTTCGGGCTTGTACCTGGGTACACCACCACAATGGCATATTGTGGTGCTTCAATTTCAGGATCTTCACTACGGGGCATCGTAAATAGTGTCGTGATGCCCAATGCGACAGCCATCAGGAACATGATGAGTGTAAACTGGTAGTTTTTAACGGCGTATTCGGAGATTTTCATAATCTGCTTACTTAAGAATGGTGATAGGAGAATTATCGGTGAGGTAAGCGCTGCCTGAAATGATCAGCGATCCATGATCCTCTAATCCTTTATTGATGCGTATAGTTTTACCGTTAAAAGATTCGATGGTCACTGGGCGTTTGTGCGCAGTTTTATTGTCATTCGTAATGAAGACAAATCCTTCGTCATCGTTGGCGTCAAGTACCGCTTCGTATGGGATACTCCATGAAGTTTGGTTCACCGTGGATGAAATCTGCGCTGCTCCGAACATGCCGCTTGCAAATTTTGCCTTTTGATGGTTTACCCGAAGTTCGATCGTGAAAGCGCCTGTTTGGGGATCAGACGTCTCAGACTTACGGCTTACGACGGCTTCGAAGGTTTGATTGGGAAGCGCATCGACGGTTACTGTTGCCTTGCTCTGCAGGTTTATGGAGGACCATTGTTTATCACTGACCCCAATCTTTAGGATCCATTTACCGTCAGCTGCTCCGTTGGTGAGTAAAATTGGATCTCCCACGTCTACAACTTGTCCGGGATTTACAAATTTGCGCAGCACATAGCCGTTTGCCGGCGCGTGGATGGAGGAAAATCTCCTATTGAAGGCAGCTGCGTCAAGTTGCTCTTTGGCAACTGCTAAACCTGTTTCGGCGTTCTCTAATTGTTCCAAGGTGGCAACGCTATCTCTGTATAAATGTTGGGCGCGTAGATAGTCACGTTGTGCTTTTTCATACCCATGTTTTGCTTGTGAAACGTGTGTATCTATCTCCCGGAGATCAAGAGTTGCCAGAAGCTGGCCCTTTTTCACAAAGTCTCCTTCTTTTACTAAAACTGTATTTACAATACCACTCATTTTAAAACCTAAAACGGTCTGGTCATCGGTAGTCAGTTGACCGGATGCATGGATAGTTTGGGTGCTTGAAGATTTTTCAAGTCCCATCACTTTGACAGGAATTGGTTCAGAACTTTTCGGAATGCTATTGCTATTCCCTTTGCTGTCCGTGCAGGATTGAATGCTTAAGGCGCCTGCAAAAATTCCTGCGATAGCGACCATCGATGTTATCAAATTTTTGTTCATACAGTGGTTATTTTAGTGTTTTAAAAAGAGTAGGAAGCAGTTTCGCGTTCAACACGGGCAGCTGCCGTTAATATTTCAAGTTGTCTGACGTTAAGTTGAATCTGTGAGGAAGTAAACTGGTTGCGCGCATCCAGAAATTCGATGAGCGTGTTTACGCCTTCCTTATAACCTTTTTCTATCAGGTTGAAATAGCTTTGGGCAGATTTCAATTGTTCCTGCGCGGCCTGGTAATTTTGTATCGTCGTTTGTAAATCATTTTTTGCAACGGTGGTCGCCAGTTCAAGTTGGCGGGTAGTATGCATTAAATTTTGTTGCGTTTTCTGAATTTCAAGCTTGTTTTGTCGGATGGCTGTTGCGTTGCGGAAGCCCTGAAATAAAGGAAGGGAAAGTTGAACACCCACCAGGTAATATCTTGAATCATTATTATACTTCCAATCAGATCCCTGAGTACCCAGATCCAAAAAAGCATTTACTTTCGGAAGCCTGTTGAGCTTGCTCATCTGTAAAGAGGCTTGATTTATCTGCTGAACTGTTTTAATCATTTGAACCTCTTCGCGATTATTAACTCCGATCGATGTCGTATCGATCGTTAAAGAAATATTTTCAAGCAAAGAGGTCGAAGTATTCACTTCGCGGTTGAGGTCCTGGTTTAACAAGAAGTTGAAATACTTTTTTGCATTGATCACCTGGTTCCTTGCGTTGTTCAGATCAGCTCTGACGCGTTCGGCTTCGCTTTTTGAGCGCATGACATTTGCCGGTAAACTTTTACCATTTCTTAAAAGCGATTCATTGATTTCAATATTTTTATTGACAAGGGATAGTGCACTTTCGTAAATCCTTACGGACGCTTCTGCTGTCAGCTGATTATAGTAGGCTGTTTTAATATCCAGCACCAGCTGACGTTTATAAGCTTCAAGTTCATATTGTTTCAGCATCACTTGTTGACCTTGAATATTCCGGTTTACATATAGATCCGTGTTGATCAAAGGAATCGATGTGCGCACACGGGCATCGTAAAAATTCTTTGGAAAGAAATTTTGGTCAACGTTCTCTACTTGAGGGAACGCATCGCTTTGTGTCATTTGATTTAAGGAGGTGTAAACCGGATTTAGAAGATCCCCAACGGGTATTGAAATGCTTCGTCCACCTTCACCTGAAGTATAATCCGTCAACAGACTTACGGAAGGGAGAAAATAACTTCGTGCAATTTGAAGGGACTGTTGTGCTTGTTGCAACGATATGTTTTTCTGTTGCAGCACAAGATTGTTTTTCAATCCCTCCTCTACGTAATTGTCTAATACAGACTGTGCGAGAAGTATACCTGAGGTTAGTACGAAGACCAGTGTGCTGATTAGACCTTTGGTGCTGATTTTTAGAGAGTTAAAGTTCATTGATCATTTAGTTTACAGTGTTAAGTCGTTAGGCAAAAAAATTTATTTTACCGGTTTATGCATTCGTTCTAATATTTCTATCACCAGATCGCCGGCCTTTTTTGCAAGGTCGATTTGATTTAGCTCACTTACAACGGAGCAACGGTTCCGAATTTCCAAAGAGGCTATACCATGCACCATAGACCATACAGTAAAAGCCAAAACCTCAGGATTCATACCCTTAAAATATCCTTTGCTAATACATTCGCTAATCGTGTTAAGCACAAAACCAAAAGCTCTGGTGCCTTCCTCCCAATTTGAATCATCCTTTGAAAGGGACTTCATGGGTGATCTTATAATGAACATCAGGTCATAAAATTCGCCATTTTCCATAGCGAAATTGATATAAGCCTTACTGATAGCTTTAAGACGCTCAAAGGGATCTTCTACGTGTCCCAACGGACGAAAGTATTGGTTTAGAAGGGCGAAACCTTCCATGTGTAAAGCGTAAAAAATATCGTCCTTATCCTTAAAGTATAAATAAATTGTTGTCGGAGAATATTCAATCTTCTCGGCAATATTTCGAATTGACGTGTCCTCAAACCCCTTAAGCATGAATAGTTCTTTCGCTGCTGTAAGGATCTTTACCTTTAATTCTTCTTTTTGACGTTCTTTTCGGGTAGAAATGGTCATTTTATTAAATATGATATTTTACTTAACGGTGTAAAGTTATTTAATGTTTTCAAATTCTGAAAATTAATTTTGAGATCCATCAAAAGATAGGCAATTGGGATCGACACTTGTATCGGATTTGTCGCGTTCAAGGGCAAGGCAGAATCATTGAATGCGCAACAAACGAAGGCGATTGTGGACGGGCAACTGAATTTTTAACCGCAAAAATGCTTCAATCCTATTTTCTTCTTCCAAAAGGCTAAGAAAAATTTTGAATCCCTTTTTTATTCTATTAACGATGCTCTCGGCTCGGTCGCATTAGCCAGAATGAAAGAAGATTGAAGATGGCAAAAATCCGATCAGTGTCCAGAATAGAAGATTGCTCTAAGATTACAAGTGCAAGCAAATTTTTTAATACGTGCTGGCAAGAAGGGAACTTGCTTCCTTAGTGAATAAGTCTTCACCAAGAAAGCAAGTAATTGTACTTTTAGTTAGATCCGGTTCACAGCATTGAGCTCTTCAAATGCCTGCACCAGGCGGTTCTTGATAGAGACTTCACCATCGCGTAGCCACACGCGGCCATCGTAAAACTTTTTGTTGGGAGAATCTGCTCCAGTAGGATTTCCAAGTTGTCCCTGCAGAAATCCTTCGTTCTTTTTGTAATACTTAAGAATACCCTCCCAATAGGCCCACTGAATGTCGGTATCGATATTCATCTTTACAACACCATAACCAATAGCTTCGCGAATAGCTTCGGGTTCAGAACCTGAGCCACCATGAAATACAAAACTAACGGGGTTGTTGTTCGTTTTGAACTTCTTTTGAATATAGTCTTGAGAATTTTTAAGGATCGCCGGTTCAAGTTTTACGTTGCCGGGTTTGTAAACACCATGAACATTTCCAAAAGAAGCAGCAATAACAAAATGATCGCTTACTTTCATCAGTTCCTCATAAGCATAGGCAACTTCTTCCGGTTGAGTGTACAATTTGGAGCTTTCAACACCTGTGTTATCAACACCATCTTCTTCTCCTCCTGTTACACCCAATTCTATTTCGATGTACATGTCAAGCTTGGTTAACTTTTCAAGGTAACGTTTGCTGATCTCTATGTTTTCCTTAATGGGCTCTTCTGATAAATCGAGCATGTGGGAAGTGAATAAAGGCTTGCCATGCTGTTTAAAAAATTCCTCGCCGTGTTTGATCATTCCATCTACCCAGGGTAAAAGTTTCTTAGCCGCATGATCCGTGTTTAACAAAACGGGGACTCCGTAGAGGTCACTTACCTCATGCACGTATTTGGCACCGGCCACTGCACCAGCAATAGACGCTTGTTGGGCGTTATTGGCAATTGATTTTCCTACGAAGAACGCTGCTCCGCTGTTTGAGAACTGAATAATGGTGGGGGAATTTACGGTCTTAGCCGCCTCGAGTGTAGCGTTGATAGTGTTAGAAGTTGTAACATTTACCGCAGGCATCGCATACTGGTTTGCTTTCGCATGTTCAAATACTTTTTTAGCCTGGGAGTAACTCAATACAAGAGACATAGTGTTATTAGGTTATAGGTGTGATTAAATTCGGCCGCAAATATCAGTTAATAAATTTAAATCTCTAATAGACTTCTTATAAAGCTACGTCTCCGCCAACGTTGCCGGGGAAACTATATAGGTAATTTTCCGGAAATTGTCGGTCAGGAGAAATTAATGAGCAGTAGGCAATGGGCAATGAGCAATGAGTAATGAGCAATGAACGAACGAGCCAGACCATTGGTCATTGATCATTGCTCATTGTTGAGTGTCCGATTTCGAGCATTAAATTTTATTATTTTGAACAATTATGTATGTTAAAATTCAGCTAAATAGTTGAAATTCAACCACGTGATATTTTGGTAGTTCATTCGCTATCATCATTCGTCCGACCAAACCCCTCATCATGATCAAAAATTATCTCCGTGTCGCTTTTAGAAGCTTTCTGAAAAACAAAAGTTACATCATTATCAACGCCCTAGGGCTTGGAGTTTCTCTGGCCTGCTGCATAGCAGCGTATTTATTATTAGCATACAACATTGAGTTTGATAATTTCCATGATGATAAAAAAGTGTCAAACATCTTTCGATTTCACACACTTTCAAAGGATAAGGATGGCAAAATTCTCAGACAGGCGCAGGCTCCCATTGTGCTCCCTCCTATTGCCGGTGACGAAATTGCAGGCATAGAAAAGTATACGCGGTTTGTTTATGGCGGCGGCTCATTACGTTATAATGACAAGGTTTTTAATGAAGGCATTGCGTTCGTTGACAGTTCATTTTTTGAACTTTTCGATTATCCTTTGGTGTCAGGAAGTCACCAGTTTCTGAAAGACAAAAACAGTATTTTTTTAGACGAAGAGCTTGCTGAAAAATATTTTGGTGACGAAGATCCGGTTGGTAAATTACTGGTGCTAACGTCAGTGAATGAATCTGAAATCGAATTGCTTGTTGGCGGAGTAATTAAAAAATTTCCGATCAATAACACATTTACATTCAAAGCCCTTATGAGGATCGAAAATTTTATGGAGATCCAAAAAATTAAGGATGATGATTGGAGTGACTGGCGTAACCCCAGCACGTTCATGAAATTGACCTCCCCGGGAAACGCTCCTCAGATCAGCGCTCAATTCAGTAAGTATATTCCCGAACGCAACAGGCTACGAACGGATATGGTAGTGGATGCCTATCTCCTTGAACCTTTCAAGATCAATTACGATCAAAATGATATTCATTACAGTTGGGTGAATCACCGGATGAGTCCTGAACCGTTGGTCATTTTTACTTCTATGGCGTTGATCATCTTACTCATTGCCTGTTTTAATCTTACAAATACTTCCATCGCCATGACAGCGAAAAGGCTGAAAGAAGTAGGTGTCAGAAAAGCGATCGGCGCTGCCAGGGGCCAAATCATTTCCCAATTTCTGTTAGAAACATTGATTACCATTTCTTTATCGCTCATCGTTGGATTGCTATTGGCACAAGTGATCGTACCGGCGTTTGCCAGTATGTGGAACTTTCCGTACGGGCTTGAAGATATGAATGGCCTCAACTTGTTTATTGCCCTTATTGTCTTGGTTTTTATTTCCGCTTTGATCGCTGGAATTTATCCCGCGATATCAAGCAGCAAGTTTAAGCCCACACTATTGTTAAAAGGAGATGTACAAATAAAGGGTACGAATATGCTTACAAGAATGCTGGTAGCCCTTCAGTTTGCCTTATCCGTGATCGTATTAATTGCGGGTGTCGTCTTCATTCAAAATACCCGCTATCAAGATACTATCAAGTTTGGTTACGATAAAGAAATGGTTATTACACTTAGCATACAAGGTGAGCGCGACTTTGAGATTATGGAAAAAGCTATTCTGTCAAATCCTAAAATTCTAAGCGTCGCGGTTAGCGATGGAAATATCGGAAGCAATAACTACCAGACTCCGGTTCGCGTGGATACAGGTAGATATGAGGTTCAAGCCGTAGGAGTTGGAAAAAATTATTTTGAGACGATGGGCTTAAGGTTCGCCGAAGGGCGTACTTTTAATCTTGAGAATGTTTCGGACCAGAGTGAAGGTGTTATTGTAAACAAAGCTTTTGTAGAAAAAACGGGCTTGAAAGATCCGCTGGATAAAGTTGTCGTACTCCACGATACTAAACGCAGAATATTGGGTGTTATTGAAAACCACGTTGATAATTTATACCGGTCCAAAGCCCCTGAGCCTTTCATCTTTTATCCTGCCGGCAAAAATCAGTACATCATGATGTTTGTCAAAGCAGAAAAAGGTGATTTAGGGGAAATTCAAAAATATCTGGAAGCCACATGGAAGCAACTCTTTCCAACCAAATTTTTCGAGAGCCAGTATCAGGAGGATCTTGTGTTAAAGAACAGCCGGCAAATGAACGCAAATTTGGAGAAGATATTTCTGTTCATAACCATATTGGGTGGTCTGCTTTCAGCATCGGGTATTTTTGCCCTGGCATCACTCAATATTGCTAAACGAACAAAAGAAATTGGAATTCGAAAAGCATTGGGCGCTTCCATAACGAATGTAGTTACCTTGCTCAACAAAGAGTTTGTTATCATCTTATTTTTTGCTGCTCTTTTGGGATCGGTTGGCGGCTACTATCTAACGAATGCTTTGCTCGCTGACCTCTATGCTTACCATATTCCGGTTGGAATTGTTTCTGTAGTCGCGTGTGCGCTCTTTATCTTTTGCGTAGGAATGCTCACGACAAGCTCCACGATCTTAAAGGCAGCAAAGGCAAATCCTGTTGATACGTTACGAAATGAGTGAAGATCCAATCATCCTTTAATCTTTTAATCCTAAGAATCCCAGGTCAGACAATCTGAACCTGACTTTAGAAGACGTTTAACTAGATTGTGCCGATCATTCCTAATCAAATCCTAATGACAAAATTTTTTCTCTTATATATTTTCTGGTCGACAACAATCCTGTCCAATGCCCAATCAACAAAAAAAGAGCTGAAGGATATTCAGTTTGCGGAAGTGGAAGGCCGTAAGCTCATGTTAGACCTCTACATCCCTGCATCAAAACTGAGTCCATATTTGATTGTGTGGGTTCATGGCGGTGCGTGGCACTCCGGTTCAAGGGAATCTCCTCCCCTTAGCTTTGTGCAGGCAGGGTATGCCTTAGCAAGTGTTGATTACCGGCTCAGCGTTGAAGCCAGATTTCCGGCTCAAATTCACGATATAAAAGCAGCCATTCGCTATTTGCGCGCAAATGCCGCCAAGCACGGCTATCGTTCTGATAAGATTATTATTGCCGGCTCTTCAGCGGGAGCACACTTAGCGGTGTTAACGGGTGTAACGAATAACGATCGCGCCTTAGAAGGTAATCTGGGCGAGTACGCCAACACCAGTTCATCCATTCAGGCTATTCTGGATTATTACGGGCCAACAAATTTTACCAGTATTTTAAAGCAATCGACACCACACGGTGTTGGCGTAAGAGGGCCAGCCATGGCGTTGTTGCTGGGAAAAACGGTCGATAATATTCCGGAGATGGCGCAAAAGGCAAGCCCGGTCTTTCAGGTTGATGCTCATGATCCTCCTTTGCTTATTTTTCATGGCGATCAAGATGTTCAGGTCCCCATAAATCAATCACACGAGCTTGTCGGTGTGTACACAAGTAATAATTTAAAAGTACAGCTAGAGGTGGTGTATGGAGCTGGACACAGCGAATCGCCATACTTTGACCAGAAGTATCAGCAAATCGTTGATACCTTCCTTTCCGAAGCTCTCAAGAACTAGCTCTCAATTGTTAAGTAGAAATCCTACAACCAATATCCGCACCTACACTCGATCACCGATTACTGATCACCGATTACCGTTTACTGATTACTAACTACCGATTACTGATCACCCATCTACCAACTCCTCACTTC